>JARFRB010000076.1 GCA_029287455.1 Pelagibius litoralis | reverse complement strand
TCGGCGAGGGCGAGGTGCAAGCTCAGCTTGGGGAATGGAACGAACGCCTGGAGCGCGATTTCGAGATTTCCAAAGGCTACAAGCCCAACAAGGCCGATTGGCTGGAGGGTGCTTGGTCGGGCATGGGCATCGCCAAGGGCTACGACGCCAGGCGCGGCGACACGGCCGTGCCGATGGACGAACTCAAGGAGGTCGGCTTCAAACTCTGCACGGTCCCCGCCGACTTCAATCTGAACCGCAAGATCGCTCGCCAGCTTGACGCCAAGCGCGCGGCGATCGAAAGCGGCGAGGGGGTCGACTGGGCAACGGCGGAAGCGCTCGCTTTCGGCACCTTGGCCCTGGAAGGCAACCCGATCCGCATGTCCGGCCAGGACTCCAATCGCGGAACCTTCTCCCAAAGGCACGCGGCCTTCATCGACCAGGAAACCGAAGCGATCTATAAGCCGCTGGAACACCTGTCCAGCGATCAGGCGAAGGTGGAGATCGTTGACTCACCCTTGAGCGAAGTCGCCGTGCTCGGCTTCGAGTATGGCTACTCCCTGGCGGAACCAAGGGCGCTGGTGCTCTGGGAAGCGCAGTTCGGCGATTTCGTGAACGGTGCGCAGATCATCATCGATCAGTTCATCGTCTCCGGCGAAGCCAAGTGGCTGCGCATGTCCGGCGTCACCATGCTGCTGCCCCACGGTTTCGAAGGCCAGGGGCCCGAGCATTCCTCGGCGCGGATCGAGCGCTTTCTGCAGCTTTGCGCCGAAGACAACATTCAGGTTGCCAACTGCACCACGCCAGCCAACTACTTCCACGTCCTGCGCAGGCAAATGCGCCGGGATTTCCGTAAGCCGCTGGTTGTCTTCACTCCGAAATCGCTTTTGCGGCACAAGCGCTGCGTCTCGGCGCTCGCGGATATGAGCGGCGAGACCAGCTTCCACCGGGTGATGCATTGCGACACCCTGCCCTGCCCGCCCGAGGAGGCAAAGCAGGTCGTGCTGTGCAGCGGTAAGGTCTACTACGACCTGCTGGAAGCGCGCGAAAAGAAGGGTGCCAGCGAAGTGCATTTCCTGCGGCTCGAACAGCTCTACCCCTTCCCCTTCGACGCCTTGGTGAAGGAACTGGAGGCCTATCGCCACTGCGACTTGGTCTGGTGCCAGGAAGAGCCGCGCAACATGGGCCCCTGGGCCTTCGCGGAAAGCTTCATCGAGGAGGCGGCCGAGGCCGCCGGCTTCAAGAACCCGCGCCCGCGCTATGCGGGCAGGCGCTCCGCGGCCTCGCCGGCGACCGGATCGAACAAGCGCCATCACGTGGAACAGGCGGAGCTTGTGGACTCGGCCTTGACCCTGGGCCTGACCCGGCTCAGCCGCATGGCGACCCGCAAGGCGGACGAGCAACGCAAGAAAAAGAAACCCCGGGCCGCGGAGTAGCACACAAGCTTCCCGCGCCACGCCCCAGGGGACCTGGCCAAAACAGAGGACGAAGAGGCAAATATGGCAGTGGACATCGTGGTGCCGACGCTTGGCGAGTCCGTGACCGAGGCAACGGTTGCCCAGTGGCTCAAGCAGGTCGGCGATCCCGTGGCCATGGACGAGCCGCTGGTGGAGCTGGAGACCGACAAGGTCACGCTGGAGGTCAACGCCACCGAAGCAGGGACGCTGTCGGAGATTCTGGCGGAAGCGGGCGCCAACGTCGAGGTTGGTGCGCTTCTGGGCCGTTTGGGGGCCGGCGGCGCGGCCGCCGCCGCGGCACCCGCGCAAGCCAAAGCCCCTGCCCCGCCGGCTGCCGAGCCCACCGAAGCAAAGCCGGCGCCCGCTGCGCCTGCCGCGCCCGCGCCTGCCGAGCCAGCACCGGTCTCCGGCGGCGCGCCCGTGGAAATCTTGGTTCCGCAACTTGGCGAATCGGTGACCGAGGCGACCGTAGCCCAGTGGCTCAAGCAGCCTGGCGAAGCGGTTAAGACGGATGATCCCCTCGTCGAGCTGGAAACCGACAAAGTCACCCTGGAGGTCAACGCGACCGCAGATGGCGTCCTGGGCGAGGTGATCGCCGAGGCCGGCGCCACGGTTGAGGTGGGTGCGATCCTCGGAACATTACTTGCCGGCGCCAGCGGCGGCTCGGCACCCGCCCCCGCCCCGGAGGAGGCCGCGAAACCAGCCGCGCCCCCGCCGGCCGCTGCGGGCCCGGCCGAAGCGCCCGCACCATCCGGAGTCCAGACAGCACTCGATCCCTCCGCGGCACCGCGCAGCGGCCCGAACGGCACCATCACCGCCGCCGATCTGCGGGCTTTCGCGGGCAGCGCCACCTCATCGTCGGCCATGACGCTCTCCCCTGCCGTGGCGCGCCTGGTGAGCGAGCACGGCTTGGATCCCAACCGGATTGACGGAACCGGCCCGCAAGGCCGCATCATCAAGGATGACGTGATCGCAATCGTCGAGGGCCGGGCGGAGATGAAGGCCAAGCCGAGCGTGAGCGCGCCGCAAGCACCGGCCGGTGCGCCCACCCCTTCAGCAGCCACCCCGGCCCAAACCGCCCCGCGCGAGGAGCGCGTGCGGATGACCAAGCTGCGCCAAACCATCGCGCGCCGGCTGAAGGAAGCGCAGAATACCGCCGCCATGCTGACCACCTTCAACGAGGTGGACATGGGTGCGGTGATGGCGCTGCGGTCCCGGGTAAAGGAGAGCTTCGAGAAGCGCCATGGCGTGAAGCTTGGCTTCACCTCCTTCTTCGCGAAGGCCGTGGTTCAGGCGCTGAAGGACATTCCGGCCATCAACGCGCGCATCGATGGCGATGAGATTGTTTACAACAAGTTTTTCGACATCGGCATGGCCGTTTCGACGCCCAACGGCTTGATGGTTCCGGTGATCCGAGATTGCGACAGCAAGTCCTTCGCCGAGATCGAGCAATCCTTGGGCGATCTGGCCGCGCGGGCACGCGATGGCAAGCTGTCCCTGGAAGAAATGCAGGGCGGCAGCTTCACCATCACCAACGGCGGGGTCTTCGGGTCGTTGCTCTCCACGCCGATCCTGAACGCGCCGCAATCGGGCATCTTGGGCCTGCATAAGATCCAAGACCGCCCCATGGCGGTTGACGGCAAGGTCGAGGTGCGCCCAATGATGTATCTGGCGCTCTCCTACGATCACCGGATTGTGGACGGGCGCGAAGCGGTCACCTTCCTCGTCCGTGTCAAGGACGTGCTCGAGGATCCCGAACGCTTGATGCTCGATCTTTAAGGGCGGCGTTCGGGGCTCTGGCCGGGCAAAGGGCGAAAAGCATAACCCACGTGAACCGTTTCGGGGGCGAGAGGATGAGTGACAAGACCTACGACGTGGTGGTGATCGGTGGCGGGCCGGGCGGTTATGTCTGCGCCATTCGCGCCGCCCAGCTCGGCTTGAAGACGGCCTGCGTGGAAAGCCGCGAGACTTTGGGCGGGACCTGCCTCAACATCGGCTGCATCCCCTCGAAGGCCCTGCTGCAGGCCTCGGAGAAGTTCGAGGAGGCCGAACACGCACTGGCCTCCTTCGGAGTAAAGGTCGGCAAGGTCTCCCTCGACCTTCCGACCATGCTGGCCCACAAAGACAAGGTGGTCGAAGCCAACGTCAAGGGTGTCGAATTCCTGTTCAAGAAGAACAAGGTCGACTGGCTGAAAGGGACCGGCCGGATCGAGGGCAAAGACAAAGTTTCGATCGACGGCAAGGAAACGGTGACCGCCAAGAACATCGTCATCGCCACCGGCTCCACCCATATGGACTTGCCGGGCATCGAGGTCGACGAAAAGCAGATCGTCTCCTCCACCGGCGCCCTCTCGCTTGGAAAGGTGCCGAAGCATCTGGTGGTGGTGGGCGGCGGCTACATCGGCCTTGAGATGGGATCGGTCTGGCAGCGGCTGGGGGCCAAGGTCACGGTCGTTGAGTTCCTTGACCGCATCGTGCCGGGCATGGACAACGAGATCGGCAAGACCTTCCTGCGCATTCTCGGCAAACAGGGCATGACCTTCAAGTTGGGCACGAAGGTGACGGGGGCAAAGGTCACCAAGGGTGGCGTCAGCCTGACGCTCGAGCCCGCCAAAGGCGGAGACCCCGAAGACCTGAAAGCCGACGTGGTGCTGGTCGCCATTGGCCGCAAACCCTACACCGAGGGCCTAGGCCTCGCCGAGGCCGGGGTCGAACTCGATGAGCGGGGCCGCGTGAAGGTGAACGCCCATTTGGCGACGAACGTGCAGGGCATCCACGCCATCGGTGACGTCATCGCCGGGCCGATGCTGGCCCACAAGGCCGAGGAAGAAGGTGTGGCGCTCGCCGAGCGCCTGGCGGGCCTGCCTGGGCACGTGAACTACGATACCGTGCCCGGCATCGTCTACACCTGGCCCGAGGTTGCAACGGTCGGGAAAACCGAGGAACAGCTCAAGGAAGCGGGCATCGCCTACAAGGTTGGCAAGTTCCCCTTCACCGCTAACGGGCGCGCACGGGCCATGAACATGACCGACGGCTTCGTGAAGGTCCTGGCGGATGCCGCAACGGACCGGATTTTGGGCTGCCACATTCTGGGTCCGGAGGCCGGCAACCTGATCCATGAGGTGGTCGTGGCCATGGAGTTCGGCGGCTCGGCGGAGGACCTGGCGCGCTCCTTCCATGGCCATCCCACACTGAACGAGGCTGTCAAGGAAGCGGCCTTGGCGGTCGAGGGCCGGCCCATTCATCTCTAGCGCAAGGCGCGGCGCGTGAGCCGCCCGGCCCGGCCTATTCCCACCATCGCGCTCTTCGTCTGCGCGCATCTATTGTCCATGGCGGGCAACGCCACCTTCCCCGCCCTGCTGCCGGAATTCCAAGCCGTCTGGTCCTTGACCAGCACCGAGGCCGGCTGGATCAACGGCATCTACTACGCGGGCTACATCGCGGCCGTACCGGTGCTGGTAACCTTGACCGACAGGATGAGCGCCCGGGTGATCTACATCGCCTCGGCTTCGGTCGGTAGCCTGGCGGCCCTAGGATTCGCCGCCTTCGCGGACAGTGTGGCCTGGGCGATCTTTTTCCGGGTCTTGGGCGGGGTGGGCCTTGCGGGGACCTATATGGTGGGGCTCCGGCTTCTCACCGACTGCCTGTCCGGGGATTGGCAGGCGCGCGGCATCTCCTGGTACACCGCCGCCTTCGCGCTCGGCGTGGCCGCTTCGGTGTTTCTGGCCGGCGAGCTCGCGGCACTAGGCGGCTGGCGCCTATCCTACGCCGTCGCGGGCGCGCTGACCTTCGGGGCGGTCATCCTGATCGCGATCGCTCCGAAAGGCTCGCCCGGGCCGCGCGCGACCACCGGCGGCGCCTTGGACCTGCGCCCGGCCCTGCGCAATCGGGAATCCTTGGCCTACAACATCGGCTATGCCCTGCACATCTGGGAGCTTTTCGGCTGGCGAAGCTGGATCGTCGCCTTCCTGGTGTTCGTGCTGGCGGCCCAAGGGCAGTCGAGCTTCCTTGGCCTCACCGCCACTCAAGCGGCCAGCGTCTTACTGATGCTCGGCCTTCCTGCCTCGGTGCTTGGCAACGAGGCGGCCCTGAAGTACGGCCGGCGGCCCGTTATTGCCGTTTTCATGCTGCTGTCGGGAGGGCTGATCCTGCTGTTCGGCTTTGGAACCCAGTGGCCGTTTTGGCTTCTCGCCGTTCTACTGGTCGCCCATTCCGTCTTCGTGATGGCGGACTCCTCAGCGCTGACCGCCGGGGCGGTCCTGTCGGCACAGCCCGAGCGCAAGGGTGCCACCATGGCGGTGCACGCCCTGCTGGGCTTCGGTGTTGGAATCTTCTCGCCCCTCGCCTTCGGCGTGGTGCTCGATTTTGGTGGCGGCGCGGAAAATGCCGTGGCCTGGGCGCTGAGCTTCTCGCTGCTCTCAGTAGCCCCCCTGGTCGCGCCAATTCTGCTCTACCGGCTGCGCGGCGAGCACTGATGCCCGGGCAGGGCGCTACCCCTTCGCGCGAGGGTGGGCTTTCTCGTAAACTTCCAACAGGCGCGTCACGTCCACTGCGGTATAGCGCTGGGTGGTGGAAAGGGAAGCATGGCCCAGGAGTTCCTGTATTGCCCGCAAATCGCCGCCCGCACCCAACAGATGGGTCGCGAAGGAGTGGCGCAAGGCATGAGGTGTCGCGGAGTCCGGCAGCCCAAGAAGGCCGCGCAGCTGCTGCACCTTAAGCTGCACCGCCCGCGCGCCCAGCGCCCCGCCGCGTTTCCCAAGAAACAATGGGCCCGACGGCTCGAAGGGATAGGGGCAAACGGCCATGTAGGCGGAAATTGCCTCGGGAATGCTTGGCAGAAGCGGGACCTGGCGCTGCTTGCGGCCCTTGCCGGTCACTTGTAGGCGATCTTGCCCCGGCTTCGGCGCTTCGCCCGCCGTCAGCGACAAAGCCTCCCCGACCCGCAGGCCAGCACCGTAGAGAAGCAGGAGGACCGCCGTGTCCCGGCGCGCGACCCAGGAATCGTCGCTCAGCTCTGCCACGGTCTCAACGGTCTGGCGCGCTTGCGCCGCTGTCAAGGCTTTCGGCACCGGCTGGTCCTGGCGCGGCGTGCGCAGATTGGCGAGCGCGGCGTTGTCCAAGAAGCCCCGCCGCCCCGCCCAGCGGAAGAAATTCCGCAAGGTGGAAAGCGCGCGCGCTGTAGAGGACTTGGCCAAATCCCGCTTGGCGCGGCCCGCCAGCCAGGCCCGGAAGTCCGCCGTCCGGAAAGCCGCGAGGCTCTCAAGTGACGGCGGCCCGCCGCCGTGCACGATGGCGAACGACAGGAAATCGATGATGTCTCTTTCGTAGGCGTCGCGAGTATGTGGCGAAACCCGCTTCTCGTGCGCCAACCAGGCTTGCCAATCGGCGAGCGCGCGGCGCAAGTCCGGCGCGAGAGCGAGATCCGTCAGTCCGGAAGTTCCAGCCATGCGCGCAGCAAGTGCTCGATACAGTGCCCAAGAAACAGCAGAAGCTCGGTCCCTTGCCCATCCGAGAAGTGATCGGCGTCACGGCTGCCCAACGCCAGCAGGGCGGGCGGTGTCGCGGGGCTGATCGCCAAGCGCAACAGAGCCTGGGAGCGGACGATGCCCGCCGCCCCCTGGAACAGGGTCGCCGTCTCGTCGCGCTCGCCTTGCAGCAGGTGAACGTTCCGGCTTCCCAAAACGTCGTCGATCGTGCCGACCGGGACGCTGAGGACGCCCCCGACCCGCGATGGCGGCAATCCGTCCATGGCCTGCTCGACACATAGCGCCACGGCGTCGAGGTCCAGGTGGATCGCCAGATCCGTGGTCATGGATTCAATCAGATGCTCGAAGGACCGGGCACCCAGAAGGGCAAGCACGGCCTCGTGCACCCGCGCTTGGGCGTGAAGGTTGCCCCGCCCGGTGGTGAGAAGGTCGTCGTGCGCCGACTTCAGTTCCCCATAGCGGCTGCGCAGGCGTTGAACCATGGCCGCCCGCAGGTCCACGACCCGATCGTCCTGACTTGGGTTAGGGGCCGCCAAGACGTCCAGAAGATCGGGATGGCGGGCGAAAAAGTCCGGATGGCGGCGCAGATAGGCCGCAACCTCTTCCGCTTCCAAGGCTCTTTGCCGTGCCTTGGCGGCTGTCCCGGACCCGCGCCCGGCCGCCGTTTCAGGCACTGCGTCTTGCCGGTTCCCTTTCATCGTCCTCGCTCAGGATGGACTGCCCGGTTTTACCCCAATCGGCCAGAAACGCGGCCAGGCCCTTATCGGTCAGGGGGTGGTTGAACATCTGCCGCAAGACACCCGGCGGCAAGGTGGCCACCTCGGCCCCAAGCCTGGCGGCCTCGATCACATGGCCGGGTCCGCGCACCGAGGCAACCAGGACCTCGGTCTTGAGATTTGGCTGCGCCGCGTAGATCTCAACAATCTCGGCGATGAGCTGCATGCCGTCGCTTCCCACGTCGTCGAGCCGGCCGACGAAAGGCGAAATGAAGGTCGCTCCCGCCTTTGCGGCGAGCAGGGCTTGCGCGGCGGAGAAGCATAGCGTCACGTTCACGGCCGTGCCTTCGTCGCTCAAGGCCTTGCAGGTCTTCAAACCATCGGGGGTGAGCGGCACCTTGACCGCCACGTTGTCCGCCAGCTTGGCGAGCTTGCGCCCCTCCGCCAGCATGGTCGCGTGATCTGTCGCCGCAACCTCCGCCGACACCGGACCCGGCACCACCTCGCAAATCTCGCGAATGACGTCCAGGAAGGACCGCCCGGTTTTCGCCACCAAGGAGGGATTCGTGGTCACGCCATCCACAAGCCCGGTGCTGGCCAAGTCCCGTATCTCGGCGATGTCCGCTGTGTCGACGAAAAACTTCATGTCGGCCTCTCGGCGAAGTTGGTGGCACAGCCACCGGGGTGCTGGTGGCCCGGCCACCGGAATGCTAGTCCATAGCCAAGGCCGACAGAACCCGACCCAAGCTGGATTCGACCGTAAGTCTACCCGATGCCCAACCGCATAGCCAGCACCAGCCCGCAAGCCCCGACCGGACAGCCGGAGGACGGCCTGGGCGCTTGGCGCGGAGGAGACGGGCATTTGCGCAGGGTCTCGGTGCTTCTGCCGGTCCCTTTCGGCGCGCTCTACAGCTACGCGGTGCCCGAAGGTCTGGAGCTGGAAATCGGCGATGTGGTCTCGGTGCCTCTCGGAAACCGGCAATCCCTCGGGGTGGTCTGGGACCCGGAACCCGAGGATCCCGAGCTGCCGGACGCGCGTCTAAAGCCCGTAACCTCGCGTTATAGCGTTCCGCCTTTCACCGCCGAGGCACGCGCCTTCGTGGAGTGGGTGGCGAACTACACCATGGCGCCGCTTGGCGGGGTCTTGCGCATGGCGCTTTCCATCCCATCCGCGCTGGAGCCGCCCAAACCGCGCCTGTTGCTGCGCCTCGCCGGGGCACCGCCGGGCGATCTCAGGCTCACTCCCGGCCGGCGACGGGTCTTGGAGCTGGCGGCCGAAGGCTTCGCCCGCCCGGCGAGCCAGCTCGCCCAAGAGGCGGGGGTCGGCGTCGGGGTGGTGAAGTCGCTCCTGAAAACTGGCGCGCTCGAAGCGGTCGAAGCCGCCCCGAGCGCGGCCTTCGCGCCGCCCGATTGGGAGCGGACGGGGCTTGTGCTGTCGCCCAGCCAGGAGAGCGCGGCAATGCAATTGCGCCAGCGCGTCGCCGAGGATGCCTTTTCCGTCACCCTGCTCGACGGCGTCACGGGGTCGGGCAAGACCGAGGTCTACTTCGAGGCCGTGGCGGCAGCCCTCGCCCAAGGCCGCCAGGTGCTTGTCATGCTGCCGGAAATCGCGCTTTCCGCCCAGTGGCTCGCACGTTTCGAGATGCGCTTCGGCACGCGTCCGGCGGAATGGCACAGCGACCTTGGCCCGCCGCGCCGCCGGGCGGCCTGGCGCGCCGTGGCGGACGGCGGCGCACGGGTTGTCGTCGGCGCGCGCTCGGCCTTGTTCCTGCCCTACGAGAACCTCGGCCTGATCGTGGTGGACGAGGAACACGAGGCCGCCTTCAAGCAGGAGGACGGGGTGATCTATCACGCCCGCGACATGGCGGTGGTGCGCGCGCGGATCGGGGGCTTTCCGATCGTGCTGGCCTCCGCCACGCCCTCGCTGGAATCCGTGCTGAACGCACAAGCGGGCAAGTACGCCGCCCTGCATTTGCCCGACCGGCACGGCGGTGCGGCGCTGCCCCGGATCGAGCTGGTGGATCTTCGTTTGGAGAAGCCGCCAAGGCTGATCGAAACCGGTCAGGGGTGGCTCTCGCCGCCCCTGCGCACCGCAATTGCCGAAGCCCTGGAGCGCGAGGAGCAGGCGCTTCTCTTTCTCAACCGCCGAGGTTTCGCCCCCTTGACCCTCTGCCGCGCCTGTGGGCACCGCCTTGAATGTCCGCGCTGCACCGCCTGGCTCGTGGAGCACCGCCTGGTGCGGCGCTTGGCCTGCCACCACTGTGGCCACGGCCAGCGGCTGCCGCGCGAATGCCCCGCCTGCGGCGCGGAGGACAGCCTGGTTGCCTGCGGACCCGGCGTCGAACGGGTGTCCGAGGAGGTCGCGGCCCTGTTTCCCGCCGCCCGGATGACCGTCCTGTCGAGCGATACCCTGCACGGCCCCCAAGCAGCGGCCGAGGCGGTCGAGGCGATTCAGCGCCGCGAGGTCGACATCATCGTGGGCACCCAGATCGTGGCGAAGGGTCACCATTTCCCGCTTCTGACCCTGGTCGGCGTGGTGGATGCCGACCTCGGGCTCAGCGGCGGCGACCTGCGCGCCACCGAGCGGACCTATCACTTGCTGCACCAGGTGGCCGGGCGAGCGGGGCGCGCGGAGCGGCCTGGGCGCGTCTTGCTGCAAACCCACGCCCCGGAGCACCCGGTCATGCAGGCCTTGGCGAGGGGCGATCGCGCGCGATTTTTGGAGCAAGAGGCAGCAAGCCGCCGCCGTGGCGGCTTGCCACCGTTTTTCCGGCTCGCCGCGCTGATTCTTTCAGCGCCGGATGCCGAGCGGGCGGACACGGCGGCACAGGCCCTCGCCCGCGCGGCGCCTCGCGTGGAGGGTCTGGAGATCCTGGGCCCGGCCCCGGCGCCCCTGGCCGTGCTGCGCGGCCGCCACCGGCGCCGCTTCCTCGTGAAGGCCAGGCGGGACGTCGCCTTGCAGGCCGAGCTGCGCGACTGGCTAGGGCGGGTGCGGCTGGCAGGTGGCGTGCGGCTGGCCGTCGATATCGACCCCTACAGCTTCCTTTGAGCCGCGCCGGAAGGCATCGAAGACGAAAACCGCGCCTGAGTCGGCTTGCGCTGCCAAAGGGCGTATGATACCAACCGGGCGCGTTCGGTCGCCTGGTTCGGCCGACACACTAACCATGGCCGCACAACGGCCCAGTACGATAGCCCTGACAGGGGCGGGGCATCGTTCGAACTCGGGGAAAGCTAGGTTTTGGCAGGTACTGACACCTCTTTCGGCGGTCTCGCGGAGCGCTATGCCTCAGCGCTGTTCGATCTGGCGGACAGCGCCAAAAAACTGGATGTTGTCGCGGATGATTTGCGCGCCTTGAAAGGGATCATCGGCGAGAGTGCCGACCTTCGGCGCTTGCTGGACAGCCCGATCTACAGCCGCGAGCAACAGACCGAGGCCATTCAGGCCATCCTGACCAAAGCGGGGGCGGACGATCTGACCCGCCGGTTCGCGTTGGTTACCGCGGAAAATCGTCGGCTTTTCGCGTTTCCAGCGATGATCGACGCCTATCTCGCGGAACTGGCGCGGCGACGCGGCGAAGTCACCGCCCACGTCACCGCCGCCCGCGCGCTCAGCGAGGCGGAGCAGACCGCGCTCGCCGAAGCCTTGCAAAAGCAGGTGGGCGGCAAGATCAACATGGATATCAAGATCGATCCAAGCTTGCTGGGCGGCCTCGTCGTCCGCGTCGGCAGCCGCATGATCGACTCTTCGATTAAGAACAAATTGCAGAGACTCAAAGTCGCCATGAAAGGGGTTGGATGATGGACATCCGCGCCGCCGAGATTTCGGCCATCCTCAAAGAGCAGATCGAGAACTTCGGAGCCGAGGCGGATGTCGCCGAGGTTGGCCAAGTTCTTTCCGTCGGCGACGGCGTGGCCCGCGTCTACGGCCTCGACAACGTCCAGGCGGGCGAACTGGTGGAATTCCCGGGCGGAATTGCCGGCATGGCGCTGAACCTGGAGACCGACAATGTCGGCGTGGTGATTTTCGGCGACGACCGGGGCATTAAGGAAGGCGACACCGTCAAGCGCACCGGCGCCATCGTGGACGTGCCAACCGGCCGCGGCCTGCTGGGCCGCGTGGTGGACGGCCTGGGCAACCCGATCGACGGCAAAGGCCCCATCGAAGACGCCGAGCGCCGCCGGGTGGAAGTCAAGGCGCCGGGCATTATCCCCCGCCGCTCGGTGCACGAGCCGATGCAGACCGGCCTGAAGGCCATCGACAGCTTGATTCCCATCGGCCGTGGCCAGCGCGAACTGATCATCGGCGACCGTCAGACCGGCAAGACCGCCATCGCGCTCGACACCTTCATCAATCAGAAGCCCGTGAACGCCACCGGCGACGAGAAGCAGAAGCTCTACTGCATTTACGTGGCGATCGGGCAGAAGCGCTCCTCCGTCGCGCGCTTCGTGAAGACCTTGGAGGACTTCGGCGCGATGGAATATTCCATCGTGGTCGCCGCCACCGCCTCGGATCCGGCCCCCTTGCAGTTCCTGGCGCCTTACACCGGCTGCACCATGGGCGAGTTCTTCCGGGACAACGGCATGCACGCCGTGATCTGCTACGACGATTTGTCGAAGCAGGCAGTGTCCTACCGCCAGATGTCCTTGCTGCTGCGCCGCCCGCCGGGCCGCGAAGCCTACCCGGGCGATGTCTTCTACCTGCACTCGCGCTTGCTGGAGCGCGCGGCGAAGATGAACGAGGAAAGCGGCTCGGGCTCGCTCACCGCCTTGCCGGTGATCGAAACCCAGGCCGGCGACGTGTCGGCCTATATCCCGACCAACGTGATCTCGATCACCGACGGCCAGATCTTCCTCGAGACCGGCTTGTTCTATAAGGGCATCCGCCCGGCGGTGAACGTTGGCCTTTCGGTCAGCCGCGTCGGCTCGGCGGCCCAGATCAAGGCGATGAAGAAGGTCGCCGGCACCATCAAGCTGGAATTGGCCCAGTACCGCGAAATGGAAGCCTTCGCCCAGTTCGCCTCCGACCTGGACGCGGCGACCCAGCGGCTCTTGAACCGCGGCGCGCGCCTCACGGAACTGCTGAAGCAGCCCCAATACAAACCTCTGCCCGTTGAGGAGCAGGTGGTCGCGATCTACGCCGGGGTGCGCGGATATCTCGACGGCTTGCCGCGCGAGCGCGTGACCGACTTCGAGCAGAAGTTCCTGACCGAGTTCCGCGAAAAGGGTGCGGACGTGCTCGCGGCCATCCGCGACGAAAAGGATCTTTCTTCCGAAAGCGAGGAAGCGCTGAAAGCCTTCCTCGAATCCTTCACCAAGACCTTCGTCTGACCTCCACAGCCGGCGGAAAATAGCGCGCCATGCCCAGTCTCAAGGATCTCCGCATCCGGATCTCTAGCGTCAAGTCGACGCAGAAGATCACATCGGCCATGAAAATGGTCGCGGCGGCGAAACTTCGCCGCGCGCAGGAGCAAGCCGAAGCCGGGCGCCCCTATGCCGAGCGCATGGGCAGGATGCTTGGCTCCCTGGCAGTTTCCATGGCCGACGCCAAGAACGGCCCGCGCCTGTTGGCGGGCACCGGGAGCCAAGCGGTGCACTTGGTCGTGGTGGCGACCGCGGATCGCGGTCTTTGCGGCGGCTTCAACACCAATATCGTGCGCGAGTCCCGCCGGCTGGTCGAGGAACTGTTGAGGGACGGCAAGACCGTCAAGATTCTCTGCGTCGGCCGTAAGGGGCGCGATCAGCTGAAGCGCTATCACGCGAACCTGATCATCGACACCATCGAGGATATCGGCAAGCCGCGCTTGACCTTCGAAGCCGCCGACAACCTTGGTCGCCGCGTGATGGCCATGTTCGATGCCGGGGAATTCGACGTTTGCACCTTAATCTATGCCCGCTTCAAGTCTGCGATCTCGCAGATCGTGACCCGGCAGCAGCTCATTCCCTTCGCCGCCGTCGAGCTTGAGGAAGACGAAATCGCCGCAGAGGCGACGACGACCGTGGGCTCGGTCTACGACTACGAGCCGGAAGAGGAGCGCATTCTGCAGGAATTGCTGCCCCGTAATCTCTCGGTCCAAATCTACCGCGCCTTGCTGGAAAACAATGCCAGCGAACAGGGTGCGCGCATGACCGCGATGGATAACGCGACCCGGAACGCCGGCGAAATGATCAAGAAGCTGACGCTGGTCTACAACCGGACGCGGCAAGCCGCGATTACCAAGGAACTCATCGAAATTGTCTCCGCGAAGGAGGCGATGTAGGCGCCACCGGGACGAACGGGCGGCCGGCGCCGCATGCAGGGACGTGAAGGAGAAACACCATGGCGAAGAACCTCGTCGGTAAGATCACCCAGGTCATGGGGCCGGTAGTGGACGTGCAGTTCGAAGGCGATCTGCCGCTGATCTTGAACGCGCTGGAAACCGACAACCAGGGCAACCGCCTGGTCTTGGAGGTCGCCCAGCACCTTGGCGAGAACCAGGTGCGCACGATCGCCATGGACGGCACCGATGGCCTTGTGCGCGGCCATGAAGTGACCGATACCGGCGGCGCGATCGAAGTTCCTGTCGGCCCGGAAACCCTGGGCCGCATCCTCAATGTCATCGGTGAGCCGGTGGACGAGCGCGGCCCGGTGGAGACGAAGCTGAAGGCGCAGATCCACAAGAGTGCGCCGACCTACGTGGACCAGTCGACGGAAGCTGAAATCCTGGTCACGGGCATTAAGGTCGTGGACCTTCTGGCCCCCTACGCCAAGGGCGGGAAGATCGGCCTGTTCGGCGGCGCGGGCGTCGGCAAGACCGTGCTAATCATGGAGCTCATCAACAATATCGCGAAAACCCACGGTGGCTATTCGGTCTTCGCGGGCGTTGGCGAGCGCACCCGCGAGGGTAACGACCTCTACCACGAAATGATCGAATCTGGGGTCATCAAGGTCGACGAGGAAGGCTCGAAGGCGGCTCTGGTCTATGGCCAGATGAACGAGCCGCCCGGTGCGCGCGCCCGTGTCGCCCTAACCGGCCTGACGCTTGCGGAATATTTCCGCGACGATGAAGGCCAGGACGTGCTGTTCTTCGTGGACAACATCTTCCGTTTCACCCAGGCGGGCTCGGAAGTCTCGGCATTGCTGGGCCGCATTCCCTCGGCTGTGGGCTATCAGCCGACCCTGGCCACCGACATGGGCGCCCTGCAGGAGCGCATTACCTCCACGAAGAAGGGGTCCATCACCTCGGTGCAGGCCATCTACGTGCCGGCCGACGACTTGACCGACCCGGCCCCGGCCACCTCTTTCGCGCACTTGGACGCCACCACCGTGCTTTCGCGGCAAATCGCCGAGCTTGGCATTTATCCGGCCGTGGACCCCTTGGACTCCACCAGCCGGATCCTGGAGCCGGCCGTCGTGGGCGAGGAGCATTACGCGATCGCCCGTCGGGTGCAGGAAACTCTGCAGCAATACAAGGCCTTGCAGGACATCATCGCCATTCTGGGCATGGACGAGTTGTCGGAAGAAGACAAGCTGACCGTGGCGCGGGCGCGGAAGATCCAGCGCTTCTTGTCACAGCCCTTCGACGTCGCGCAGGTCTTCACCGGCTCACCGGGTGTGCAGGTGCCGCTCGAAGAGACGATCCGGGGCTTCAAGGGGCTTGTCGACGGCGACTACGACCACCTGCCGGAGGCGGCCTTCTACATGGTCGGCACGATCGACGAGGCGATCGAGAAGGCCAAGCGCATCGCCGCTGAAGCCGCCTGATCGATCAGAACCGCCGCCAATAGGAACAGGGGCTGAACATGGCAGCCGAAACCGTCGAATTCGAACTGGTGTCACCGGAGCAGCTCTTGCTTTCCGAACCGGTCGCCATGGTCATCGTGCCGGGCGAGGAAGGAGATTTCGGTGTCCTGCCACGCCATGCGCCCCTGATCTCGAACGTGCGCCCAGGCGTGATCAGCGTCTACAGCCAGCGCAATGAAGTCAGTCAGAAGATTTTCGTCGCCGGAGGCTTCGCCGAAGTTACCGGCGAGCGCTGTACCGTTCTGGCGGAAACGGCTCTTCCTCTCGCGGAGATCGACCGTCAGGACACGGAACAGCGGCTACGCAACTCGCGTGAAGACCTGGCCGACGCGAAAGACGACGTGACGAGGGCAACGGCGGAGCGGCAGATCGGGACTTTCGAGGCCATGCTCAGGGCGCTGCAGAGCTGAGCTTTTGCCGTGTCGGAAAATTCCTGATTCCTTGCCGCTTGCGAAACGCCGGCTCATCGCGCAGATAATGTTGAGGGAAGGCAGCTTGTCCGGCCGACCCTAGGGGCGGCGGAAAGCCTGGGGGCAGATAAAGGTAAAGGACTGTATGTCATCTAAACATTGGACACTTGACGACATCCCTTGGGGGCGTTTCGACGGGTCCAAGGTCGATCCGGAGATCCTGAAGATCATCAAGGCCGCCAGCCTCGTCGAGTTCAATGGGGGCGAGTACGCGATTTATCTCTGCAACGTTTTTCTCGACGACGCCGAGTTTCAAGCGGCGGCCCGGCAATGGGCGCGCGAGGAAGAGCAGCACGGAGAGGCGCTTGCCCAATGGGCGAAGATGGCTGACCTGGACTTTGACTTCGACACGGCTTTTTCGCGATTCACGGAGGGCTACCGACTGCCGCTAGAAGCGACGCAATCGGTGCGAGGTTCGCGGTCCGGCGAACTGGTGGCGCGCTGCATTGTGGAGGTTGGCACGTCGTCCTACTATGGATCGTTGCGCGACACGGTCGAAGAGCCCGTTTTACGGGCAGTTTGCCATAAGATCGCGGCTGACGAGTTGCGTCACTACAAATTCTTTTACACCCATCTCCGCCGATATCTGGAGAAAGAGAAGATCAGCAAGCTCCGGCGCCTGCTGATTGCCATGTCGCGGGTGCGCGAAACCGAGGACGACGAGTTGGCCTACGCCTTCTATGCCGCCAATGCTGCCCCTGACGAGCCCTACGACCGGAAGACATGGAGTGCTGCCTATATGGGCCGCGCCTACGCGGTTTATCGCCAGAAGCACGTGCAGCATGCCGCGGCCATGATTTGTAAGGCGGCGGGACTCGACCCAAAGCGACGCTATGTGGATTGGGTTTCGCGGGGCGCCTACAAGCTGATGCGCAACCGCGCCGAACGGCTGGCCGCCGCCGGCGGATTAGCCGCCTAGCGGGATACCACCGCCACGGCGGTGCGCAGCTGCACCTAGGGGCCCAAGCGGCGGGAGCGGGACCCGGGATGAGCGGGAACTTTTCGATACGTCCTCATGCGCTTGAGTGTTCTATCCATTGGCCGCTGGAAGGCCGGGCCTTATCGAGAGCTTTTTGATCTCTACGCCGGGCGCCTCGACAACGGTCCTTTGGGACCTTTGGCGCTGACGGAGCTGGAGGAGAAGCGCCAACTCCCCCCGGTCGAGCTCAAGGCCCGCGAAGCGGAACTGCTCACCGCCGCCATAGGCAAAGGCGCCAAAGTCGTGGCACTGGACGAAGGCGGCAGGGCCCTGGACAGCGCCGGCTTTGCAAAGATGCTCGGCGACTGGCGGGACTCGGGCTGCCGGGAGGTGGCTTTCTTGATCGGCGGAGCGGCGGGCCTCGCGCCTTCCCTGAAGTCCCAAGCCGACCGGATCGTCTCTCTTGGCCCCATGACCTGGCCGCATCTGCTGGTCAGGGGCATGCTGGCCGAGCAACTCTACAGGGCCGCTTCGATCCTGGCGGGGCACCCCTACCATCGCGGCTGAAGAAGGTGCCCACGATCCTTTCCCAATCCGAACCGCCGGCATATAAACAAGCCCATGGCCGCGTCGAACGCCACCGTATCCAAAATCCTCCGGTTCTGGCCGCTGTTGCTGGCTGTCATTCTCGTGCTCCCAGCCGAAGCGCAAGACCGCAGTGAACTTGAGGAGTTGGAGCGCCGAATCGAGGAAGAGCAGGCACGCGGCGCGGAATTGGCGCGAAAGGCGGAAGCCCTGGAACGCGAGTTCGCCGATTTAAGGCGCGAGAGCGTTGCCGCCGCGCGGAGGGCTCAGGACATTGAAAGCCGCTTGATCGACAGCGAAGCGCTACTCGCGATCCTGGCGGTGGAGGAGGGGCGCAAATCCCTCGGTTTGGGCGCGCAGCGGGAGCGCTTAAACGCGATTGTGATGGCCCTGCAGCGCATCGCACTACAACCGCCGGAAAGTGCCTTGGCCGGCTCCGGCCATATGCTGGACCGGCTTCGCACAGCGGCGCTTCTAGGCAGCGTAGCCAGCGAGCTTGAAACCCGCGCAGCGGCCCTGCAGCGCGAACTCGACGGCCTGGCGGCCCTAAGAGAGGAAATCGACCGGAAACGGGCGGAAGTCGCGGAGGCGGCGACCGATCTTGACGCCGAACAGCAGCGCCTGACGGAACTGGCCGATCGCAAGCAAGCACTCTTCAAGAGCACCCAGAGCGAGCGCGGCAATCAGGAGCGCCAGGCCCAAGCCCTGGCCGCCCAAGCGGCCGATCTCAAGGACTTCATCGCCCGCCTTGAAGCCGATGCGGCTCGGCGGCGCTCCGAGGCGGAACGCTGGCAGCAGGCAGCCCGCTTGGCGGCGGAAGCGAGGGCGGAACAGGAGCGACGGGCCTCGGAGCAAGCGCGGGTCCAGTCAGAGCCCAGCGACCAAGCCTCCCTCGTGCCGCGGGAGCATCAGCAGGCGGCCCTGCCGCGCGACGGCGCCGAAAGCGGGCCGGCCAAGGCGCCCAGCTTGCGCAGGCCGGCGGACGTCCGCGCCTTTCCCAATGCCGCCCCCGGACTCGTCCCCCCAATTCGGGGAAACGTCATCGTCGGCTTCGGTGAGCAGAACGATGCCGGATTCGATACTGAATCCAAGGGCCTGGTGATTACCGGCCGGCCGGGAGGGCAGGTTGTCGCGCCCTATGACGGCCAAGTGGTCTATGTGGGCCGGTTTCGCAGATACGGGCTCATCTTGATCATCGAACACGACGGCCGATATCATAGTCTAATGGCTGGTATGAACCGCGTGGATGCGGTAGTAGGCCAATGGGTGCTCGCCGGCGAGCCGGTGGGGGCGTTGGGAGGTCAGAGCGGCGAGACGCGGCTCTACCTGGAACTACGTCAAGCTGGACAACCGGTTGACCCGGATCCTTGGTTAATGGCGAGCGACGATAAGGCAAAAGGCTAATGAAATTATTGAAAATCGCGGCTGCGGCCGCTGTCTTGGTGGCGGTGCCCCTCACCGTGCCCGCGAGCGACAACACCGATACGTATCGGCAACTGAAGCTGTTTGGGGACGTATTCGAGCGTGTGCGCGCCGACTACGTGGAGGAAGTGACCGACGAAGAGCTCGTCGAGGCGGCGATCCGGGGAATGCTGACGAGCCTGGACCCGCACTCCAGCTATCTCGACGCCGACAGCTTCCAGGACATGCAAGTTCAAACCCGGGGCGAGTTTGGCGGCCTCGGCATTGAAGTGACCATGGAAAACGGCTACGTCAAGGTGGTCTCGCCCATCGATGAAACCCCGGCTTTCCGGGCAGGGGTCCAGGCAGGCGATCTCATCACCCATCTCGACGAAGAGCCGGTTCTGGGCTTGAACCTGAACGACGCCGTCGACCGCATGCGCGGGCCGGTCGGTACGGATATCCGGGTGACAATCCGGCGCGGCGAACAAGAGCCGTTCGATGTCACGATCACCAGGGCGATCATCACAGTGAAATCGGTCCGCCACCGGGTGGAAGGCGACATCGGTTACGTGCGGATCACCTCCTTCAACGAACAAACCACCGTCGGCTTGACCGATGCCATCAGCGACTTGAAGGAGGATTTGGGCGATCAACTGCAGGGTATTGTGCTCGATCTCAGAAACAATCCCGGCGGCCTGCTTGAGGAAGCGATCAACGTGTCCGACTCGTTCTTGGAACGGGGCGAGATCGTATCCACGCGCGGCCGCTTCACGGAAGATTCTCAGCGGCGGAACGCCAGCCCCGGCGACTTGGCCGATGGCCTGCCGATGGTGGTGCTTATCAACGGCGGCTCAGCGTCCGCTTCCGAGATCGTCGCGGGCGCCCTGCAAGACCACCGCCGCGCGGTGATCATGGGGACGAAATCCTTCGGCAAGGGATCAGTTCAAACTGTTGTGCCCTTGGGCGCCCACGGTGCGATGCGGTTGACCACGGCACGCTACTACACCCCCAGCGGCCGCTCGATCCAGGCTAAAGGCATCGATCCGGACATCATCGTCGAGCGGGCGAAGCTGGAATCCCTGCAGACCGGCCCAGCCCGCAGCGAAGCTGACCTGAGAGGCCGGCTCGACAACGATGGGGAGGGCGATGACCCGGCGGCGGCTGAGGAGGAGCAGTCCGGCGACGTCGCCTTGGAGGATTATCAGCTGGCGCGCGCGATCGACCTGCTACGCGGTCTCGCCTTGTTCAACAATCGCGCCGTCAACTGAACCCTGGGGGCACGCCCGGGATAGCGTGCCCCAAGCCCGGGCGCAGAGGACTTGAACGGGAAGCCAAAGCGTAGCGGCCCCTACGCGCGGGCCTGGTTTTGGCTTTTCGTCGCCTGGACAGCACTGGGCTTGAGTCTGCTAGCCCTGGCGATTTATCTCTTCGTGGCGCCTCTGGCCGTCTCCTGGTTCTCGGCCGAGGATCGCGATGGCCCCGTGCCGACGATTTCGCTGATCGGGGGCCTGACGAACCCCGAGGAGGGCGTCGGTGCCGCTTCGCCCGCGCCGGACGAGCCGCTTCCGATTCCCCATTGGCGCCGCTACGCCCGTGATTTCTCGGATCCGCTCCAGCGTCCCCGCGTCGCCGTGATCGTGGTTGATCTCGGCCTCTCCAGCGCGGCAACCCGCGCGACCTTCGAGCGGATGCCGCCAGACGTGACTTTGTCTTTCAATCCCTATGGCGACAAGACTAGGGATTGGATGGCTCAAGCCCGGAGCAGTGGCCACGAGGTGCTTCTGGATTTGCCGATGGAACCCAGGAGCACCGTGGAGGGAGACCCCGGCCCACGCGCGCTGCGTACCCAGTTCGGCAGCCAGCAGAATCTCGACAGCTTGGCCTGGATACTTGGGCGAGGCGAAGAGGCCATCGGCCTGGTGGCCAGCATGGGGTCGCGGTTCCTCGCTTCCCCTAGCGATATCGGTCCAATTTTGGACGAGATAGCGTCCCGCGGGCTCATTTTCGTGGATAACGGGAGTGGAGGAAGGCGTAAGCCGCAGGGGCCCGCGGATCAAGGTCAATCGCCGCTGGTCTTCTCCGAGACCCCGATCGACGATAAGCTTGCAAGCGCGCAAGCGATCGACGCTCGGTTAGTACGTGTGGAGCAAGTTGCCACGGCCCGGGGCGCCGCCATCGTGATCGCGCGACCGTTTCCCGTGAGTTTGGAGCGGCTAGAGGCTTGGATCGCGGCGCTTGAGGCGAAAGGCTTGGTCTTGGCCCCGGTATCGGCGGCCGCGCGGAGCCTCGATGCGGAAGACGAGACGGCGGAGAGGGCAGCCCCGGAGTGAGCAAAAAGAAACAATCGTCAAGCTATAACCCCAAGGCACGCGGCACGATCGATGCAACCGCAGCCGCGCGCCTGCCCTATCGTTTGGGCGTCGGGGTCCTTCTTCTCAATCGGGAGGATCAGGTCTTCGTGGCGCAACGGTTGGACATGCGGGCCGAGGCCTGGCAGATGCCGCAAGGAGGAATCGACAAGGGCGAGGCACCGCGTGACGCCGCCTTCCGAGAGCTCAAGGAAGAAATCGGCACCAACGACGCGGAAATCCTCGCCGAAACCGACAATTGGCTGGATTACGACCTGCCGCTGGACCTGGTGCCCAAGATTTGGAAGGGGCGCTATCGGGGGCAACGGCAGAAGTGGTTTGCCATGCGCTTCTTGGGCCACGACCGAGATATCGACATCGCCGGGCCGCACGCCGAGTTCAGCCAGTGGCGTTGGAGCCCCATCGCTGAACTGCCCGACTTAATTGTGCCTTTCAAGGCCGATCTCTATCGAAAGATCGTGTCGGAGTTCACGCCTCTCGTCGGCCAACGCACCAAGTGATTGGGCAGGCCAAGTAATTGGGGGGTGACAGGCTATTGTGGGCGGCACGTGATGAGTGGGCGGCACTCTCCAGCCTCACGGCGGCAAAGTGCCGGATCGGGCCCACCCTGGCCCCGGCCACCGGCGAATTTCTTTCCCAGTGGCGGCCGGCCGATGGAATGGCTAGCGCGGCCTCAAGCTTGCGGGGTCGGACGGCTCGGCAACTCCACGCCCCACATTTTTTCCAGATTGTAGAAGTCGCGAACTTCCGGCCGAAAGAGGTGGATGATGGCGTCGCCGGCGTCGATCAGCACCCAGTCGCAGGTGGCCAGCCCCTCCGCCCGGACGCGCGCGGCGCCGCTTGCCTTCAGCTTTTGCTGAAGGTGCTCGGCCATGGCCGCGACTTGACGGGCCGAACGCCCGCTAGCGATCACCATGTAGTCCGCGATTGTGCTCTTTTCGGAGAGGTCGATCACGACGATATTCTCGGCTTTATCGTCTTCTAGAGAGCTCCGCACGACCTCGACCAGGCTCTCGGGATCGGGGCTCACCGTTTCGATGAGAGCGGCGGCCTCCGAATTGGCGCTATGCGCCGTGGTTTTTGTGAGTATGGCTTTCAATCTCCTGTGTTGCGAGCCTATGGCGCAAGCCCGCCAACGGCCCTAGCCAATGTCTTCGCGCATCCCCTTGGCTAGCGTCTCGGTCACTGGCCTTCGCGGTTCGCGCGAAGCGCTGTTGCCGAGGTGGGATCCAGCCGGATCGGCAAGAAAACCCAAGCGGGCGGCCGCTCCAGCGGCAAGCGACGCGACGCGCGCGTCTTGATCCGCCTACGAGCAAACCGGCGCGCAGCCTTGGCGGACAACGCCCTCAAAGAATAAGTGGGTCTGGCGAAAACCGCAACGGCGGTGGTGTTAAAGATTTCCTGCCATCGTGCCCAACGGTCGATCTGAATGAGGTTGTCCGCCCCCATCAGCCACACGAAACTTACCTCAGGTAGGTGGTGATGGAGTGTTTTGAGCGTATCTGCGGTTGTGCGGGTTCCGAACGCCGCCTCGATCCCGGTCACCCGGATCCGCGGATCGCGGGCCACAGCCGAAGCGGACGCGAGGCGCTCCGCGAAGGCCGCCATTCCCGAAGTTGGCTTGAGCGGATTTTGCGGGCTAACGAGCCACCAAATTTCCTGCAAATTCAGACGTTTGATCGCTTCATGAGAGATGTGCACATGACCTTGATGCGCCGGATTGAAGGAGCCGCCGAGCAGACCGATCCGCATCCCGCCTCGGGGCAAACGCCCTCCAAGCCCGGTGGCAAGCTGGGCGGGGGTCAATTGACGAAAACTGCTGCGTGTCACGTCAAGAGCACCAAGAAGGGCGTCTAGGGCCGGATCTGACCGCTTCCGCGAACCAGATACTTGTAGCTGGTCAGCTCTTCGCATCCCACCGGGCCACGTGCGTGCAGCTTTCCGGTAGAGATTCCGATCTCGGCCCCCATGCCGAACTCGCCCCCATCGGCGAACTGGGTCGAGGCATTGTGCATGACGATACCGGAATCCACGGTCGCCAGAAACCGCTCGGCCGCCTCCTCGTCCTCTGTGACGATCGACTCCGTATGGTGCGACCCATGGCGGGCGATATGCTCCATGGCTTCGTCGAGTCCCGAGACCACGCGCACCGCAAGGATCGGGGCCAAAAACTCCTTGCCCCAATCGTCATTCGCGGCCGGCAGCACCTCGCTGGAAAGTGCTTGAACGCGCCGGTCGCCCCGCACCTCGCAGCCCGCCGCCCGAAGATCCGCCAGAATCGGCGGCAAAAGGGCTTCGGCGGCAGCCGCATCCACCAAAAGTGTCTCGGTGGCGCCACAAACACCGGTCCGGCGCAGCTTCGCGTTAACGACAATGCGCCGCGCCTTTTCCAGGTCGGCGCGTTCATGCAGATAGGTGTGGCAGATGCCCTCCAAATGCGCCAGAACCGGCACACGGCTTTCGTTGAAGACGCGTTCCACCAGCCCGCGGCCGCCGCGGGGAATGATGACGTCGACATACTCGCTCATGCCAAGCAGCAGGCCCACCGCCGCCCGGTCACGGGTGTGGGGCCGCTGGACCGCGTTCGCCGGAAGGCCAGCCGCGCGCAATCCCGTCCTCAGGCACTCCAGAATGGCGCCCGAGGAGTGGAACGATTCCGACCCCCCGCGAAGAATCGCGGCGTTTCCGGCTTTCAGGCAAAGCCCACCGGCGTCGGCGGTTACGTTCGGGCGGCTTTCGTAGATGATCCCGATGACACCGAGCGGCACCGATACCCGCGAAATGCGCAGGCCGTTGGGCCGGTCCCACTCCGCCAAGACACGGCCAATGGGGTCCGGCAGCGCGACGATCTCGCGCAGACCCGTCGCCATGGCGGCGATCCGCGCCTCGTTCAATTCCAGGCGGTCGAGCATCGCCGGGGTGAGGCCCTTGTCGCGCGCCGCCTCCATATCGCGGTGGTTGGCCTCCAAGATTTCGTCGGTGTGCGCATCAATTGCCGATG
Organism: Pelagibius litoralis; assembly: GCA_029287455.1. Classification (GTDB taxonomy): domain Bacteria; phylum Pseudomonadota; class Alphaproteobacteria; order Kiloniellales; family DSM-21159; genus JARFRB01. The sequence goes on along the minus strand of JARFRB010000076.1, from coordinate 4,789 downwards.
CAGCCGCGTCGAGCGCCGCGTTCTTGCTCTCCGTGGACGCCTTGGCCAAGGCGTCCGCCGCCTCGCGCGCCGCCCGGCCGAGGGCCGTCATCTCCTCGGCTAGGTCGCGAGGCGCCTCGGTTTTCAGAATAGCTTCAGCTTGCATGAGCCCAACTTCCTCGAAATCAGCTTAGGAGAGCACCAAATCGTCGCGATGCACCAATTCCTCCCGCCCACGATACCCCAGCAGTTTTTCGATGTCCTTGCTGTTATGGCCGATGATCCGCGCGGCATCATCGGAGGCATAGGCCGAAAGGCCCCGGGCCACCTCGACGCCCTTGCGGTCGCGGATCAAGACCGCGCCCCCTCGCCCGAACCGTCCTTCCACGGCAAGAACCCCCGCGGGCAACAGCGATTTGCCGGCGGTCAAGGCACGTTTGGCGCCCTCGTCCACGGTCAGGCTGCCAGCCGGTTTCAAGCTGCCCGCGATCCATTTCTTGCGGGCAGCGCGCGGCTCGACCTTCGAGAGAAACCATGTGCAGCGCGCACCTTCGCGCAGAGCCTTCAGCGGATGCGCGCGCCGGCCGTCGGCGATCACCATCTGGCAGCCGGCGGCGGTGGCGATGCGCGCGGCAACGAGCTTGGTCACCATGCCGCCCGAGGAATATCCCGGCGGCGCCTCTCCGGCCATGGCCTCGATTTCCGGCGTGAGTTCCTCGACTTCCGGCAAGTGCCGCGCCGCCCGATCGCGGCGGGGATCTCCGCTGTAGAGCCCATCGATATCGGATAGCAATACCAGCGCATCGGCGTTGGTCATGGCCGCCACCCGCGCGGCCAGGCGGTCGTTGTCGCCGAAGCGGATCTCGCTGGTGGCGACAGTGTCGTTTTCGTTGATCATCGGAACGGCGCCGCACTTAAGCAGCGTGGCGAGTGTGCCGCGCGCGTTCAGATGCCGCCGCCGCTCCTCCGTGTCCTCGAGAGTAAGAAGGACTTGCGCGACCGTGATGCCGTGGCGGGCCAAGGCCTCTTCGTAAGCATGGGCGAGGCGGATTTGACCGGTCGCCGCCGCCGCCTGCTGCTGCTCCAGCTTCAGCTTGCCACGGGAAAGCCCGAGGGATTGACGCCCCACGGCAATGGCGCCGGAGGACACCACGATGACCTCCTTACCCTCTGCCCGCAGCGCCGCCAGGTCATCCGCGAGCGCCCAAAGCCATTCCCGGCACAAATCACCGCTCGTTTGCTCCACGAGCAAGGCCGAGCCGACCTTCACAACGACCCTGCGGGCAGCGTCGAGGTGGCGGCGGGAGGCACACATGGTCTCGGCGAGAGTCATGGCCGCCAGCCCGCCTCGACAGGCGCACCGTCGGCCGACTCGAGGGCTTCACGGGCCGCCCGCTCGGCTTGGACATGGGCCATGAGGGCGCGCAGCAGGTCGCGCACGCCTTGCCCGCTAGCGCCGGAGACCAGACGAGGTTCTTGCCCGCACGCCTCGCCCAGGGCGGCGGCGCGCGCCGCCCGGTCCTCGGGCAAGAGGGCGTCGATCTTGTTCAGAGCCACGATCTCCGGCTTTTCCGCCAGCATGGCGCCGTAGGCCTCAAGTTCCCGGCGCACGGTCCGGTAGGCCGCGGCCGGGTCCTCCTGAGTGCCGTCGATCAGGTGCAACAGAACACCGCAGCGTTCCACATGGCCCAGGAAGCGGTCGCCAAGGCCTGCTCCCTCATGAGCGCCCTCGATCAAGCCTGGAATATCGGCGAGAACGAACTCCGTATCGTCGACTCCCACCACGCCCAGGTTGGGATGAAGTGTGGTGAAGGGATAGTCGGCGATCTTGGGCCGCGCCCGGCTGACCGCCGCCAAGAAGGTCGACTTGCCCGCGTTCGGCAGTCCCACCAGACCGGCATCCGCGATCAGCTTCAAACGCAGCCAAATCCAATGTTCCTCGCCGGGCCAGCCCGGCAGGGCACGGCGCGGCGCCCGATTTGTGGAGGATTTGAAATGGCTGTTGCCGAACCCCCCGTCCCCGCCCTTCGCGAGACGCACCCGCTGACCCACCTCGGTCAGATCGGCAAGTACGGTTTCCTTATCGTCGGCCAGAACCTGAGTCCCGACCGGCACGCGGATCGAAAGAGGCTTTCCAGCCGCGCCATGGCGATCCTGCCCCTGCCCGTCCTTGCCGCGCTCCGCCCGGAAATGCTGGCGGTAACGGAAGTCGATCAGGGTGTTGAGACCCTCCACCGCCTCCACGAAAACGTCACCACCGCGCCCGCCGTCGCCGCCATTGGGGCCACCGTACTCGATGAACTTCTCCCGCCGGAAGGAAACGCAGCCGTTCCCCCCGCCGCCGCTGCTGAGATAGATTTTCGCTTCATCGAGAAACTTCATAACGATTGGCCTTCACGACCTCGGCACGATCTCGGGTCCCGGAAACGATAAAGGGGAACGGCAAGCCATTCCCCTTCCGAAGACTGAAGTGGCGGTCGGGTCCGCCCTATTCCGCCGGCTCCGCCGCCGCTTGGGCGGCCACAGGCTCAACCGAAACATAGGTGCGGCCGCCGGCCCGCGTCTTGAACGCGACCTTGCCTTCAACCAGGGCAAAAATCGTATGATCCTTGCCTAAACCCACATTCTCGCCGGGCCGCCATTTGGTGCCCCGCTGACGAATGATGATGTTCCCGGGAATCACCGCTTCGCCGCCGAATTTCTTGACGCCCAGGCGCCGGCCCGCGGAATCCCGGCCGTTGCGTGAGCTGCCGCCTGCTTTCTTATGGGCCATGGCGCGTTACTCCTCGCTTTTCTCTTCGCTCGGCGCGGCCGCTTCGGTCGCTTCAGCGTCTGCCTTTGGCTCTGCCTTCTTAGCAGCCTTGGCTTTCTTCGCCGGTTTCGCTCCGGTCAGAATGTCCGTGATGCGCACCGTCGTCTGCAGCTGGCGATGGCCGTTGCGCCGGCGGTAGTGCTTGCGGCGGTTCTTCTTGAAGACAATGATTTTCTCGCCCCGGCCTTGCTCCACCACCTCGGCGGCCACGCTGGCCCCCTCGACGTGCGGAGAGCCCAGGGTGACGCCTGCATCCCCGCCAAGCATCAGCACCTCTTCGAAGGAGAGCTTATCCCCTTCGGCGCCGGAAAGCTTCTCGACAACTAGCAAATCGCCTTCGGCGACCTTGTATTGCTTGCCGCCCGTCTTGATGACTGCGTACATTTTCTCGAACCCGTCGTATTCAGTCGGAAATACCGGTCGCGCGCGCCCAGGGCCCGCACGAGAACGCGCACTATACGTTTGCCGCGCCCGCTGTCAACGGGATTGCACCGCCTGCCGGGCCAAATCGAAAAGGATTTACTGCGCCGCAGCCGCCGAGGGCGGCTCGTCGATCCGTAAAACCTCCGTGGCAACGCCCTCCGGCTCCCAACCTTGGGCCGCCAGGCGCCCACTGGCAGGCTCCGCGAGCATCACAAGACGGGTAAAGCGGTTCAATACCGGCGGCACGAGCCAATCGAACGGCCGAGAGAAATCGGCATGCACGCTAGAAAGGCCGCGGGCGCGTCCATGGCTGTCATCGCCGCGCGAACGGCCGGACCAATCGCGCCCGAGCCAATGGTTCGCGGCAACCGCCGGGGAACGGTGCACCACCGCCTGGGTTTCCAGCCGCTCGATCACACAGCCTTCCTCGGGCCTGACGCCACTGAGAATGAAAATAGCCGGAGCGGCGATGGGCCGCTCCTTCAGCATCTGGCGGGCTTCGGCGAAATTCGCCGCTGTCTCGAAGACCTCTCGCAGCAGATGCGCCGGTGGCAGGCCGCGCTGCCCCCAAAGCTTCATCCGCGCCGCCAGCCAATCGGTCGCCAGGACGCCCGTCGGTGTGTTCATGGGCGCCTGGTTGAAAGCAGCCGCGAACCGGCCCGGAGCACTGGCCTGAATGACGCCGGCGAAACCCGGCCAGGTCAAATTTGTCCAAGCCCCCAGCGGGCTATCGACAGTGAGCGCGACGACGTTCTGTCCGATCCCCTGATGGGGCCAATCCAGCACACGCAGCAACTGCGCACCTGCGCCGTCCGGGCTGGCCCCGCTGCGCGACGTGCAGCCCCACTCGTAGCTGACGTTGAGAAAGCAGGCCCCTGCCCGGCCGATCCGGTGGCCAATTGCGTCGATCTCACCGAGATAGCGGTTATCGCCGCGCGAGAGCCAGCGCCGGGACACGCGATCACCAAGGGCGATAAATGGGCTGGGCACCAGCCGTGTGGCGCTCGTCAGCAACACACGCGCTCGCGCGATCTCGAGATCAAGCAACGCGAGCGGCCAATCCGCCTCGGCGACCTGGTGGTGAGGAATGGCCGGCAGGCCGCCCGGCGCGTTTTCATGTTTCGGCGACATAGATGTTATATAGGCGGTAGGCCCGCCACGGGCCAAGGGTGGGGAAAAGACCAAGGATGCCGAAGGCCGCTGGAGGGCTTGCGGGGAGCCGGTGCGTAGGATAATTTCCGCGCCTTCGCGCTTCCGGGCCGGCCACGCGAGCCGGCCCCGACCCCGGCGGAGGGGTGCCGGAGTGGTTGAACGGGACGGTCTCGAAAACCGTTAAGGTCGCAAGGCCTTCGAGGGTTCGAATCCCTCCCCCTCCGCCAGCCCCCAGTTCGCTGATAACCGTAGTCGACCGTATCTTAGAGCTAAGCATCAGAAATTAAGACTTTTTTCAGACGGGCTCATTCATCGTGGTTCGCCAGCGTCCGCGTGCAGCCGCGCGGAAGTGTGGGACTTTTTGTGGGACTTTTTGTGGCGCGCGGAAATCCGGCGAGGGGATAGCACGATGGCGGGAAAGCT
>JARFRB010000062.1 GCA_029287455.1 Pelagibius litoralis | reverse complement strand
CGTCCTGAGCTTGCTTGCCGATACCATCGATAATGGGGTCGGCGTAGACCGTTCAAGGGACATGCTCAATGTGGCGCGGGCCCGGATCTTCCGCGAGGGCCTGCGCCATTGTCACGTGCGACACGCGGAGATGACCAAACTGCCCTACGCGAACGCGAGTTTCGACGTGGTGACCTTGCATATGGTTCTGCACTACGCCGAACGCCCCGAGGCGGCCATTGGCGAATGCGCGCGGGTACTGCGCCCGGGCGGGCGCTTGCTGGTGGTGGATTTCGAGGAGCATGAGCGCAGCGAGCTCCGCGAGCTGCACGCGCACCGCTGGCTCGGATTTTCCGAAAGCCGGATTATGGGGGATTTCCGCGCGGCCGGCCTGCTGGTGGATCCGGCAGTGCGCTTGAGCGGCGGGGAGATCACTGTCTGTATCTGGCGCGGCCAGCGGCCCGCCAACGACCTTGAGGAACCGCGGAGCCAAACACAAGCTGGGGGAGAACAATGACAGGTAGGCCCAATTCGATTCCCAGAGTTTCCTTTGAGTTCTTTCCGCCGGTGACTCGGGACGCCGAGCCGGGATTGCTCGACACGGTGGACCGCTTGGCCCCGCTTGGGCCGGAGTTCGTAACGGTGACTTATGGTGCCGGCGGCGGTTCGAGAGACCGGAGCGACCGCACCCTGCGCCACTTGCTTGCCCGCGGGGATCTGGATGTCGCCGCTCACCTAACCTGTGTTGGCGCAAGCCGAACCGAGATCGAAGAGACCGTTCTGGCTTGGGCGAAAATCGGCGTTCGCCGCTTTGTCGCGCTGCGTGGTGACATGCCACGGATCGGCGACCCCTTCCAGGCGCATCCGCGGGGCTATGCCAGTGCGGTCGATTTGGTGGCCGGACTGCGGCGGCTCGGAGATTTCGACATCTCGGTGGGTGCTTATCCGGAGGTGCATCCGGAAGCCTCCTCGCCCGCGGCCGATATCGAACATTTGAAGCGCAAGCTGGATGCCGGCGCTGCGCGGGCAATCACCCAATACTTCTTCGAGCCCGAGGCTTTCCTGCGTTTCCGCGACCGCGCGGCGCGCGCGGGGATCGAACAGGCCATCGTGCCGGGGATCTTGCCGGTTTTCGATTTCGAGAAGGTCGCCACCTTCAGCCGGAAATGCGGTGCGCGCATCCCTGCGTGGCTTGCCCAGCGCTTCGAGGGGCTGGATAGCGAAACGCAGGATCTGGTGGCGGTGACCACTGCCAGCGAGATCTGCGGCCGCCTGAGAACCGAAGGCATCACGCAGTTCCATTTCTACACGCTCAACCGTGCTTCTCTCACTCATGCCATTTGCCGGACGCTCGGCTTGCGGCCAAACTTGGAAAGGGCGGCTTAGACATGCGCACCCTCATCGAAGCGCTCGATCAGCGCGTTCTTCTCACCGACGGCTCGCTCGCGCGGCAATTCCAGGGCGCGGATCTGGACGAAAAGCGCGATCTTTTTGGAACCGGCGACTGCTATGAGCTTCTGAATCTGACCCGCGCACGCTTGGTGCGCGAGGTGCACGAAGCCTACCTTAGGGCCGGCGCGGACGTCATTCGCACCAACGCGCTTGCCGCGTCGCCCTTGTCCTTGGAGCGGCAGGGCTGCGCGGATCAAGCCTTCTACATCAATTTCGCCGCAGCCCAGATCGCTTGCGAGGCAGTGGACTCGGTGCCGGGCCGCGGCCGCCGCCGCTTTGTCTTGGGTGTCATCCGCGATCACGGTTGGGACCTGCCGCCCAGAGAGGTCGAGGAAGCGGTCGCCATGCAGGCGGAAGGCCTTCTCGCGGGTGGTGTCGACGGGTTAGCGCTCGATCTCGTGCCCGGCACTGGCCGCGCCCGCATCTTTCTGCGGGGCGCCCGGCGTGCGCGGGAGAACCTTTCGTCCAGCGTCCCGGTCTTCCTGCATTCGGCGCGCGGCGAAACCAGCTTCTCGCCCCTGAACCTCGAGCTGTCCGACGGTTTGATCGGCTTCCGTCCGGGTAAGGCCGACGGGCGTTGGCTCGAGGGGGCGATCGAGCGGGAAGGGCTAAACCTTCTCGGCGGGGGCGCGTCGCCACGGCAGACGGCGGTCCTCGACCGGTTGCTGCGCGGAGTGGCAGAAGACAATCTCAGGCCATTGACGGCCTGGCACCAGCAGAAAGGCAGCGCCGACGAGGTCGTGCCGCCCTCCAGCACGATCTGCCTTGATCCCGCGATGGCCGAAGTGCACTGAGACCGCAAGCTAGGCGCGGCGCGAACCGTTTGAGCGCTAACGTCCGAATCATTTCTCGTTAACCATTTAATAGGACTGCGGGCGGATAGTCGTAGCACGCCGTGGCGGCCCAAGGCCGTGGGCGGCGCGTTTTGGCTTGGGAAATCGTAGGATGCTGAACTCCCTTCTCGGATTGTTCTCGGCAGATTTGGGAATCGATCTCGGCACCGCGAACACGCTTGTAGCGGTTCGCGGGCGTGGCGTGGTCTTGAACGAGCCTTCCGTCGTCGCCATCGCAGAAGGCAATGGAAAGCGTCAGCTCTTGGCTGTCGGGCAGGAAGCGAAGATGATGCTGGGTCGCACACCCGGCAGCATCACCGCGGTGCGCCCCTTGCGCGATGGCGTGATCGCGGATTTCGAGGTTGCCGGCGAGATGATCAAGCGTTTCATCGCGAAGGCGCACAAGCACGGCAAGTTCGCCAGCACTCAGGTGGTGATCTGCGTGCCTTCGAGCTCCACCGCCGTGGAGAAGCGCGCGATCCGCGAGGCCGCCGAGGCCGCCGGCGCACGGCGGGTGCACTTGATCGAGGAGCCCATGGCTGCGGCGATTGGGGCGGGTCTCCCGGTCACGGAGCCCACCGGCTCGATGATTGTCGATATCGGCGGCGGGACAACAGAGGTCGCTATCCTGTCCTTGGGCGGGATCGTTTACTCCCGCTCAGTGCGCGTCGGCGGGGATATGATGGACGAAGCCATTATCGCCTACATCCGCCGCACCCATAACCTGCTGATCGGCGAAAGCTCGGCCGAGCGGATCAAAAAGGAAATCGGGGCTGCCTGCGCGCCGGAAGAGGGCGAGGGCCTGTCCATGCAGGTGCGCGGGCGGGACTTGGTCTCCGGAATCCCGACGGAGATCGACATCAGCGAGCGGCAAGTCTCCGAAGCCTTAGGCGAGTGCGTCGGGGCTATTGTCGAGGGTGTGCGGGTCGCCTTGGAGCAGGTTGCGCCGGAGCTTGCGGCGGATATCGTCGACAAAGGCATTGTGCTGACCGGTGGCGGCGGCTTGCTGCGGGGTCTCGACCTGGTGATCCGCTATTCCACCGGGCTGCCTGTGATCGTTGCGGACGACCCGCTCGGCTGCGTGGTGGTTGGCACCGAGCGGTGCCTTAGCCAGATGAAGCAGCTGGACAAACTCTTCGTGAGCATCCACTAGAGCTCGCGAAGATTCCCCAGGCAGCTTGATCGAGATCAAGCTGCCTCTGGTCGAGATGGCTCTAATATAACGTTACGGTCCGAAGACCCTTCAGTCTCGGACGCGCAGCCAGCCAAGGCCGGTCCCCGGGGGCCGAGCAGGACTGGCGAGAAAGGGGCTTCGGCAAGAGGTCCCGTAGCGATGAAGCGAGCGGGCCTCTCCCCCAAGCCCCACCCAGAAGCTTGCTCCGCATTCATCCAAACGCCTTTGCCCCCTCCCTTGGGAGGGGGTTTCTATTTCTCCACCGCGCTGGGATGTGAACAGTGATTGAGATGGTTGTCGAGCAGCACCGCCGCCGTGAGGCGGGCGGCGAGGAGTGGGCGCTTGCTGCGGGACCGTAGCGAGGCTGGCAAGCGGTTAGCCGCGGAGCTGGCCGAATTGCGCGGCAGCGATTGCGTCGTCTTGGCCTTGCCGCGCGGTGGGGTTCCCATCGGCTTCGAGATCGCATCGGAGCTCCGGGCGCCTTTGGGCTTGATCATGGTTCGGAAGATTGGTGCCCCCGGGCAGCCCGAGCTGGCCTTAGGGGCGGTCGCTGACGGCCGGGAGCCGGTGACGGTCTTCAATTCGAACGTGTTATCGATCCTGGGGCTGACGCCCGCTGATCTGGAAGGGCAAGTCCTTGAGCAATTGAAAGAGATCGAGCGCCGGCGCCGACTCTACGGCGGGCACCTGACCCTGCCCCCGATTGAGGGCCGCTCGGTGATCCTGGTTGATGACGGCATAGCGACCGGCGCCACCACGCGGGTCGCCATCCAGGCGGTCCGGCGGCGGCGCCCGGCGTGCATCGTATTGGCCGTGCCGGTGGCGTCCACCGACACCTTGGTTCGGCTGGAGGACGAGGTCGATCGAGTGGTGTGCCTGGAAAAGCCCCAAGACCTGGAAGCAATAAGCCTCCACTACCGGCATTTTCCTCAGGTGCCGGACGAGGAGGTCATTGAATTTCTAGAGCGCGCGAAAGCGCGAGCAAACGCTGCGACGGACCCGGGCGTTAGCGGACGATAACGCAGCTGCAGGGTGCGGCTTGCATCACCTTGTGGGAGACGCTTCCAAGTAAAAGCCCTTGCAGGTCTCCGAGCCCGCGGCTGCCCAGAACCAGGAGGTCGCAATCCAACGACTGAGCGAGGTCGAGTATAGCTCGTGTCGCGTCGCCCTCGCGCACCTCGCCAGTGACATTGGTAAGTCCGGCCTTTCGGGCCTTGTTGACGGCGGTTTCGATGGTCTGCTCGGCATCACCGCGCAAGATTTCGCGCTCGGTCATGTAGATATGCTCGATCTCCTCGAAGCGCTCCAACTCCACTGGAATCGACGACCGTCCCCGGTTGGCCTGGACGTGCAAGATCCTCAGGTCCGTGTTCTTTCCCGTCGAGAGCTCGATGGCGAAATCCAAAGCGCGTTCGCTAGCCTCCGAACCATCGTATGCAAGCAAGATTCGTTCGATTTTCATCTGTCCTACCCAAATTTCCGGAGGGGCCGAGTCTAAAGAAACGCATCCGATCGTATATTCATTCGCTGTCCGGGATCAAATTACGCACTCTGGTTACGCCGTGCACATACCAAGCATCTTCCTCCGCGATCTTCCGGTAGCGAGCCGGCAAGGGAGGGCCGGCTAGAGTGACTTCCGGCCCCTTCGCGCCAACGCGAATGCTCGCGGCGTCCACGAGAGGATCGCGCTCGAGCACGAGCCGGACGCTTTCGGCCAGCGATCCGAAGGTTTGGGTATCACCCCAGTCGGAGACATGAAGTTCGTTGTGGACTTCGCAAGTGCCGGGAATCCACCAGGCCAGGACTCCGGCTAGCCGCTTCAGGTCCAGGCCCGGGACTTGACCGCTCAGCTGCACCAGCCCGAGTTCGACATCGACGTCGACGAAGTGCCGGCGATTCTCGGCAGGCTCTTGCCCGCCGACCGGCGCTTCGAGGATCCGGCATTCGGCGAAGGGCAAATGCTCTTCAAGAGCGTCCACAAGCATGGTGCGTATTTCCCTGTCCGCCATGAGCTGCTTGGGGCGCCGGCGCAAGAGATCCACAACGCTCCGGACCCCGTGGGTGGATGCGGCCAGGCTGGTCATTCTGCGCTTGACGATAATGTCCTCGACTTCGCCGCTTATGGTGACGACGCCATCCTCAAGGCGCAGATAGATCATGGCGCCACCGACCAGGTCCGCGGCGTGACGCTTCAGGATCTCTAGAGTTCGCAGATCGTTCATCGATCCGAAGACTCTTGCTTCGTTCGCCCAAGACGGGAGTCTGCGAGCCTGAGAGGGAAGCGAATTGATAGAAATTAAGCCGTGCCGGCCTGCTCGAGAAATTCCGCCACATTAACCTGCCGAGGGGGCTCGGCGGCGTTCAATTGTTGCAGAAAAGTATCGACATCGAGGTTCGCGAGCTCCGCCAATCCGCGGGGGTCCAGGATGCGCAACCGCCCGCCGCGCAACGACAAGAGGTCACTGCTCCGCAAATGGCTGAGCATCCGGCTGACGTGGACCGAGGTTAGGCCCACCGCATCACCGATCTGCTGCTGCGTCAGGGGAACTTGCAGACAATCCCCACGCGCGGCTTTCTTGCGCGTGGCCCTCAGATACAAGGTGTAGAGCAAGTACGCGACCCTTTCGATCGCGTTTGTCCTCGCAACGCTGGTCAGCAAGGAGCGTGTGTGATGATGCTCCCACCATATTTGTCGGCTCAGCCGCATCAATGCCATGGGGCACTCGGGCAGAATGGCGAGCGCGCGCTCCTTGCTGCCGACACACAGAGTGCTGTCGCCTAGGGTTTCTGCAGAGAACCCCATCTCCTCAACAGGATCGAACGAGAATCCGACCATGTCGCCGGGCAGAGCAAAGCCAATGTTCTGCCGCCGCCCGTCTTCCAACAGGACGTAGAGGCAGACCCACCCCTTGGCCACCATGAAGAAATTGTCCGAGGCTTCCCCTTGGGCGAGGATTTCGGTGTTGGCGGGCATGTCCGCCCGGTGCAGGAGAGCGTGCTCCAACTCGCCGAAACAAGTTCCGCCTTCCAAGTGCTGCATGAAAACGCAAGGAGCGGCACAGGCGGTGCAATGCTGCTGCTGGTGCGGATGAATTGACTTGCGGATCATGGAGCCCTGCCGTTTAGCGCATTCATTGGCGTGCATTTTCGTATTTTATGATGTAGGCAAATTTGGCTGTTTGCCAAGCCATCTTAGGATGGAACTGGGGATAACCGACCGGGGTCAAGGCCCTGGTGTGATGGGAGGTTTTGGGCTCTTGTCCGCTGTTTTCCCCGCTATCCACCGAAAGTTTGACCCGGGCCCGGCCGCCCTTATACTTTGGTTATGCCTGAGGAGGCCGCCCAACCGCCTGGCTGTTGCCTTATAGCCGACGAACATCCGATGTTCCGCGACGGCATCGAGCTGATTCTGAGCGACGCGTTACCAGGGTGGAGTGTGCGGCATGCGACCGACCAAGCAGAGCTGCATGCAAGTCTCGGGACGCTCTTGCCCGGCGATTTGGCCATCGTGTCCTCTTCCCTGCCTGGAGGCGACGCTGCGGCCGTTCTGAAGATTCTGAAGCGCGCGGCGCAGTCACCGGCGATATTGATATCGAACGGGGATTTGGATGAGGGGGTAACCGCGGCGGCCTTGCGGGGCGGCATCCGTGGATTCGTCGAGCGTGACATCACCCGAGACTTGGCGCGGCTTGCGATCCAACTGGTTCTCGCGGGTGGGGTCTTTCTTCCGCCCCGGATGGTCAACGGCCTCTTGAAGCAGACCCTGCGGGGAGAGGCTATTTCGCCCGTGGTCGCCAGCCCGCGCGGTCAGAAAGGCAGGGGACTTGCGGACGTTGGTCTCAGCGCGCGCGAGAAGGAGATCCTGGAATGCCTGGCCGGTGGCATGTCCAACCGCGCGATCGCGGAAAGCGTGGACCTGGAGATGGCGACGGTGAAGAGTCATGTGCACAGCATCATGAGCAAGCTAAAGGTCAGCAACCGGACCCAGGCGGCGCTCATGGCTGTGGAATTGGGAATTCGCTCTCACACGCCGACTTGAACGGGAATGCTGAACTCGCTGGTGCGGTGGCCGCTCCGCCAGGCGGTGCTCTGTGACGCTTTCGCGAGGTTCGGGGTGGCGTTACGCCGCAGGCTTGGAACGGGATGCCACGGGCTCGCTCTCCAGATGGCATTCGCCAGAGCTCGCCTCTAGGTTTGCCATGGCCTTTCGGACCTCGGTTCGCAGATCCGCCAGGGATGAGAATTGAATGCCGTCGAAGCCGGACAGTTCCGGATGAGTCGTGAAGAAAACGAATTGCCGGCCGAGCGACACGGCCATGCCAACCTCAATCCCAGCGATCGCTACGGGAATCGCGCCCACC
>JARFRB010000036.1 GCA_029287455.1 Pelagibius litoralis | reverse complement strand
ATCCCACGCCGAAAACGTAACGCGCGATCACCAGCGCGAACTGCAACAGAACCATGGCCAGGACGAGCCAGGCTAGGGCCCGCCCGATCCAGCGGTTGACGCGGTCGATCTCAGTGGCAAGTCGTTCCACGCGGACCCGCTTTCGGCGGCCTCGCCCGGTATGGCCCTTGTGCTTAGGAAGCTGCTCGGACCCCAATGGCGTACCGGGCAGTGCCAGTGAAGTCGATTCCGGCTAGAAGTTTAGCGAAATATCGCGGTGCTCGGCCAGGCATCCCGAGACGGCCAGCGCTTGATCCACCGGCAAACGCGGCTGTTGACGAAGGCCGATCGTCGAGCGGATCGCCGCTTCGTAGGAAACCAGCGCCGGCAGCAGGTCGGTCTGGGCTCTCTCGCGCCAGGTCACGTCCTCTTCGAAGGCGTCCTGCGCTTTAGCCAAGCTTTCCAGCGCTTCTTCCCGGTCTGGCGAGTCGCCTCGTAAGGCCCGGCTTGCCTTGGTCAAGCTAGAGCGAATGTCGCGAGAGCCTTCCGCGCCGCCGATCACACTCGAAACCTCAGAGATTCTGTCGCGGGTGACCTCCGGATCGCCGCCACGAATACTATCGCCCAAAGACTGAAGCTCGTTTTCCAGAGAGATGAGAACAGGTGTGGCGCTCAACACGGCGATGCTCTCCTGTATCGGAGCATAAGCCTCGTCCACCGTGCGCCTGTAGGCCGAGCGCGCCTGCGTCTCCGCCTTTTGCAATTCGGCGAAGGCGGCATGCTCGGCGTCCCAATCGCTTGGGATCGAGGCGGCGAGGGAATCGCGCTCGGCGGTGAGCTCAGCCGTCTCTAGCTCCAGGGCTTGCACACGCTCGGGATTATCGCGCAAGCGGCCCATCTGCTTTTGGATGGCGGCGATCTTTTCGTCGTGTTGGGCGATGTCGCGTTCGATCCTTCGTATCTGCGTGTGAAGGGGCCGGTACTCCGCCTCAACCGAACGCACGGCCGCGTCCGCGGCGTTGATCTCGGTCAACAGGCCGAAGGTGCTTTCCGCTTTGTCCAAGGCTTCGGTGATATCCTTCGCGCGATCCTTCGGCAAGTACGACAGGTCAACATCGCGCATGGCGGCGATGGCGTCGCGAATTGCTTGGCCTTGGGTCTCATACTCCGCGAAGACGTAGTTCTCCATGCAGTATTGGAGGCGCGGGTTTACCGGCGGTGGCGCCGTCTCGGACGTCAGGGAAATGCGGGTCGGCAGGTAATTCACGAGGGCTGGCGTGAACCCGACCACCACCAGGGCCAAAAGCTGCAGCATGATGAAGGGCACGACGCCCTTGTACATGGAAATCGTACGCACTGCCGCCGGCGCCACGCCTCTAAGATAGAAGAGAGCGAAGCCAAAGGGCGGTGTCAGGAACGAGGTCTGAATATTCAGCCCGATCATCACCCCTAGCCACACAGCCGTGATGTTAGCCGAGGGATCCGCCAGCAGGATCGGCGCTACGATGGGCACCACGACCACGGCGATCTCGATGAAGTCCAGGAAGAACCCGAGGACGAAGATCACCAGCATCACGATGACGAACTGCGCCCAGAAACCACCAGGCAGTTCCGTCAAGAACTCGCGCACCAACTCCTCGCCGCCGAAGGCACGGAAGGCGGCCGTCAGCATGGCCGCGCCCAGCAGGATGATAAAGACCAGCGAGGTCGTTTTGGCGGTGTCGATCATGACCCCGCGCAGAGTGTCGTCTATGGTGAATGCGCGCCACAGGCTCCAGATCACCGAGATAAGGAAAAGGGTCGTCGCCACACCGGCGCAGATCAGCGCGATGACGTCGCCTTGGCTTTGCAGGTTCTTCACATTGATCGGGGCGACGTTCGCGATGACGATCAAGGCGACAACGGAAACGATCGCGAGGATCGCAGGAGAGTAGGTGCCACGCTTGCCCTGGTACAGGCGATAGCCGGCCATGATAGTCGCGCCGACGGCGCCGATGGCGCCCGCCTGATTGACCGTTGCCACACCCATGATGATCGAGCCCAGCACCACGAAAATCAGGGTCAGCGGCGGCACCAGCGCCAGGAAGACCTTGATTGCGAAGTTTCGGTCGTACTTGCCTTCGAAATGGACGGCCGGTGCCGACTTGGGGCTCAGCAAGGCGAGGCCCAGAATATAGGCCATGTAGAAGCCAACCAGGATGAGGCCTGGCACGATGGCGCCCATGAACATGTCGCCGGCGCTCGTTGAGACCACGTCGAAGGCGGAGGGCATGTTGAACTCGCCGGTCGCCTCCTTGTACAGCGCCTTTCGGGAGGTGCTGGCCTGGTCCACGGCGCTTGCCAACTGGTCGGCCAGGATAATCAGCACGATCGACGGTGGGATGATCTGCCCCAGAGTCCCCGAAGCGGCGATGGTGCCGGTTGCCAGGGGATGTGAGTAGGAATTGCGCAGCATGGCGGGCAAGGAGATCAGACCCATCGCCACCACGGTGGCGCCCACGATTCCCGTGGTTGCGGCAAGTAAGGCGCCCACGAAGACCACCGAGATCCCCAAGCCGCCTGGCATTGGCCCGAAGAGCTGAGCCATGGTGACCAGCAGGTCCTCGGCGATCTTCGAACGCTGCAGCATGATCCCCATGAACACGAAAAGAGGGATCGCTATCAGCGTATCTCGCTCCACCTCCCAGTAGATCCCACGGAAATTCGTGACGCCCGCGCTCAGCCATTCCACGGGGCCGCCTTGCGCGAAGTACGCGCTGACGTCGCCGGCGAAGAGATATCCGGCCAAGGAGGCGGCGGCGATGGTCAGGATCGCAGATCCGGGCAGCGCGAAGGCCACGGGAAAGCCCGAGCCCAAGGCGGCGGTCATCAGCACGATCAGCAGGAGAAGAAACAGGAGTTCCATGCGCCGAAGAGCCTTCCGAGCCTTAGTGGGCGATTTCGGGCGCGACTTCGCGGCCGCCCGGTTCGTCCCTGTAGTCCGCGATGCTCTCCAGAAGATAGGCCGCGAACTGAACCATCATTGAAACCGCGAAAACACCCAGGAAGCCGGCCATCATGTACTTGACGTACATGCCGAAGCCCGCCTGTGTGATCTCCAGGGCGAGGATTGGGCTGATAATGATGCTTGATTTGCTGCCCATGCCGAGCACCAGAATTACGGCGCAAAGCGTCATGCCCAGCAGAAGCGAGCCCAAGGCGTTCGACAATCCCTTGGCGCGGGATGAAAACCCGGAATAGAGCACGTCTACTCGCACGTGGCCTTCTTCGATCAGCGTGTAAGCACTGGAGAAGAGGAACAGGCCCGCATACCAGAAGCGCACCAGATCGCCCATGAAGGCTTGTTCGTAGGAGAAAACGAAACGCGTAATGACGATCGCCAATTCCGCCATCACCACAAGGAGTGCTAGCCAGATGAAGCCGAGGGAACGGCTGAACGCCGCTACCGCTAGGCCCAGCAGAACCAGGGGCCCGTGGACATAAGGGCCGCGAAACTGATTGCGCCCGAGCGCCTTGCCCAACTCCTCCCCGACAATCCCATCGAGCAATCCCTCGACTCGAAGAAACGAGATCGTCGCGTCGGCAAGACCTACAAAGAACACGATCCAGAAGGCAGCCCTTGCAACATAGGCGGCCAGGCCCGTCATTGTCTGGCTGTCCGTTCGCAGGCCGCGCCCGGAGGTCGCGAGCACGAAAGCCGCGGAGCCGACCACGCAAGCAATGTAAATTCCCAATTGCACCAGGGCGCGCGCGTCGGCATCTCCCCCGAAAAGTGATGTCGCGCCAGGCCACTCGCGCCAATAGGTCAAGTAAGCGTTGAGCATGAATCCGAAGGTCAGGGTGACCACGGTCCATGCGAATATTCTATAAAGACGGGTCATGCCGCCATAAATCCCGGCTACCGTTAAGATTGACCGCGTCTCCTGAAACCGGGGAAGGGACGGGGAAGTTTCCCCGTCCCGTGCCCCGATCGGTTTCAGGTGCTTGGGCTACTCGATACCGAGCACCGCGTTACGCTTCTCGGAGTAGCTCACGTCGGCCAGGCGCAGCCAGGACGCGACGCTGTCGCGGGACGCCACGAAGCTCTCGTAAACCCGGTTCGCCAGGTCGTCGTGGGCCCGAGCTTCCTGCAGCACTTCCTCGGCCGCTTCGCCGAAGGCATCGTAGATGTCGTCGTTGAACTCACGCAGCTCGACGCCGTGATCGGTGATCAAGCGGTTCAGGTAGATGCCGTTGTTGGCGTTACATTCGGCCATGAAGAGCTGACATTCTTCCATGCAAGCCGACTCGATGATCAGCTTGTCGGTGTCGGAAAGGTCCGTCCACCAGCCCTTGTTCATGCCCATGGACAAGAATCCGCCCGGCTCGTGCATGCCCGGGTAGTAGTAGTATTTGGCAGCCTCGTAGAACTTCAGGAAGTAGTCGTTCCACGGTCCGACCCACTCGGTGGCGTCGATGGCGCCGGATACCAGGTTCTCGTAGATCTGCGAGCCCGGCAGGGAAACCGGAGATGCGCCGACCTTGGCCATGACGTCGCCGCCCAGGCCCGGAATGCGCATCTTCAGCCCCTTCAGGTCGTCGACGGACTCGATTTCCTTGCGGAACCAGCCGCCCATCTGCACCCCGGTGTTGCCGCAGGGCAGGCACTTCAGGCCGAAGCCGTCCGCCAGTTCGTCCCAGAGCTCCTGGCCGCCCTGGTGATGGATCCAGGCGCCCATCTCGGTGTAGGTCATGCCGAAGGGCACCGAGGTGAAGAAGGCCCACGCCGGGTGCTTGCCTTTCCAGTAATAGTCGGCAGCGATGTAGGCCTGGGCATTGCCGTTGGCCACTTCGTCGAAAACGTCGAAAGCGCCGACGCGCTCACCGGAGGCGAAATACTGGATGTTCAGGCGGCCTTCGGTCAGGTCGGTGATCCGCTGCGCAAGGCGCTGGGCGCTGGTGCCCAAGCCCGGAAAGTCGCGCGGCCAAGTGGAGACGACCACGACGTCCTGGCGGCCCTGCGCAATGGCGGGCGCGGCAAGTGTCGAGGCCGCGGCGGTGGCGCCGGCGGCCACCCCTGCAGTTTTAATGAATGAACGACGATCCATGTCGAGTTCTCCGTATCCCAGTTCGTAATCTTCCCGTGTTTTCGACCGCGGGCTCTTGACTCGCCGCGTATCGAGTGATGCGCAGCAACATAGGGACCTAATGGAAAAGCTGCAACAGCGTTCAAAGGCCTTGGAAATCGGCGGAAAAACGTGGCCTTGGCGCCCAGCGCGCTTCGTCTTGCGGTTGTGGCTTGGCTGGCTAGCTGGTTGTGCGCCCTTTGAGTTCCAAAGGGGTCCAGCCCCCGGGACGCAAGCATTGAAGCGGCTGGAAGCGGGTTTTGTAGGCCATCTTCCTCGCGCCCGCGATCCAGTATCCCAGGTAAACGAAGGTGTCGCCCCGCCGGCGGGCCTCCTCGATTAGCCAGAGCACGCAATAAGTGCCCAGACCCCGCGCGCTGGCGTCCGGGGCGAAGAAGCTATAGACGGCCGAAGGGCCTTGATCGATCCAGTCGGTGAGGCAGACCGCGAGGAGTTGCCCCTGGTCGTCGCGGAATTCAATGAGACTCGAATCGACCACCGTGTCCTCGACCATGGAGCGATAGTCACTGGCGTCCATCTCCACCATCTCCCCGTCGCCGTGCCGGGAGGCCAAGTAGCGCGAGAAAAGCTGGAACTGCTCCTCCGTTCCGCGAGCCGGCAGTTCGGTCGCGGTAAGGTCGGCGTTGCGCCGGGCGACCCGGCGCAAGGATTTGCTGGGCGCGAACCCACCCACTTCCACCCGGACAGGAACGCAGGCATCGCAGCTCGCACAGGCCGGTCGGTAGGCGAATTGATGGCTGCGGCGGAATCCCCCTCGCGACAAGGTGACGTAAGTGGCCTGCCCGTCGCGCTCCCGCAATTCAGTCATGATCTTGCGTTCCCAGCGTCCAGGCAGGTAGGGGCAGGGGGTCTCCCTTAGGACGTGAAAGACCTGCGGCACCTCAAACAGTGCTGCGGCCGTGCTATCGCCTCCCACGTTGGATCGAAGGGTTTCGTTGGGCATGATCTCCACTCGGATCCTGCACCCCGGGCCGTGGCTGTCGCGGTTACGCGATCTGGCTTTGGCCGCTTTCCGGGAGCGCTTGCCAGCCGAAGAAATCCTCGCCAATCGCCTGATTGGCTTTGATCAGAATAATCTGAACACCATCGATAAACTCATGCAATCCCCGTTTCAGGATGCGCTCGACGGGCTCATTGTCCAAAACCGCGCGCAGCTCGTCGAGATGCTCCATGGCCCGGCTGCCGCCGCGCAGCGTGTAGCGCGATTTGAGGTCCGTCATGTAGGTGTTGGCTGCCGCGACACTGGCCCAGACGGAACGGGGAAAGCAGCGATCGAACAGCAGGAACTCCGCCACCCGCTCGGCCTTCATGCCGCTTGGCTGCACCCGCCGGAAAGCGTGGTAGCCGGCAGTCGAGCGCAGCACCGCGTTCCACTGACTGACGTCAAGCGGCGAGCCCACGGCTTCCACGTCCGGCAGCAGCAGGTGGTATTTGACATCGAGCAGCCGCGTCACCTGATCGGCGCGCTCCAGGCTTCTGCCAATCTGATAGAAGTACCAGCCTTCATCCCTGTAAAAGGTGCCCTCGGTGATGCCGGTGTGGGCCTGGCAGGCTTCCTTGATGCGCGCGCAAAGCCGCGCCAACCGCTCCTCGGCGATGTCTTCCGGCCTCAAGGCCCTCATGGCGTTGTGGAAGGTGTTGATTTGGATCCACATCTCGGTGGAGATCAGAGGCCGCAGCGTCCGGGCGTTCTCCCGCACCGCCCGCACGCTCGAGAGCACCGAGCCAGGATTTTCCTCGTCAATCAGATAGAAGGTGAGGACGTTCTCGGCGCTGGGGGAGTCGTAGCGTTCAGCGAAGGCCGCTTCGTTCGCGTAGAGCTGGGTGACCGAGGCCCAGTTCTGACCGCCGCGGCTGTCGCGGCTGAAGGTTTCATGAACGTCCAGGATGCGGGCCATGTTCTCTGTCCGCTCCACGTAGCGGGCGAGCCAATAGATGGCCTCGGCGTAGCGGGAGAGTAGCCGGCTCATTCCAGCACCCAGGTATCTTTCGAGCCGCCGCCCTGGCTCGAGTTCACGATAAGCGAGCCTTTGCGTAAGGCCACCCGGCTGAGGCCGCCCGGCAACACCCAAGTCTCCTTGCCCGTTACCGCGAAGGGCCGCAAGTCCACGTGGCGCGGGGCAACTCCCTCCTCGCTCAGGGTCGGGCACACGGAAAGCTCGATCATCGGCTGGCTGATGTAATTCGCCGGATCATTCAAAAGGCTTTGTCGGCAATCCGCGAGCTCCTCGGTGTTGGCGCGCGGCCCGATGGTGATCCCGTAGCCGCCGGCTTCGCCAACGGGTTTGACGACTAGGGAGTCGAGATTGTCCAGGGTCTCTTCCAAGCCCTCTTTCTCCCGGCATATGTGGGTTTCCACATTCGCGATGATGGGGTCCTGGTCGAGATAGTATTTGATGATGCGCGGCATGTAGGCATAGACGGCCTTGTCATCAGCCACGCCAGTGCCCACGGCGTTCGCCAGCGTCACCTTGCCGGCCTTGTAGGAGCGCATCAGGCCGGGGACGCCAAGCAGGGAGTCGGGGTTGAAGGCCTCGGGGTCGAGGAACTCATCGTTTAGCCGCCGGTAGATCACATCGACTTGCTGAAGGCCGCCGATCGTGCGCATGAAGACGCGGTCGTCCTCGTCCACGACGAGGTCGCGCCCTTCCACCAGCGGGACGCCCATTTCCCGGGCCAGGAAGATATGCTCGAAGTATGCGGAGTTGTACGTGCCCGGCGATAGCAGGGCGACTTGCGGCGAGGTGACGCCCGCCGGCGCCACTTCGATCAGCGCGTCATGGAGCTTCTGCCCATAGTTCGAGACCGGCCGTATGCCGATATTCGCCATGAGGTCAGGGAAAGCCCGCTGCATCAAATGACGGTTTTCGACCACGTAAGACACGCCCGAGGGCGTGCGCGCATTATCCTCCAGTACGCGGAACTCGCCCTTGCCATCGCGTACGATATCTGTGCCGTCGATATGCACGTACACCCCGCCCGGAACGTCCAGCCCCTGCATTTCGGGGCGGTAGTTAGCGTTCCCAAGGACGAGATCCTTCGGCACCACACCATCTTTCAGGATCTTTTGGTCGTGGTAGATGTCGTGCAGGAAAAGGTTAAGGGTGGTGACCCGCTGGATGACCCCGGTGCGGATAGTCTCCCAGTCCTCCGCCGTGATGACGCGCGGGATCACACTGAACGGCAGAATGCGGTCAATAGCATCCTTCTGGGTGTAGACCGTAAAGGTGATCCCGAAGTTGTAGAGCTCGCGCTCAGCGTCCACCGCGCGCTCGCGCAAGCGCGTTAGGCTCATTTGGTCGAGACGGTCGCGGATCGTCGACACGTTGGCCGGACGATTCTCCCCGAAACCCAGCAGCTCGCAATAAAAGCCGTCCGGGTCGTAATCCTTGAGAAGCCCCGTGGGCTTCCAACTCTCCATCGCTTCCCTCTCTCCCAATCTTCGGCGGAGCATGACGCTTGCTCATGCAAGCGCCGATCCGACCTGCGAAAACTGACAATGGCAGGTTCGGCGCGGAGTGCAAGTCATGGAGAGGGGCTGTTAGCCCGGCAACTCCTCCAGGGGGCGGCTGCCGGCAAGGACGGAACTGCGCACGACGACGGTTCCGGAGAAGTAGTCGTGCATGGTGCGGTGACGCTCGTTGAAGAATGAAACGATGAGAATGAGGAAGGTGGTGACCGTGATCGAGAGATAGAACAGGACCGTCATCACCAAGGCATTCAGCAGATCCGGCCGAGTGCCGTCGAAGCAGCGCACCTGCACGTCGACGAGTTGCATGCCTGGCGTCGCTCCGCGCAAGCCGATGAAGCAGGTGTGATAGGCAAGCGGCAGGATCGCCATGGCCAAGGCTTGCAAGGGCAGCAGCAATCCGAAGGTCAAGATGCCGACCACGCCGAGCGCCGCCCAAACGCCCATCGCTATGAAGGAAAGAATCACCACGTCGAGGGCATAGCCGACAACGCGCCTCAGCATTACGCCTTCATAGAGCCGGGGCTCGGTCAAGGGATTGGGCGCCTCGCCCTGCCAAGCTTGGCTCAAGCGCAGAGCGGGGAGATTTTGGGCCTGCACCAGCAGCCTCCAGTGAAGTTTCCAAGGATTTCTAGATAGGAAGGCAGGCGGTTGCGCGCAAGCAGGAGGTGGCTCAGCGCGCCGGCCAGGCCTCTTCGCGAGTGTGGGTGGGCGAGGGCGGCTTGGCCGGCAGGCCGCCTCCCGTGTTCGTGCGCAGTACAAGCAGGGAAATACGGCGGTTACGCTCGAACATGGGATCATCGGGTAGCAGTGGCTCCCGGTCGGCCTTGCCCACCACGGAGACGATACGGTTGGCATCCAGCCCGGCCTCTATCAGCCCGTGCCGGCTCGCCAGGGCCCGGTCGCTCGATAGGCTCCAGTTGTCGTAGGACCCCGCCGCGCGAAAGGGTGCCGCGTCGGTATGGCCAGTGACGGCGACCGGGTTCGGCAAGTCTCGGATCGCATTGACGACCAAGGCCATGAGCTTGCGCATCCGCTCTTGTGGTTCGGCGCTGCCGCGCTGGAACATGGCCGCACCACCCTGGTCGATAAGTTGAATCCGCAGGCCTTCGCGGGTTTCATCGACAACGAGGTTGTCCGCGAGCTCGGCCAGTTCTGGCGCGGATTCCAAGGCGCTATTGAGCTGGCGCGCCGCAGCCTCGAAAGCGCGGTCTTCGCATTGGGCGGCTGCCTCCGGGTCTTGTCCGCCACCCGCGCCGCTGGTGCTCGACATGGTGGCGGCCGTGGGCGCGAAGTAGTCCGCCAGGCCGATGCGCTGTTCCTCGCTGGTGCTGGATAACAGCCAGAGCAGCAGGAAGAACGCCATCATGGCTGTTACGAAGTCCGCGTAGGCCACCTTCCACGCCCCGCCGTGATGATCGTCGTGGGCGTGCTTGTGAACCTTCTTGATGATGACTGGCGCGTGGGGCTCCAGGTCGGTCATACTAGCTCCGGCGTTCTCCAGCGTGAGCCGGACGGATAAATACAATTTTCGCGAGTGTCACAGAGGCCGGTTAAGAAATCGATTAGGAGCATCAAGTGTTTTGAGAAAATACGTTCGATATCCTTCAAAACTATCTGATTTAAAAATTTAAATGGCTGAGGAAGAATGCCCATCTTGCCGCAGGCTGCGGCGCCTCCTGCTTCTCGGGTTCGCGGTGGTCGTCGCGGCTGTGTTCGTCTGGCTGCTGTTCTAGGTGTGGACTCGAGCGCGGGTTGCTGGCCAGGGGATCCGCGCGCTATCGTTTCGGGAACAGTCGAGGCAAAGGCGGATTGCGGCGAGGGGCAGGCGGCTTGATGGAGTGGCAGCCAAGTGATGAGGATTGGGAGGCGCGGCTGCGCCAATCCTTCGCGCGACAGGGCATCATGGAGACGCTTGGGGCCACGCTTGGGGCGCTTCGCCCTGGCATCGTGGAGATCGAGGTACCCTTCCGCCCCGGGCTCTCTCAGCAGCACGGCTTTTTCCACGCTGGCGTGACCAGCACCATTGCCGATTCAGCCGGCGGCTATGCGGGCTACAGCCTGTTCCCGGCGGAGTCCTCGGTCCTGACGGTGGAGTTCAAGATCAACTTACTTGCCCCGGCCGACGGCGACCTGCTGCGTGCTGTTGGCCGGGTCTGCAAGCCTGGGCGTACCTTGACCGTGACCGAGGCGGAAGTCTTCGTGGCGCGATCCGGGCAGGAAAAGCTCTGTGCCAAGATGCAGCAGACCCTGATGCGCCTCGATGGGCGCCCCGATATGGCGGTGTCTGGGTGACGCGCCCAAGTGCGGGGAAGGGACGACGGTTGAGAGATAACCAGGACTGGTCCTAAGCAATTTTGGCCGAGGCAGACCAAGCAAAGGTTAGGAACCCGGAGAGAATTGATTAGGCCCCAAGGATGGAGAGGGCCAGCAGGATGAGCGCAAACCAGCAAACCACCGAAGCAAGGATGACCGCGCCCCACATGCTCGCGGAAGCCCGGGCGCCCGTTACCCTCCGCTCGATAGTAGCGAGGAACTCCTTAGGCGGCAAATCCAACATGATGTTTGGTGTACGCAAAATCGTCTCCAGCGCGTCCTAGGGCCGCGGTCGCCAAGTGTTCAAGGTTCTACGAGGCGGAGGTGCGCCGTATCCCCGATCAGGCGAGTCGGCACTACGACACGGCAAGGACCGGAAGCTCAAAGCGGCTTGAAGCAGGGCGCATTTCCGGAGCATAAATCTTCCTCAGCCTATGCAAGCCAACTCGAACAAACTCGCGTCCGGGAGAGGCTTGGCCTTGGAGAGCCGAGAGTTTGTTTGTTAGGGTTTGATATCAGAAGGTTACGGCGATGATCCCCAATCAGATACCCACCCTGAATTTCAATCTTGGCGAAACCGCGGACCTGTTGCGCGACACGGTGATGTCATTCTCTCAGGAAGAGATCGCCCCTCTGGCCGAGCGGATCGACAAGGAGGATTGGTTCCCTCGCGAACTCTGGACGAAGCTCGGTGGGCTTGGCTTGCACGGCATCACGGTGGAAGAAGAGTTCGGCGGCTCGGGCCTCGGGTATCTGGAGCACGTGGTGGCCATGGAGGAGGTCAGCCGGGCGTCTGCGTCCATTGGGCTGAGCTACGGCGCTCACTCCAATCTCTGCGTCAATCAAATCCGACGCAACGGCACGGAAGATCAGAAGCGGCGCTATCTGCCCAAGCTGATCTCTGGCGAGCACGTGGGCTCCCTGGCCATGAGCGAGCCGGGTGCCGGCTCCGACGTGGTCGGCATGCGCACCCGGGCCGAACGGAAGGGCGACCGCTATGTCCTGAATGGCGGCAAGATGTGGATCACCAATGCCAGCGAGGCCGACACCCTGGTGATCTACGCCAAGACCGATCCCGATGCGGGTCCGCGCGGCATCACCGCCTTTCTGGTCGAGAAAGATTTCAAAGGTTTCTCCATCGCGCAGAAGCTGGACAAGCTCGGGATGCGCGGTTCGCCCACCTGCGAAATCGTCTTTCAAGACTGCGAGGTTCCCGAGGAGAACGTCCTCGGCGCCTTGGGCAAGGGTGTGAACGTGCTGATGAGCGGCCTCGATTACGAGCGGGCGGTGCTCGCCGCCGGGCCGCTCGGCATCATGCAGTCCTGCATGGACGTGGTCGTGCCCTACGTCCACGACCGCATGCAGTTCGGACAGGCCATCGGCGAGTTTCAGCTTATGCAGGGCAAGCTCGCCGACATGTACACCACCATGAACGCCTGCAAGGCCTACGTCTACGCGGTGGCCGCGGCGTGTGACCGGGGCGAGGCCGCACGCAAGGACGCGGCGGGTGCCATTCTCTACGCGGCGGAGAAAGCTACCTGGATGGCGCTGGAGGCAATCCAGGTGCTTGGCGGCAACGGATACATCAATGACTATCCGACCGGGCGTCTGCTGCGAGACGCCAAGCTTTACGAAATCGGCGCCGGAACCAGCGAGATTCGCCGCTGGCTCATCGGGCGCGAGTTGTTTGAGGAAACCGCCTAACCGGCGCGGCTTGCACGAGGGAGAGGGAAGATGAGCGAACTGATCACGATTCCGGCGCGGCGCGGGATGGCGGCTTTTCTGGACAAGGGACAGCGCTTGGAAGTGGTCAACACGCATGGGGAGCAGGTGGTGGACACCTGGGCCTTCGTGCGCCACGACCTTAACGAATTCCTGTCCATGGAGCACACCCGGGCCACCTTGACCAAGATTTTGCCCCAAGTGGGCGATAAGCTGTACACCAACCGTCGGCGGCCGATCCTGACCTTTGTCGAGGACAGCTCCGCGGGCGTGCACGACACTTTGATGGCGGCCTGCGACGATTACCGCTACGGCCTTCTTGGCTGTACCGAATATCACGACAACTGCACGGACAATTTGCATGCGTCACTGCAGGCTCTGGGCCTGCGCACTGCCGAAACGCCTAGCCCCTTCAATCTCTGGATGAACATCCCCTGGACGCAGGACGGCGGTTTGAGTTTTGATGCGCCGAAGAGCAAGCCGGGGGATACCGTTGTCTTCGAGGCGGAGATTGACTGCGTTATGGCTTTCTCCGCCTGTCCTCAGGACATCTTGCCAATCAACGGCGTAGGGCGCGAGCCCACCGAGGCGCACTTCAGGGTCATCGGATAGTCCGCCTGCGCGAAACGTCACACGATCGCGATTGACAAGCCAAAAGCTGGGCTGGTAGCAGTTTCCCTTGCCGGGGTGATGCGGTCTCCCGGCTGCCCAAGGCGAGGACTCGCCCAAGCACCGCTCGAAACTCCTTGACGAGGGGAGAAGAGAGCATGGGCTTTGAAAATCCTCACATCACCACGTCCGAATTAATGGAGAAGATGGCGGCGAGCGATAGCCCGGCCGTCGTTGACGTACGCCGCGCGCCGATCTTCGCGGATGCCAAGGTCATGCTGCCCGGCGCCGTCTGGAAGGACTTCCGCCAGGCCGACAGCTGGGGCGCGAAACTGCCAAGGAATCGGGAGGTGGTCGTCTACTGCGTCCACGGGCACGAGGTCAGCCAGACCGCGACGTTGCTGCTTCGCATGGCCGGGGTCTCCGCCAGATACTTGGAAGGAGGTATCGAGGGCTTCATCGCGGCCGGCGGTGCTGTCACGGAGCTACCCCGGTGAACGACGCAGCGGCGGCGGCCGGCGATTCTCAGGCCGTCGCGTGGGTGAGCTTTGCCGAGGCCTTTCGCGTCTGGCTGAAGATCGGGTTCATCAGCTTTGGCGGGCCAGCCGGACAGATCGCTGTGATGCACCGCATTGTTGTCGAGGAGAAGAAGTGGTTAGGCGAGGCGCGGTTTCTGCACGCGCTTAACTACTGCATGCTCCTGCCCGGGCCGGAAGCACAGCAGCTTGCCACCTACATCGGCTGGCTGCTGCATAGGACCGCCGGCGGGCTCGCGGCCGGTTTGCTCTTCGTGCTTCCCGGAGCCGTGGTGATGCTCGGGCTCAGCATGCTCTATGCCGGCTATGGCGAGCTCAAGCTGGTGCAGGCGATCTTCTACGGGGTCAAGGCGGCGGTGCTCGCGGTGGTCATCGCCGCGGTGATCCGGATCGGTCAGCGCGCGCTCAAGAACTGGGCGATGATTTCGCTCGCCGCCTTGTCCTTCGTCGCGATCTTCTTCTTCACCGTTCCTTTTCCCGCCATCGTGGCAGGGGCCGCGCTGATCGGCTTTGCGGGCGGGTATTTTAGGCCCGACCTCTTCGGGGCCGGCGCGGAGAGCGGCGCGGAAGATGGCATTGTTGACCGCAGGATGGAAGATGGCCAGCTTGACGATGCCCGCCCGACCTTGGCCGGGACCCTGAAGACAGCGGCAATCTGGCTGACAGTCTGGCTATTGCCAGTGGCGCTTCTCTTCTTTTTTTTGGGACCGGCTGACGTCTTCGCGCAGGAGGCTTTCTTCTTCTGCAAGATGGCGGTGGTGACATTCGGCGGGGCCTACGCCGTGCTCGCCTACGTGGCCCAACAGGCCGTGGAGGTCTATGGTTGGCTAGCGCCGGGCGAGATGCTTGACGGTTTGGGCCTGGCGGAGACGACCCCCGGTCCCTTGATCATGGTGGTGCAGTTCGTCGGGTTCCTTGGCGCTTTTCGGAACCCCGGAGGGCTTGACCCCATGCTCGCGGGCGTGATTGGGGCGGGGATCACCACTTGGGTGACCTTTGCGCCGTGCTTCATGTGGATCTTCCTCGGGGCTCCCTTCATTGAGGCATTGCGCGGGCGACGCTCCTTATCGGCCGCGCTCTCCGCCATCACCGCCGCGGTGGTCGGCGTGATTTTGAACCTCGCGATCTGGTTCGCCCTCAACATCACCTTTGGCGAGGTGACCGAGATCGATGTCGGCGCCGTCAGGCTGCTTGCGCCGACATGGCAAACTCTTGATCCTATCTCCTTGGCCCTAACGCTTGCGGCGCTGCTTGCCATGCTGCGCTTCAAGGCCGGCATGATTCCAACGCTGCTTGGGGCCGCGGTGCTTGGTGTCGCCTGGGCTTATCTGGGAGCATAAAAAAGACCGACGCCGGACCCCCCGCGAATGCTTTGCCGATGGACCGGCGTCGGCGTCAAGACCGTCAGCGCTGACGTGTGAGGCGCCAAAGAGCGCTGAACGGTATCGCATCCACAATATGGAAAATTTGCGAAATGCTTTGGAGTCGAAGCAAGGAATTTCCTTAATCGATAAATTCTCTGCTTTCCGCCAATTGGACGGATAGGGGGCGATCATGGCTTGCGGGCGCGCGCGTACCGGGCAATCCTGACTGGGACGTGTACTGGCAATGAGCGGTAGGATGCTGAGCGAGGACCAACGGATGATTCGCGACACCGCGCGCCAATTCGCGCGCGACCGCTTGGCGCCAAATGCCGCGGAGTGGGATCGCGACGCGCGGTTTCCGGCCGAGGCGGTGCGGGAGATGGCCGAACTCGGTTTTCTCGGGATGACCGTCCCCGAGGACTACGATGGTGCTGGGGCAGACACGGTGTCTTACGCCCTAGCGCTCATCGAGGTGGCTGCTGGCGACGGGTCCTGCTCGACAATCATGTCGGTCCACAATTCCGTAGGCTGCGCGCCGATTCTTGCTTTCGGGTCGTCGGAGCAGAAGGAGCGCTTCTTGAAGCCCATGGCGCGCGGCGAACTGCTCGGCGCCTTTTGCTTGACGGAGCCTCAGGCGGGGTCCGACGCATCGGCCCTGCGGACGCGCGCGGAGAAGCGGGGGAACGGCTGGGTGCTGAACGGCACCAAACAGTTTATCACCAGCGGGGCCAATGCCGGGGTTGCCATAACCTTCGCCGTGACCGATCCCGATGCGGGCAAGAAGGGCATTTCCGCCTTCATCGTGCCGACTGAGACCCCTGGCTACACGGTCGCGCGGTTAGAGAAGAAGCTTGGCCAGCGTGCCTCGGACACCTGCCAGATCGTCTTCGACGAGATGCGCCTGACGCCGGATCTGCTGCTCGGGCAAGAGGGAGAAGGTTACCGTATCGCGCTGTCCAACCTCGAGGGCGGGCGGATCGGTATTGCCGCGCAAAGTGTTGGGATGGCGCGCGCGGCCTACGAGGCTGCTCTGACCTACGCCAAGGAACGTCGGGCCATGGGCAAGGCGATCATCGATCATCAGGCGGTCAACTTCCGCTTGGCCGACATGGCGACGAAGATCCACGCGGCGGAGCTGATGGTGCTGCATGCGGCGGAATTGCGTGATGCCGGAGAGTCATGCTTACGCCAAGCCGCCATGGCCAAGCTCTTCGCTTCGGAAATGGCGGAGGAGGTTTGCTCGGCCGCCATCCAGGTGCACGGTGGTTATGGTTATCTAGAGGACTACCCGGTTGAGCGCATCTACCGCGATGTTCGCGTATGTCAGATTTACGAGGGCACCTCGGACATCCAGCGGCTGATCATCGGCCGCCACCTGACGCAAGACTGAACCATGGTTCCCCCGGGATCCGGGAGGTAAGGAGTGGGTAATGCCGGAGAGCATTAGTTTTTATTTCGATTTTTCCAGCCCCTATGGCTACTTGGCCGCTCAGCAGATCGACGGGATCGCAGCGCGCCATGGCCGCGAGGTCGCGTGGCGGCCGATGCTCCTGGGTGCGGTCTTCAAGCATACCGGCGTGCAGCCCATCGTCGACATTCCGATGAAGGGCGACTACTCCCGCCACGATCTGGCGCGCGGCGCCCGCCGGATAGGGGTGCCCTTCGTATGGCCCAAAACATTTCCGATCTTTTCGGTGCCTGCCTCCCGAGCTGTTTATTGGCTGGACGCGGAGGATCCTGTCGCCGCGCGCGGCCTCTCCAAGGCTCTCTTCACCGCTGCTTTCGGCAAGGGCCTGGATATCTCCACGCCGGAAAGCGTGGCCAAGATCGCCGGAGATCAGGGGCACGGTCCGCAATCGGTTCTGGATGCCCTGCAGGCCCAAGAGGTGAAGGACCGCTTGCGTGGTGAGGTGGAGGGCGCGATCGAGAAGGGCGTCTTCGGATCGCCGTTCTTCTTTGTGGATGGCGAGCCGTTCTGGGGCTTTGACCGCTTGGCCGACGTCGAGCACTGGCTGGAAAGCGGCGGCTGGTAGGGTCCTCAATTCTCCCTAGGCCGTCTCCGTCTCAAGCTTTGCCGAGAGGATCTTCGCGAAGACATCCGCATCGACGTTTCCGCCGCAAAGCATAACCGCGACCTTTTTGCCGCCCATTCTCTCCCGCTCTTGCAAAAGCGCACCATAGGCCGCGGCCCCGGCACCCTCCGCAAGATTGTGCGTGTCCGTGTAGAAGGCGCGCATGGCATCGGCGATTTCGGCCTCGGACAGGGCGACAACACGCGCGGCGCCCTGGAGAATAATCTCGACTGCGTCGGGTTCCGGGACGCGGCAGGCCATGCCGTCGGCCAGGGTCACGGCCGAGTTGGTGGAAACTGGCCGCCCGGCCTCAAAGGATAGCTTGTAGGCTGCAGCGTTCTCCGCCACCACGCCGACAACCTCGGTCTTGAGCCCCAAGGCGTCGCGGGCTGCTATGGTCGCGCTGATTCCCGAGCCGAGCCCGATGGGCACGTAAACGGTGTCGAGATCGTGGACAGCGCGAAAGAGTTCGAGCGGATAGCTGGCCACACCACGTACAAGGCGCGGGTCGAAGGAGGCGACCATGTAGAGGTCCTGCTCCTCCACCATGGCTTCGGCGCGTTCGCGCGACTCTTGGAAGTCGTGGCCCGTGACGACGAGCTCCGCGCCGAAGGACCGCATGGCCGCGTTTTTCTCACGGGCGTTGCCTTCGGGCACGAAGATCGTCGCCTGAAGGCCGCGCTGACGGGCGGCAAAGGCGATTGACTGGCCATGATTTCCGCGAGTCGCCGTCACGACCCTTCTGACATCCGGCCGATTGCGGACAAGGTCGTCGAGATAAACAAGGCCGCCGCGCACCTTGAAGGCACCGGTCGGCGTGTGGTTCTCGTGCTTCACCCAAACCTCCGCGCCCGCCCTGTCGCTGAGCAGGGGCCAGCAGTACTGGGGGGTTGGCGGCATAGCGGCGTAAACGGTTTCGGCCGCGGATTCGATTTCCGCGAGGCTGGGAAGCTGCATCCGGAACCACTCCAGGTGACGACTGGAGCCAGCTTAGCGCAGGGCTTCCCGCCTTGATATGGCGTGTTTGCGAGTTCGCGCTTGGCCCTTGCCACTTGCCGAGGCGCGGGCACATCAGCATGCTAGCGCCGTGATTCGAATCCTTTCGCGCCAGGCAGACTCGAAATGACGGTCATCAAATCCGCTTTGTCGCCCCGCGACGAGGATTTCAAGAACAACGCAGAGGCCATGCGCGCGCTCGTCGATGATCTGCGCGCGAAGGTGGCCGAGGTGAATCAAGGCGGCGGCGCCGCGGCGCGCGAGCGCCATCTGGCACGTGGGAAGATGCTGCCGAGGGAGCGGGTGAGGACCTTGCTGGATCCGGGCTCGCCTTTTCTCGAGATCGGACAGCTCGCGGCTTACGGGATGTATGGCGAGGACGTTCCGGCTGCCGGCATCGTTGCCGGGATCGGGCGGGTTTCCGGGCGCGAATGCGTGGTGCTGGCCAACGACGCGACGGTGAAGGGCGGCACCTATTACCCGATGACTGTGAAGAAGCACCTTCGGGCCCAAGAGGTGGCCGAACAGAACAACCTGCCTTGCATCTATCTCGTGGATTCCGGCGGCGCCAACCTGCCGCGCCAGGACGAGGTCTTTCCGGACAAAGAGCATTTTGGCCGGATTTTCTTCAATCAGGCCAACATGTCCGCCAAGGGCATTCCGCAGGTCGCCGTGGTTATGGGGTCTTGCACGGCGGGAGGCGCCTATGTGCCGGCCATGTCCGACGAATCGATCATCGTGAAGGGGCAGGGCACGATCTTTCTAGGCGGCCCGCCGCTGGTAAAGGCGGCGACGGGTGAGGTGGTTTCTGCGGAAGACCTCGGTGGCGCCGAGGTGCATAGCCGGACCTCCGGGGTCACTGATCATATGGCGGCGAACGACGCGCAAGCCCTGGGTATCGCGCGGCGCATCATCGGGAACCTCAATCGCCTGAAGCGGCACGAACTGGAGATCACCGAGTCGCGCGACCCGCTTCACGATCCGGCGGAAATCTACGGCGCGGTGCCGATCGACACGCGCAAGCCCTTCGATGTGCGTGAGGTCATCGCACGGATCGTGGACGCCAGCGCCTTTGACGAGTTCAAGGCTCTATATGGCGCGACGCTGGTTTGCGGCTTTGCCCGGATCTTCGGCTATCCGGTGGGTATCATCGCGAACAACGGTATTCTGTTCAGCGAGTCTTCGCTGAAGGGCGCGCACTTTATCGAGCTCTGCTGCCAGCGGCGGATTCCTCTCGTTTTCCTTCAGAATATCTCAGGCTTCATGGTGGGCCGGAAATACGAGGCGGGGGGAATCGCCAAGGACGGGGCGAAGCTGGTCACCGCGGTCGCCACGGCGCGTGTCCCCAAGTTCACCGTGATTTTGGGCGGCAGTTTTGGCGCGGGGAACTATGGCATGTGCGGGCGGGCCTACGCGCCCCGGTTCCTTTGGATGTGGCCGAATGCCCGGATCTCCGTAATGGGAGGAGAGCAAGCGGCCAACGTGCTCGCGACCGTGCGCCGCGATAGCCTGGAAGCCAAGGGACAAAGCTGGTCGGCGGAGGAGGAGGCGGCCTTCAAGGCGCCGGTGCTGGCTCAGTACGAGGAGCAGGGCCATCCTTACTATGCCACGGCCCGTCTGTGGGACGACGGTATCATCGATCCGGCGGATACGCGGATGGTTTTAGGCCTGAGCTTATCCGCCTCCCTCAACGCGCCGGTGCCGGAAACGCGCTTCGGCGTCTTTCGGATGTGAGGCCATGCAGCGACCGCTTTTTCTGGAATCCATCGACGATCGAGGCGTGGCGCGTATCACCCTAACGCGCGCGGAGGTGCACAACGCCTTCAACGATCAGCTCATCGCCGAGCTGACCACCGCCTTGTTGGGACTGGAAAGCGATCCCAGGGTGCGGATCGTCGTCTTAGCCGCGGACGGCAGGTCCTTCTCGGCGGGCGCCGATCTCAACTGGATGAAGGCCATGGCGGATTTTGACGAGAAGGAGAATCTGCGCGACGCGCGCGGTCTCGCCCGTTTAATGCGGACTCTCAACGAACTCGGTAAGCCGACAATCGCGCTGGTGCAGGGTGCGGCCTTCGGCGGGGGCGTTGGGCTGGTGGCCTGCTGCGACATCGCCATTGCGTCCGAAACCGCGAACTTCGCGCTAACGGAGGTGAAACTTGGGCTCATTCCGGCGGTGATAAGTCCCTACGTGGTGGCGGCCATGGGTGAGCGCGCGGCGCGGCGGTATTTCCTCACGGCAGAGCGCTTCACCGCCCAAGATGCCCAGCGCTTGGGGCTGATCCACGAAGTGGCCTCGCCACACCGGCTCGAGGATGCCGCCGAGCGCTTTATCGCCAGCCTGCTCGAAGCCGGCCCGACCGCCCTAACCGAAGCGAAAGCGCTGGTCTTCGCTGTCGCACAGCGCCCGCTCGACGACCGGGTGACCGAGGATACGGCGAAGCGGATCGCCCGCCTGCGGTGCTCGCCGGAGGGGCGCGAGGGGATCGCCGCCTTTCTCGAAAAGCGTAAACCGGCTTGGCTGCCCGAGTGAGCATGGGGCGGCCAAGCGCGGACAAGGGCCTTTCGGACTCGCCTCGCCATGGCTAGGCTTACGGTGCACGGCGCGAAATCGCGACGGGGGCGGTAAGCATGCCAAAGTTCGATGGGCCATGGTTGACGGCTATTTTCCTGACCTCGGCCCTGTTCCTTTTGGTGGCGGTCGCGCTCAGCGACACGGTCACTTTCTTCGGCGTGTTCATGGTGCTGCTGCTGGCCGCCGCGCTGGGCTTCTTCTATCTGATATTTCCCGGTAGCCAGTTTTTCGCGCTTTCGCTCGCCAACAACATTGCTGTCTACGCTTGTATTTTCACCTTTTTGGTGGAAGCAAACTTTCCCCAAACTCGCAGTTGGGCGAACACTGTTGGCTTTGTCCTGCCGATCGTTGGGTTCATCATCGGCGCCTTTAGGGATCGGGAGGCGATACGGAGCATCATTCTGGACGCCCACCTGCGCGAACAAGGCCGGCTGCTAACAAGTTTTCGCTGGCTGCTGCCGGTTTTCGCGATCGGCGTGCTTTCCTTCGTCGTGCCCGATCTCAGGCTCGATGCCACGCAGCAAACCTTCGCGTTCCTAGGCTTCATGGGCGCCATCGGGGCGACGGTGTTTTTCGCGAGCCACGCGATCTGCATATTTCTGATCGAAGTGGGTCTTTTGTTTCAGGATTTCTCGCGGCGTATGGAAACGCTGGCCGTGCCCGCCTTCGCTTTCTTGACCTTCTATTCCCTGATCGTCATCGTCTTCGCAAGCGTTTATACGATCTACGATAGGGCGACCCCGGATGCTCAGTTCAGGGTGGATGGGGTCGAGCGCCAGATCGAGTTCCTCGAGAGCCTGTACTTCTCCGTGATTACTCTTTCGACCGTGGGATACGGTGATATTACGCCGGTGGCCTACAGCGTGAGGATCATCGCCTCGATTCAGATTCTTCTCGGCGTGCTGCTGCTGCTGTTCGGCTTTGCCGAGATCAGGCGCTATGGCGTGGAATTGGCCAAGCGGAGGCAGAAGAAGTGATGACCTCCGCCGGCGCCGTGAGGCCTCCGCGTTGGATTGGCGTCCATGCCTAGCCACGAGATGACATATCTCGACGACGTCCTGGTTTTTCTCTTGGCCGTGGTCGTGGTTGTTCCACTGTTCCGCGCCCTGCGCTCCAGCCCGGTGCTTGGGTATCTGGCCGCTGGCGTGATCATTGGTCCGCACGGCCTAGCCCTCATCGGCGAGGTCGAGAGCGTGGAGACCTTGGCGGAGTTCGGGATCGTCTTCCTGTTGTTCACTATCGGGCTCGAGCTATCGGTCCAGAGGCTGAAGGTTCTGCGGCGCTACGTCTTTGGATTGGGAACTTTACAGGTCCTGCTTACCGGTACGGCCGTCGCCTTGATCCTCGTGGCGCTGGACTTGCCGGGCCCCGCCGCGGTCATCATCGGCGGCGGGTTGGCCCTGTCGTCCACTGCTTTCGTCTTGCAGATGCTCGTCGAGCGCGGCGAACTGGCGACCCGTTACGGCCGCGTCGGATTTTCGATCCTTCTGCTGCAGGACTTGGCCATCGTGCCCTTGCTGGCTCTCGTGCCCTTGCTTCAGGCCGACGAGGCGACCCTGGCCGGCGCCTTGGGCAGTGCGGCCCTTAAGGCCTCGGTGGCGGTGGTCGTCACGTTCCTGGCGGGCCGTTATCTCCTGCGGCCGCTCTATCGGCAGATCGCGGCTGCACGTTCGCCGGAACTCTTCGTCGCGACCACGCTGCTAGTCCTGCTGGGCAGCGGATTTTTGATGCACCTTGCGGGCGTGTCGATGGCGCTAGGGGCATTTCTGGCTGGCCTGTTGTTGTCGGGCACCGAATACCGGCATCAGGTCGAAGGGGACATCAGTCCCTTCCGAGGACTGTTGCTGGGCTTGTTCTTTGCCTCGATCGGAATGTCGATAGACCTTGCGCTGATCGCTGCTCAGCTGCCGTGGGTGCTAGCGGGCCTGGTGGCTTTGATGTTGGGCAAGGCGATTTTGATCAGTGGCCTCTGCCTGATCTTCGGTCTTCCCCTGGCCCTGGCTTTGCGGGTGGGGCTGCTGCTGTCCCAAGGAGGCGAGTTCGCCTTTGTGCTGGTCACTAAGGGCATGCTCTTCGGCGTGGTGGATCCCTTAGACGGGCAGATCGTTCTGGCCATTGTGGCGCTTTCCATGGTGGCGACTCCCTTGGTCTCTCACCTGGGCGGACGGCTCTCCGCCGAACTCATCGCCCGGCGTCCGGGAGGCGCGGAGGCCGGCTCCCTCACCGATGAAGTGGGGGAGATGAAGGATCACGTGGTGATCGCCGGTTTCGGCCGGGTGGGGCGAACCGTTGCCCAGGTGCTCGCCGCCGGAAATGTCCCTTACCTCGCTCTGGATCGCGATCCGAAGCTGGTGGCCGATGCCCGAAAGGACGATTTCACGGTGCATTTCGGTGATGCCAGCCGCGTCGAGGTGCTGCGCTCGGCCGGTCTCGCCGCGGCAAAGGCGGCGGTGATCACCTTGGATCAACCTGCGGCCGCGAATCGGGTGGTCGCCGCGTTGCGGGAGCAATCGCCAGGACTCAACATCTTTGTGCGCGCCCGGGATCTGCGCCACGCGGGCGAACTGCATCAGGCGGGCGCCGACGCTGTTGTGCCCGAAACCATTGAGGCGAGCTTGCAGCTCGGCGGCGTGACGCTTCAAGCCCTTGGTGCGAGACCCGACGAGATCACAGGAATCATGGACGACTTCCGCCAAAATGACTACGAGCGGCTGCGGGCAACGATTCTCAAGGACTCTGAAGATTCGGATTGAAACGGCTTATGGGCGGGGATGCGGCCGGGCCATGTCACCTCTTGATTAGGGGCGCCGTCGGGATGACTATCGGGTGGCCCCGAGTTCCGGCGGCTAGAAGTTCAGTTCTCTAGAATGGGCGTCTCGCTCGTGTTCAAGTCGCTTCTCATTGCCAACCGTGGCGAGATCGCCTGCCGTGTTATGCGCACGGCACGCAAGCTCGGGGTGCGCTCGGTCGCCGTCTACTCCGAAGCCGATGCCGAAGCGCTGCATGTGCGCCAGGCCGACGAGGCCTATCTGCTTGGCCCGGCCCCGGCGGGACAAAGCTATCTCGACCTAGAGGCCGTACTTGCCGCCGCGCGGGCGAGTGGGGCGGAGGCTATTCATCCGGGTTACGGATTCCTGTCCGAGAACGCCGACTTCGCGGAGGCTTGCGCAACAGCCGGCATCGTCTTCGTCGGACCGCCGCCCGCTGCGATCCGGGCCATGGGCTCCAAGAGTGAAGCCAAGGTCATCATGGAGGCGGCCGGTGTGCCCCTCGTGCCTGGCTATCACGGCGAAGGCCAGGAGCCGGCAGCGCTCGCCGAGGAAGCGGAGAGGATCGGCTACCCGGTGCTGATCAAGGCCTCGGCCGGTGGCGGCGGCAAGGGTATGCGCATTGTCGAAGCCGCCGCCGACATTGAAGCGCAGCTCGCCGCGGCCAAACGCGAAGCTGCGGCGGCGTTCACCGACGACAGGGTACTGATCGAGAAATATCTCGAACGGCCGCGCCACATCGAAGTGCAGGTCTTCGCCGATCAGCGGGGGCAAGCCATGCACCTCTTCGAACGCGATTGTTCGATCCAGCGCCGTCATCAGAAAGTTATCGAGGAAGCGCCGGCCCCGGGCCTCTCGCCAAGCCAGCGCGCCGACATGGGTGCGGTGGCGGTCTCAGCCGCCAAGGCCATCGGCTACCAGGGCGCGGGCACCGTCGAGTTTATCGCCGAGGATGAGCGTTTCTACTTCATGGAGATGAACACCCGGCTGCAGGTGGAGCACCCGGTCACGGAAATGGTGACCGGCCTGGATCTGGTCGAGTGGCAGCTCCGGGTTGCTGCCGGCGAGCCGTTGCCAAAAGCGCAGGAGGAGATTGTCTTGATGGGCCATGCCTTCGAGGCCAGGCTCTACGCCGAGGACCCGGAGCGCGACTTCCTTCCGGCCACGGGCCGCCTTTCTCATCTTTCCTTCCCCGACGCGTCCGCGAGCTTGCGGGTCGACGCGGGTGTGGAAACCGGAGACGCGATCGGGATCCACTACGATCCCATGATCGCGAAGATCGTCGTTCATGGCCGTGACCGTGCCACGGCCCTCGGCCGCTTGGCCGATGCGCTCGCGCGCACGGAAGTCGTCGGCGTGAAGACGAACCTCGCCCTGCTCGAGTCTATCGCCCGCCATCCGGCATTCGCGGCCTTTGAGGTGGACACGGGCTTTATCGAGCGCAATCGCGCGGACCTTTTCCTTCCCATGGAAGCGCTGTCGCCGGAGGAACTGGCCTGCGCCTGTTTGGCCGAACTCCTGCACGGTCGCGCCCTTGCCGAAGCCCGTGCCGCCGCCTCGGGCGACCCCACCTCGCCTTGGAACGATACCAGCGGCTGGCGCCTCAATGCTGAGACCCAACGCCGGCTGGTGTTTCTCGAAGGGGAAAATCGGCACGAGGCGGTGGTGCACTACCGCACAGATCATTTCGGCATCGAGACTGGGGATCGCACGCTCAGAGCGACCGGGCGGTTGGAGTCCGGCGGTCGTCTGGCTTTCGATCTCGACGGCCGGCGCGGCAGGTTGACCGTGGTCTGGCGGGATCGTGAACTCGATCTCTTGTTCCCTGGGGGTGTGCGCCGCCTCGTGCTTTTCGATCCCTTGAGTGCCGCGGAGGAGGCGGAGGCCGGTTCCGGTAGTCTGACAGCGCCCATGCCCGGCAAAATCGCCCAGGTGCTGGTGAGCGAAGGTGTTGTCGTCGAGCGCGGAACGCCTCTCGTCGTCATGGAAGCCATGAAGATGGAGCACACTTTGGCGGCCCCGGCGCGCGGGCGGATTCTTGCCCTGCGATTCGCTGCGGGCGACACGGTGGAGGAGGGGACGGAGATCGTCGGCTTCGAGGTGGAGGAGGGTTAGGCGATGGGGCTGCCCGAAGCCGTCCGGATGGTCGAGGTGGGTCCGCGCGACGGCTTGCAGAACGAACCTGGCGTCGTGCCGGCCTCGGTCACGATCGACCTGATAGAGCGCTTGGCCGATGCCGGCTTGTCGACGATCGAAGCCGGAGCCTTCGTCAGCCCGAAGTGGGTTCCCGGCATGGCGGATAGCGCGGAGGTTCTGGCGGGGCTGCCGCGCCGCGAAGGCCTGCGCTTTCCCGTTCTGGTGCCCAATCTCAAGGGGCTGGAGGCGGCGATCGCGGCCGGCGCGGAGGAGATCGCGATTTTCGGCGCGGCCTCGGAAAGCTTCAGCCAGCGCAACATCAATTGTTCCATCGCCGAATCCCTGGAGCGTTTCCGGCCGGTCGCGGCACGCGCGGGCGAAGCAGGCCTGCGGCTGCGCGGCTATGTTTCCTGCGTGCTGGGCTGCCCCTATGAAGGGGCCGTGGATCCGGCGAAGGTCGCCAAGGTGTCCCGGGCGCTGGCGGAGCTTGGCTGCTACGAAATCTCGCTGGGCGATACCATCGGCGTGGGAACGCCGGGCAAGGCCCGCTTACTTGTCGAAGCGGTGGCCGAGGACGTGCCGCTGGCGCGGCTCGCGGTGCATTTTCACGACACCTACGGGCAGGCGCTTGCCAACATCCTGGCCTGCTTGGAAGAGGGCGTGGCCACGGTCGACTCCTCTGTCGCGGGGCTCGGCGGCTGCCCTTACGCAAAGGGCGCGACGGGCAATGTCGCGAGCGAGGATGTGCTCTATATGATGAATGGGCTCGGGATCGAAACCGGGGTTGATATCGAGAAACTCTCGGCGGCTGGGGATTTCATTTCGGCGTATCTTGGCCGGCCAAGTGGCTCGAAAGTGGCGCGCGCCCTGGCTGGGCGAGGCTAGGGGTAAGGAGTGGGGGCTAGGGGCAAGGCGAGGCGATATTGTGTTGAATCTCATCAAGCTATCCGTCGGCAGCGAATCGGTGGATTCCCTCGCGCGCTGGCAAGCCAAGCGCTTCGAAGAGAACGGCGCCCTGTGGCATCAGACCCGGATGACGCCGAGGCGTGGGGCGGAGCTGCTCGACGGCGGCTCGATCTACTGGGTGATTAAGGGGCTAGTGCAGGCCCGCCAGCCCCTTATCGGGTTAGAACCTGGGCGCGACCGCGAGGGCCGCGGTTTCGTGAAGCTGATGCTCGAGCGCGGGCTGATCCGGGTTGCTCCACGCCCCTGCCGGCCATTCCAGGGTTGGCGGTACCTTCCGTCCGAGGACGCGCCCGCGGACCTCGCCGGCTTGGATGGCGATTTAGCTGAAATGCCCCCTGCCATGCTGGCGGAGTTGCGTGAACTCGGCCTGATGTGAAGCCAACCGCGTCCTTGCTCCGGCGCCAGTCACTGTCCGCGGGATGGCAAAAAAGGATGAGTTTTCCCCTAGACAGACACCGTGGTCAGGCATATATCTACTCGCCTGGACGGGGCGCAGAATTGCGCCTTGCCCTTCCGACAACCAAAGTTCGGTTTGGCTTGAGAGTTTCAAGCGCTGATGAGCGGCGGTGTCGTGAACAATATGTTAGCCCCTGAGGCTCGCTTGATTCGGTGTGATGGGTGCGATGGCCCGCAAGGGCTTCCGCGGTCGGCTAGGTCGTGGTTCCGTTGTTTGACATTGTTGGTTGTTTTGGAAGGGATGCGCGGGCGGCGGGTCTTTTGTTTTGGCGGGTTTATGCCTGCTTTGACGGGGTTTTTCCTGCTTGTTTCGCGTGTCTGAATGTTTGGCTGGTGTCCTTGTTGGATGCCGGCCGGGTTTTTTTGTCGCGTGATGTCTTGTGAGGAATGACCCTTGTTTGCTTCGCGGGGTTTTGGCTGTTTGGCGTTTAGCGTTTTGGCGTTGGGC
>JARFRB010000095.1 GCA_029287455.1 Pelagibius litoralis | reverse complement strand
TGGTTGTTGAGGGCGTTCCTGGCGGCCGCGCGATCCATGGTGATGGTGGCGACGTGGTCGTGGCTCTCATAGGAAACGAGGGGCATCAAGCTGGCCTTTCCCTGGCTGCGAACCGGGGGTGATCGTGTTCGATGCTAGTTGATCGAAGCGGGCGGTGGAACGCACAAGGGTGATTTCGCCGAGGCGCGAGGGATCAAGCGCGGTCTTCGTCCGGCGGTGCGGGGAGCGGGTGGCCGGGCGCGTGGGGCGGCCTGCGATGCGCCAGCTTCAGCCAGACGAGCGTCAGCCACATGCCGACGGCGAGGACAACGAGGGCGATCATTGCCTGGTTGCCTGCCCCGGGACCCATGAAGCGAACGGCGTAGTCCAAGATCTGATCGTAGCTCATCACGAAGACGCCGGAGAGAATGGTACCGATGATCTTCGAGGTGCGCTCGGCCTCCTTGTCCTCGCGTCGCACGAAATAGAGCATCACGATGAAGGCCCAGACGCCGAAGGCGCCGGAGAGCAAGTAGGGGACGCGGTAGAAACTGACACCGGCGGCATCGACCATCGGCTGGTTGGGCCCGTAGAGGAGTTCGCTGGAGAGCAGGTAGGCGTGGTTCATGAAAGGGAGGAACAGCATCGCGACCGTGCCGATCAGGACGCCGCGGTCGATGCGATGGGCGAAGGCGGGATAGTCGGAAAGGATACGGGCGCGGCGGGCTGCGAGCAGGATCGAGATTGCCAGGACGACAAGAAGGAAGAAGACCTTGAGGGAGAGCGTGACGGGTTGCAGCTGATCGAGGAGGGAGCGGTTGCCGGGATCCGCCTGGTATAGGGTGCGTACCTTGGTTTCGAAGCGTTGCATGGCGCGGCAGCATGCGGTGTCGTCGAGGAGGCGGGGGGCGAGGGCGCGCGGGTCGGGTGAATATTTCGCGGTGACGAAGCAGAAGCGGCGCGGCCTGCCGGTTTCGTCGGCCTCGATCAAGGGGTCCGGCTGGCAGTCCCGCTTGAGGTCGCCGAGGCGTTCGCGGTGCTGGCTGACCTTGCGCACATTCTCGAGGGCAACCGGGAAGGTGACGCGGCGGCAGGTTCCGTTCGGGCCTGGAACGGCGCAGGCCGTGCCGGCGGTTGGTTGTTCGCGCACCAGTTCGGGCCTGAGCTGCCAGATGCCGGCCTCGTCGCCGGCGTTGAAGGCCCATGCGATGGTCGCTGATAGAATGGAGATGACGAAGAAGCCCGTAATGAAGCGGACCCGGGCCAGCGGAATGTCGTTCTTCTCGCGCCGGGCCTGGTGGAAATACATGTCGACAAAGACGCAGGCCGGCAGAAAGAAGGCCATCAGCGCGACCGTGCCAAACAGGTGGAAGAAGACGAACATGTGGCTGTGGTGGGTCATCAGGTCGAACCACAGCGATCCTTCGAAGGCGGGACGGCGCCAGTCCTCGGCGAATTGCCAGTAGAGCGCGCCCGGCATCGCCCAGAAGGAGACGGCCAGGAGCGAAAAAACAACGAAAACGAAGATCTTTGAGTAGACGCTCAACGTTTTCTCCAGGCAATGGACGGGGCGCTGGGCATGTTTCGAGGGTATGTCTCGAGCAGCATTCCTTGGCAGATAACACGATTGTCATCATCGGGTGATGGCAGCGTGGTGTTGTGAGGCTCGTAGGGACTGCTATGTGGCAGACGTGTCAGGCCCGCGAGACGGCAAGAGCGACGCCACGGTCAGCGATCGGCTTCGGCGACGCAGTGCAGCGGAATTCTTTGGAGATCACAGTTGGTATACGTTCTCTCGGTCGTGCTTGTCGTATTCCTGGCGCTGGGGGGGCTGCTCTGGTCCCAGCAGCGAATGCTCCTCTACCACCCTGATCCGACGCGGGTTGCGCCGGCGGCCGTGGGGCTCAAGAGCGTCGAGGAGGTAGTGATCGAGGCGCCCGACGGTGTCGCGATCATTTCGTGGTACGGGAGAGCGCTGCCGGGGCAGCCGACGATCCTCTATTTCCACGGCAACGGCAGCAATCTGGCCGGACGTGCGGGCCGGGTCGGGGAGTACATGGCGAAGGGCCGCGGCATTATGATGATGAGCTATCGCGGCTACAGCGGGTCCGGGGGAAAGCCGACGGAGGGAGATAATTTCGCTGATGCGCGCCGCGCCTACGATTGGCTGCGGGCG
The DNA here is from genome assembly GCA_029287455.1 of Pelagibius litoralis. Taxonomy (GTDB): domain Bacteria; phylum Pseudomonadota; class Alphaproteobacteria; order Kiloniellales; family DSM-21159; genus JARFRB01. Next base: position 670 of record JARFRB010000095.1, on the reverse strand, counting down.
GAGGGTGTCGCGGCGGATGACATCATTTTGTACGGCGAGTCACTCGGCAGCGGGGTAGCGGTGAAACTTGCGACTGAGGTGCCGGTCGGCGGGATTATCCTGGATGCACCCTTCACGTCGATTGCCGACGTCGGTACGCGGATCTATCCCTACCTGCCGGTCAGGACGTTCCTGTTCGACTGCTACGACAACCGCTCCCGGATCGGGGACATACGGGCGCCGCTGCTGATCGTCCACGGCGACCGGGATGAACTGATTCCCATCGAAATGGGCCGGGAGCTCTATCGCAAGGCGTCCGAGCCGAAGGAGTTCGCTGCGATTACCGGCGGCGGGCACAACGACCACTATCTCTTTGGCTCGTATGACGTAATACAAGCCTGGATGGACGTACGCTTTCCCGCACGCGGGGGGCGAGACGTGGCCGAAGACGCATCGGCAGTCGGTGGCGCCGAATAAAAAACGCACCGGATACTGTATCCGATACGCCTCTCATTGCTCGCATGTCGTGGGCGGCCGAAGCCGCTCCAGTCGAGGCACTAGCGGCGAGCGGGCTTCGCCTTACCCTTGGAGGGCAAGAGGCCTTCACGCTGGGCACGCTTACGCGCCAGCTTGCGGGCGCGGCGAATGGCTTCCGCCTTCTCGCGAGCCTTCTTCTCCGATGGTTTCTCGT
>JARFRB010000107.1 GCA_029287455.1 Pelagibius litoralis | reverse complement strand
TGTGTATAAGAGACAGGACAAATACCTCAGACAACACCCTCGAATCTCTATGCCAAAAAAATACAAAAAACTTCATTTTTTTGACAAATACAAATTCTTGCACGAGCCAATTCAATTTTCGTTTGTATATCATATGTTTTTTGAATCTTACTCTGAAGTAAAAAGGCGCGGAGAAGCCACACCAATTTATCTGTATTATCCGGAAGCCATCGCCCGGATCTGGCGCTACAATCCCAAGATCAAACTCATCGCCATGCTCCGCGATCCGGCAAAACGCGCTTATTCCCATTGGTGGAAGGAGTGCAAACTCGGCCGGGAGACCATTTCGTTCTCCGTGGCGATCCGGAGTGAGCGCCAACGCTGCCGCGCGCCGCTCCCCCACCGAGATCGTAACCACTCCTACCTGGACCGGGGTCTCTACAGCGAACAGATTCGCCACCTGTTTCGTTTCTTCGATAGGAACCAACTGCTATTCATCGAAAGCGAGGAATTCTTCAAAACGCCGCAGACCTCGCTTGATAAGATCTGCGACTTCTTGGACGTGGAGCAGTTCGATTTCGACACGCGCGAGAAGCACAACGTCAAGGAAGACAAACCGAAACTCTTGCAAGAAGACGCGGCCTACATGAACCGCATCTTTGAGAACGACGTGGCGGAGGTGAGATCGCTTCTCGGCTGGAAGCTCGAAAGCTGGCTCAAGGTTTAGGGACCGGTTGCTTTCCGAGACAATGCTGCGTTTCCCAAGGCATCGGAGTATGCTGCTCCCGGTTCGATCGGAGTAGCAAGAAACACCATGACGGAGTTTGCATATAAGACGGCCTGCAGATTAGCCCCACTGGCCGCCGCACTCCTACTCACGATCGCTCCCCTGCCCGCCGCCGCGCAAGACCCGATCGAACTGCGCTTGCACCGGGTCGAGAGCTATGTACCTACCTTTCCCGTGAAAAAACACATGAACGGGCGGTATCGCCCGCAACTCAACCTGTTGCGCGACGAAATGCATCAGCGCATGAAGGAGGGCGAGGACCTCCGCTGCGCCGCCCAGATCTTCGAGGAGATTCACTGGCTGATCAATTACACCGACCGCTCCGAGGCCATCGAGCGGCGGCTGGACGACCTGCGGGCCCAATTGAGCGCGGATAGCCCTGCCGAGACCCCATTGCAGGATCCCGAAGACGGCTCCTTCGGCGCTTGTTTCGAGGAATGGATCTGGCGGTTCTTCCGCAGCGTGGACCCACTCAAGAACTTGGCGCGCGAAGGCAAGACCCCGGAGGTTCCCCTCAAGATCTGGGAGCCGGTGGATACGCCTGAGGAGATCGAAGCCCTGTTCGAGAGCTTGCTGATTTCGGACGAGTCGAGCGGCCACAACAAGCGCAAGGAATTGAATCTGGCGATCACCGCGCTCGGCCAACTGCTCTGGCTGGAGGAAACCGCGTCCGTCTTCCCTGAGCATCTCGACCGGGAGGCCCTGGCCGAAGCGCTCCGCCGCTTCGTCGACGAGCGCTGGCAGGACCCGGACACGGGCTATTGGGGTGCCTGGTACCGCAACGGCGAGACGCTCAACAAGACAAACGATCTCAGCATGACGTTTCACATCCTGTCCTACCGCGATGGGCAGGTCGCCCGTCGCGAGGAGCTGGCGAACACCACCTTCGCGATCCGCAACGTAAAGTATCCCTATGGCTGGAACACAGGCGGCACCCAGAACAATCACCACGCCTATGACGTGGCGCGCATCATCAATTACACCTGGGAAGACCTGGACGGCACGGCGCGGGCCTATGCCATCGCGACACTGTTCCTCTTGAAGACGCGCTCGCTCGCCCACTCCATCAACGACGACGGCGCCTTCGACCCCAGGCCCTTCACGACCGTCGCCGAGGCCTATTATTTCGGGGTTTCGTTCTTCGACGAAACCGGCATCTTCGGAAACCGCCAGCCACTTAGCGAGCGGGTCGTCATCACGAACACCGAGGACCTTCTGCGGCAAATCGAGGAGAACCTGCAAGCCCTCGACCCCAAGGATCCTTGGGTGGCCGCGACAGACTTCAAACTGCGCGAACTGAAGGAGGAGCGCGCGCTGCGGGCCGCCGAATAGGGTCCGGACCCTAGGATCATTTTTCGCGAGTGGTTAGGTCTTCGGTGGCCGCCTCGAGTTCTTCCAACCGTTCCGTGAGCTCGACGATCCGCGCGGCGTTGGTCTCAGTGTCGATCGCAAGCTGCGCGATTGTATACAAGACGCTAGCCATGGGGGTTACCTCCTCGCCGCTCTCCTTGGACAAAGCCGGATAGGAGAGCCCGAGACAGACGCCAAGGCTAAGGCCAAGAAGCAGCATGCCCCCCTTGGACGCCACTTTGCGCGCGGCTTTTCGAAGCTTCGTCCCCATCTTCCAATTACCCTTCTTCCTGCCGGCCGCCCCTGGCTCCGCGGCGGCCTCAATCATCCCGAGATAAAATCCGTGAGACCGGCGGCGGCTGACCGAGCCGCCGCCGCTTCTCGGCCGCGGCGTAGGCAAGAGCGCGGTTCACCAAGGCGACAACTATTCCAGTGAAAACAATGCCGAGCAACCCGATGAGGATCACCACAAGGCGCCCCATTGGGGTGCTGGGCGTTATATCTCCAAACCCGATCGTCAAACCCGTGATGGCGGCGAAATAAATCGCGTCCCGAAACGACAAATCCTCCACAGCGGCCAGAATCATCGTCAACACAACAAGCGCACAAAGCAGCAGGACGACAATTTCCTTGATGACCGCGAGAAGGGCCACAACTTCTCGCATGAAGCTACGAAAATCGAGAAACATGACGCTCACCCTCGCATGCTAGCCTCGTAACAGGCGTTCAGCCTGGTGAGGCACGAGAAAGCTTCGATTACTTCAGCAACCGCGACAAGCTATCGGCCTTGAACAACTTCCCGATCGTCAAACCCTGCACGATCAGCGAGAAGGCGACCACGCAGAAGGTCATCTCCAGGATCAAGTTCTTCTCCGGCCCGTTAGGCAGGCTCATCGCCATGGCAATCGCCAAACCTCCACGCAGGCCGCCCCAGGTCAAAAGGTTGCTGAGCCCCAGCAAGTCCGCGCGCAGCTGACCGGCTCTGACCAAGCCGCCAAGCGTGATGTACACGCTAAGCCACCGCGCGATCAGGCAGATCACGATCACGCAAGCGGCCACGAGCAGGGCAAGCAAGGAAAATTGGACCAAGGCGATGTGCAGACCGATTAACACAAACACGATGGAATTCAGCCCCTCATCGACCGCGCGCCAAAAAGTCTTGAGGGGGAAGAGCTTGCGCTTCTCCAATCGCGGCCTGGTGATGTTGCCCATGACCAGTCCAGTCACGACGATCGCGATTGGGCCGGAAACCTCGATGTGTTCCGCCGTGGCGTAAGCCAAGCCTACGACGGATAGCGATGTGAGCACTTGCGTGCCGTAGTCATGCGTTCGCGATAGCATGAAATGCATAACGACGCTGGCGACCAGACCCAGCGCGATACCGCCCAGCACCTCCTGGAGAAAGAGAACGAGGGCGTCGAGCGCCGAGGGCTGCGCGGTGCCCATGGCCACGGTCAGCGCAATTGTGAAAATCACCACGCCCACGCCATCGTTGAAAAGCGATTCGCCGTTGATGATGGCCTCCAAACGCGGCGGCAGTCCGATCTTGCCGAGGATGGCAAGCGCGGCGATGGGGTCGGTAGGAGAAATGAGCGCGCCGAAGACGAAGGCGTAGACGAGGCCCAATCCGATCCCGAAGGCGCCGAGGAACGCCCAAAGCCCAAAGCCAACCAAGGTGGCGCCAACCAAGGTGGCGCCCACCGCCAAGGTAAGGATGACACGCCGCTCCTCGCCGAGTTCGCGCAGGTTGACGTTGACGCTTCCCGCAAAGAGCAGAAAACAGAGCAAGCCGTTGAGGAGCGTGTCATTTAACGACAGCTGTGAAACGAAATCCTTGAAGTGCTCGAAATCGCCGAATATGCCAAGCGCGCTCAGCGCGGCCAGCAGGAAGGTAAATCCGACCGCCAAGATCATAAGGCCGATCGATTGCTGCAGATGCAAGACGCGGTCGTTTAGGAATCCGAACAGAGCCGTAAGGCCCATGACAATGCAAACCACTAAGAAAAGGCTCATCCCAGGCTCCCCTGTTCCCTGCCACCCCTAGGTTTGGACGGGATCACTGCAAGGCTTTGGGGGCCGCCGGCACCGCTCCCCCGGTTTTGCCTCGTTCACCGGTCTTCACGAGAATCGATGCCGTGGCCCCTACCCGCAGTTCGACGGTCTCCGGAACATCGGTGAGATGGATTCGCACCGGTATGCGCTGAGCGAGACGGATCCATTCGAAGGTTGGGTTGACGACCGGCAGAAGGTCGGTGCCGGTGCTTCCGTCCTCCTGGGAGATGCCCCAGCCCAAGCTATCCACGACACCTTCGATCGGCGTGTCCGGATAGGTCATCAAGGTCACCACGGCCCGGTCCCCAGCCTTCATGCGCCCAACGAAGGTTTCGCGAAAATAGCCGTCGAGCCAGAATGAGTTCACATCGACCAAGGCAAGGACCGGCTGATTGGCGACCGCCTGACTGCCTAAGCGAAGGTTAAGGTTCGTCACATAGCCGTCCACCGGCGCAGTCACCTTGGTGAACTCCAGGTCCAGCTCCGCGGACTCGACGGTGGCACTTGCCGCGCGCAGCTGGGCGTTGTCTTCGCCCGGCGCGCCCAAGTCGGCGCGGGCGCGGGCGAGTTCCGCCTCAGCCTGGGATTTGGCGGCAATCTCTTGGCGCAGCTCCGAGCGGGCCTTCTGCAGATTGGCGCGGGCGACATCATAGTCGGTCTTCGCTTGGTCATAGCGGCGCTTGGAGACGTTTCCCCGCTCCAGCAAGGCCGCGGCGCGGGCGAGATCGGTCTTCGTGCGCACATACTCCGATTGCATGCTCTCCACGTTGGAGCGCGCCTCTTCGATGATCGAGGCGGTCTGATCGACCTCGGCCCTGGCCGCCTTCACCTCTTGCTCCAGCGCTTGCAGCTGGTCGCGCGTTTCGTCGAGCTTGGCGGTCGCTTCGTCGAGAGTTGCCTTGTAGGTTCGTGGATCGATTTCGAAGAGCAGATCGCCGGCCTTGACGAACTGGTTGTCCTTGATCGGAAGGTCCACCACCGGGCCGGACACGCGCGGTGTCATTTGGATCACAATGGCTCGGACCTGGCCATCACGCGTCCAGGGATTGACGATATAATCACGGTACTTGTAGGCGACTAAACCGGCCGCTACGAGGACTACCGCCCCGGTCGCAGCGACTTTGAATATAGTTTTCATGGCATCTACGCCGGGATCGCGAACATCGAAAGAAGACAGGCGTAAATGACGGATAGCGAGAAAAACACGACCGGAGGATTGGAGAAGTAGCGGGACAACCGGAAGCGGTTAAGGAGGTGAGCGGTCAAAACGGCGCCCGCGACCGCGAGGATTCCGTTCATCAGCATCGGCGGAAAATAGACCCCGCCTAACTCAAGCTCCGTGGGCATTACCTCTCTCCCCTTTCCAGTTCCGCGTGCGATAAATTAGAACCGAAACCGCCCAATTTTAGAACCGCGACTGCCTCAACTCCACCCAATCGATTCCTTCCGCAATACGCGCGTGTTCCGCGACCGCCTCGGCAACCCCCCTGTAAGCGCCCAAAAGGCGATAGAAATTCTCGTAATCCGCCTCGCTCAGCGCTGCGGCGTCCACCGCGCCGTATGTCTCGGCGATCCGCGCTTCCAGTCGCTGCAGCGTGGCGTCAAGCCCACTGCGCAGGCGTTCACCGTCAACCGCCGCGGGATCGCGTGCGAAAGCGGCCAAGGCATCTTGTACGCGTAAGCGCCACGCCCGTAGATCTTCTATCAGCTCGCGCCGAAGAATCTCCGACTGCGGTTCCCTGCGCGCCACCAACTGCTCTTGCATGCGAAAACTGAGTGCGCGCAGGTTGGTTGTCAGGGATTTCAGACGCTCCGGCTCGAAGCCGCCGACCGCTTTGGGGTCCATAGCTCCGCTCCAGACCGCGAGCTTCTGCGGCAAGGTCTGAATCTCGCGGGTGTGTACCCTTCGCCGCCAGCGGTCCAACCGCCCAGGAGTGCGATCGATATCCCAGCTCATGGTAGAGGTCAGGTATTCCAAGCTGCGGAAAAAACGCTTCAAGTGACGCAGAAAGGCGATCTCCGGCTTCGTGCTCACTGGAAAGTAGGCGGTGATGGACAGCAGCACGAAAAGCAGCAGAACCATCAACGCGGTGTTCGCGAACTTCAGGAAATCGTAGGTCTGCTGATTATCGATACTCGCGATCACCACGAACATCGCCAGACCGAAAGCCCTGCCAAGCGCCTGCCTCGGTGTCGCGAACAGGTAGCTGATCGCGAAGGTAACCGCGAAGATCAGCACGCCCAATTGTGCAAACCCCGCCAAATGCGGCATCACGAAAATATAGATCACGCCCGCAAAGCTGACACTCACGCTTACAGGCCAGAAAATCGTGGAGACGGGGTACTGTGGCATGATCGCCAAGTTCATAATGTACGGGGTGACCATAACCACGAAGCTCGCTCCGGCAGGAAAATCACCGATGTAGATCACTGCGAAATACGCGATCCAGATCGTCGCCACGACTCTTACCGCCGCGGTCATGCGGTCCTCGTCCAGCCAGAACCCGCCGCTCTCCGGCGCCACGGCGACCGCCGAGGACCCTGGCGGTTCCAAGCCCCTGATATCCCGCATCGTCCGCAGCTTGGCCTGGGTCAAGGCGTCCACCGCACGCATTTGCGCCCTGATCACTGAGAACGCAGCCTTATGGAAATGCGGCAAGGCACGGACCTGTTCACGATCATAGGAAAGATCGAAGGGTTGCGGCTCACCGTCGCTAGGTTCGCCGGCGAAAGCAGCCTCCACCAATTCGAAGCGCCGCATGATCGCCGGCTCTAGGGAGTCGAGCCCCGGCAGCAGAGTCGAGAACGAAATCTCTCGGGCTTCGTCGAGGCTTTCGCGCCATTTCTCCAAGGTCTCCATGAGTCTTGTCGCGTTGGCCTGAAAGGCGCGCCACTGCTTCCTCAGTTCCCAAACTTCGTAGGTATCCGCAATCGCCGCGTCCAAAAGCCGGTCGAAAGCGCTGCGCTGCTCCACCTCGCGTGCCAAAAGCTCCTTAATCTCAGCGGGATCCCCCTTGCCCTGCAATTCCCGGACAAGAGCCACGCAGAGCGCACACTGCGTCGCCATAAAATCGCGCGCATTCTTCTCAAAAGCCGCCCCGGAATGCTGCGGCCAAACCAATGCTGAAACTAAGCTATACACTAATATTCCCAAGCCTGTTTCCTCGGCGCGCAACAGGGCCGTATCGAAGGCGTTGGCGGAGTTGTCCCCTCCGTCCAGAGCCACAATGACGGCGACGAACCCGCTCACCGTCCAGAAGTATCCGTGCTTCGATCCGACGCTCATGTAAGTGCAAAAGCCGACCCAGAGCGTTATCGCGGTCATGAACAGCCAGCGATCCTGGGGAAAGGTGGCGATGAGCGCCAGGGCAACCGCCACCGCCACCAACGTGCCCAGCATGCGCATGGCCCCCTTGTTCAGGGATTGCCCGACCGTCGCCAAGCTGATGAAAGCCACCGCGAAGGCCGCCCAATACGGCCGCTCCCAGTTCATCGCGAGCGCGATCCCAAAGGCCAGCGTCATGGCCAGGGCAGTCTTGATGGCCTCTCTTGTCCGCGTGGAAATCAGCATCCACCCCCCTCACGGCCATTGAACGCCTTTTTCGACCGAGCCTCCGGTGTGCCGGTCACGTGAACTCGATCTGCCCGTTCGGCAGCAGGTAGAGCACCAGCGCACGGCCACCGGTCACCGTCGGACGGTGTTCGGAGCCTGGGGGATTGACGCACCACCCCGCCCCCCGATCGTCGAAGCGCGCCTGTGCGTCCACGGGCATGATCATGCAGACCTCGCCGGTCGGATGGCGGTGGTGAGGGCCGACGATATCGCGCAGATCGACGACATCCACGCTGAGGTCGCGGGTCTCGGGCGAGGCCTCGATCACGCGGCCATAACGACGGTCCCCGTCGCCATTCGAGCACATCCAGCCCTCCGCGATCGCCGCGTGACAGGCCGACTCGATGGCCTCGAAGGCCTCGCCACCGGTGGGAAAGGCCGTGTTTAGCCGGTCCTCCAGAGCTGCGTCCACAGGTCCCTCGGCGATCTCAGTCATAACCGGCCGCATGAGATTTTCGAAGTCTTGGGGCGTCATCGCCAGTGCCTCCAACTTTCAGTTTGGCCGAGCGCATATCCCGGCGCGCCTAGGTTAGCCCTCGCCGGACGGCACGGGCGTAATCGACGTCAATGCGCAGCTTACGCCAGTTTCAGCGCCGCGCGAAATCGCTGGGCAAGCAGCGCGCCGTCGCGTGGCGGCAGGCGCAGGGGCCTGGGCCCCGCATCAACCTTGGCAAGCACGAAGCAGGGTCCTGGTTCTTCTAGCAAGGCCGTGACGGCCGGGGCGACATCGGCCTTGGTATCGACGCGCAGCACCTTCGCAAAGCCGGCCGCCGCCGCCATGCCCGCCAGATCGACGCCGCGCCCCGTCGGGCTAGGCTGCCCGCCTGTTTCGCCATAGGTCTCATTGTCCAAGACGAGAATTCCCAGGTTCGTGGGCTTCTGCAGCGCGATGGTCGCCAAGCTGCCGACCCCCATCAGCATTTCGCCATCGCCGGTGATCGCTATCACCTTGCGCGCCGGCTGGGACAGGGCCAGGCCGAGGGCCGTCGGGGCAGCCATCCCCATGCCGCCCCAAAGATAAAAATTGCGCGTGTCGTCACCGGCGGCCGCCAGGTCCCACGCGGGCGAGCCCAATCCCGCCACCATCAAGGCATCGTCGCGCCGCGCGCAAAGCTGGGCGACCAAATCGCGGCGGTCGATCATTCCTCGAACCTCTTCCAGCCGATCAAGCGCTGGCCGATTAGGACGGCGACCGCCAGCCCGCTCTCGAAGGCTAGGATAGAGGCGGCCTCAAAAGTCTCGGCGGCGTCCTCCTCACGCTCCAGCCGCAGGGTGCGTACGCCCATCGCCGAAAGGACCGGGCCGGCCGCTTGGCCCATGGGAACCTGCCAAGGATTGGCCTCGCCCCATTCACCGCGCATGGTCACCACCATCAGCAAGGGGATGCGGCAGGAGGCGATCATGCCCAGCGCGTTGATACAATTGCCAACACCGCTCGACTGCATGAGCAAAGCGGAGCGCTCACCGCCCAGCCAAGCGCCAGTGACGGTGCCCAGGCCTTCTTCCTCGGTGGTGAGCGGCAGCAAGCACAAGCCAGGGTCGGCGTCCACGAGACGGATCAAGGCGGACAGGCCCGCGTCCGGCAGATAGGGCACCTGCCGAACCGCGGCCTCCTTCAAGGCGCGAAACGCGCAATCGCTCCACGACATGGCCAACCAAGCCCCCAGGCAAGAACCGACCTAGCGGGTCCGATATATCAATGGGTGATCATCGGCTCCAGAGTCTTGGCTTGCTCCACCCACCGGGCGACCATGCTGGTCGCTGGAACCATGCGGACGAGTTTCTTGGTCTCGTTCACCTCGGCCATTTTCGCCGCCAGGTTTTCCGGCACGCGGTGCTGCAGCTCCTTGACCGTGTCCACACCCGCTGCTTCCAACAGCTCTGAGTATTCCTCGCCCACGCCGGAGATGCGCATCAGGTCGGCCATGTTGGCCCATTTAAGCAGCTGCTTCTCCGTGAGACCGGTTGCCGCCGCGGTTTCCTTACGGCCCTTCGCGCTGCAGCACAGGCGGAGTAGATCCTCGGTCGTCTTGATGCCGGCCTCCCCCAGCGTCTTGGAGTAGGTCGGGCCGATACCTTCGATCTCGCTAATGTCGTAACTCATGATGTTCCTCCCGGTCGTCGAATTTCACTCCGCCAAGCCTCGCCCAGCGACGGCGCAGTATCGTCGAAGTCTCACGAGTCAACAAGCGAACAGCATACGAAAAGCTGCAGATTTACAAATCACCGCCCTTTGCTGAGTGTCCCCAGCACGCCACGCAGCAGGGCTCGGCCGATCTGCGTGCCCAGAGACCGGGCGAAACTGGTGACCAGGGCCTCGGTCGGTGTCTGGCGCGAGGATTTGCGCGAGGAAGAGCGGGTCTTGGCGGGTGCCGCTGTCTCTGCCCGTTCGGCCGCTTCCTCGGCCATGCGCTGGAGCCGTTCGTAGGCCGAGTCGCGGTCGATGGCGGTGTCGTAGCGCGCGCCCAGGGGGCTCTCCGCGATCACTGCCTTGCGTTCTTTCTTCGTGATCGGTCCAAGCCGCGAGGACGGCGGCCGGATCAGCGTGCGCTCGACAACGCTGGGCACGCCCTTGGCCCCCAGGGTGGAAACTAGCGCCTCGCCCACGCCTAGCTCCGTGATAACGGTTTCCGAGTCGAATCGCGGGTTTGGGCGGAAACTGTCCGCCGCCGCGCGCACCGCCTTGCGTTCGGAGGGGGTATAGGCGCGCAAGGCGTGTTGAATGCGATTTCCCAGCTGCGCCAGCACTTCCTCGGGGATATCTCGCGGATTCTGGGTGACGAAGTAGACCCCAACACCTTTCGAGCGGATGAGGCGGATTACCTGAGCGACCTTATCAAGCAACGCTTTGGGCGCGTCGTCGAACAAGAGGTGCGCCTCGTCGAAGAAGAAGATCAGCTCCGGCTTTTCCGGATCGCCAACCTCCGGCAGCTCCTCGAAAAGTTCGGACAAGAGCCACAATAGGAAGGTGGCGTAGAGCCGCGGGCTCTCGATCAAACGGTCCGCCGCCAAAACATTCAGATATCCGCGCCCTTTCCGGTCGACACGCATCATGTCGCGCAGGTCGAGGGCGGGCTCGCCGAAAAACTGCTCGGCACCTTGCTGCTCGATACGCAGCAAGGCTCGCTGAATCGCGCCTACGGAGGCCTTCGAGACGCGCCCGTAGGACGTGGAAAGTTCCTTTGCTTGATCGGACACAAAGCCGAGCATCGCCCGCAGGTCCTTGAGATCAAGCAGCAAGAGCCCCTCGTCGTCGGCCACCTTGAAGGCGATGTCCAAAACGCCAGATTGCACCTCGTTGAGCCCCAGCAAGCGGGCGAGCAGCAGAGGCCCCATTTCCGAGACCGTCGTGCGAATCGGATGGCCCTGTTCGCCGAAAAGGTCCCAGAAGATCGTGGGATTGGCGCCGAAAGCGTAGGAGTCGAGCCCGATCTGTTCGGCCCGTTTCAAGAGGAAGGGCTTGGAAACACCGGCCGCAGCCACGCCTGAAAGGTCTCCCTTCACGTCAGCCATAAAGACCGGAACGCCCTGGGCGGAGAAGCCTTCCGCGAGAATCTGCAGAGTCACGGTTTTCCCCGTGCCTGTAGCGCCGGCGATCAGCCCGTGGCGGTTTGCGAGGCGCAGGTCAAGAAAGCGCGCTTCCTCGCCCCTGCCGATGAAGATTGAGTCCCGCTGCTCCGTCATTGCGCTCTTGTTCACCCTCCCGCACCCGAAGTCATTCGCCTGCCGTGACTCTCGCCTTATAGCATGCTTGTCAGGCAACCGGAATTTCAGCGCCAATCTAGCCATTTCCCTGGAAAATACCGGTCTGCGGCTCCATGCTATCGGCCATGAGCCGCTGCCCCTATCTTCCTTTCAGCGATGGGCCCCACCGCATGGCCATGGGTTTGCTCACGCTGAAGCCGGAAGACTGGATCGAAATCGACGAAGACTACGTCGAATACCTGACGGAGAAGCGGCGCCTGCTTGCCGATCGGCGCGAGGAGGTGTTCTGGGTATCGAGGCCCGCGGAGGAGGCTTGCGTCGAGCTTCGCGACGTCTTGATCGAACACCTAAAGGCGCGGTTTCCGGTTTCCTTCCGGCAACGCGGCACGGAACTTACCAACCTCCTGACCGAGGAAACCTGGAATCTTCTCGTCGCCGAGCTTCCGCCCCTCGAACTCGCGTCGCGCCTGGTCCAGGAAGATTTCTGCGTCCTGCAGGCGGATAGCGAGGGACGCTACCGCTTGACTGCTGCCAGCGTCTGCTTTCCCACACGCTGGATCCTGGGCGAAAAGCTGGGCCGGCCAATGTTAGAGATCCACGCGCCGGTGCCGGGCTACGCCGAGACCCTCGGCCGGCCAGTGGACCGCTTCTTCAGCCTGCTAAAGGTGGACAAACCGGTGTGGCGGCTGAACTGGAGCTTGACGGATAGCCCAAACCTGTTTCAGCCCACGCGCCCCGCATCGGTGAAAATCACACTCGAGAATGCCGGCCAAAACGTCTACTTGAGGGTTGAGCGGCAAACCCTGCGCCGGTTGCCCGTCAGCGGTGCGATTGCGTTCGGCATCCGCATTTATCAAACGCCCTTGGCACGAATCGCGGAACATCCCGAAACTGCCGCACGGCTCGCAGCCGCCATTCGGGCCATGCCGGCCGAAACACTAAGCTACAAATCGCTCGATGACTCCGCCCCGGCGATTATTGACTTTCTTATGGGTGCAGCCCTCTCGCCCACCGGGACGGTCTAGAGCTAACGCGGCGGCTGTTCGGCTTGCAGACGCGCCGATTCCCGCTGCTCTTCGTTCAATTGGGACGCGGCGGATTCCGCAAGCACACGGGCTTCGGCAACGCCGGCGCTATTGGCCCGTAAGAACCACGCCAAGGCTTCCACACCGCGCGGCGGTTCAGCGTTGAGCGCTAAGAGCCCACGCATCAGGGCCGCACGCGCCATGCCTTGCCCGAAAGCCATCTCGTAGCGATCGGCGGCGAAGGCATCATCCTCCGGCATGCCCAGCCCTTGCTCCGCCATGACCGCGAGATTGAAGCTCGCGGCCGCGACACCCTGGTCCGAGGCCGCCCGGAACCAGCGGACCGCGGCGGCGAAGTCCGCAACCCCCATCCGCCCGCTCGACAGCAAGCTCGCCAAGCGGAACTGCGCCTCCGCGTTGCCGGAAAGGGCCGCCGCCTCGTACCACTTCGCCGCCCGGGCTAGATCGGGGTCGGTGCCGATACCCTGTTCGTACATCTTCGCGAGATTGAGCTGGGCTTCGGTATTGCCGCGCTCGGCCCGCTTCTCGAACCACTCGACGCCGAGCCTTTCCTCCCAAGGCACTTCATCCCACAGAGGGTCTCGCGCCTCGGCCGACGCGGCCAGCAGGCCGAAGGCAGCCGCCGCAAAAACCGGCGCCGCAAAGACGCCCCTTAGGTACCGAATCGCCAAATCCGACCAGCCAATTGAGAAAAGCGCAAACCTCGCGCGCATAACCTTCTCCTCGCCGCAATCGTACGATTACGGATGCCACATTTATGCCTTATTTCACTGGCGAGTGACAAGCAGGACGGGAGCTTGCGCCGGCCTTCAGGCGTTTAGATCGACAACGACACGCCCGCGTACCTTGCCCGCCAGGATCTCCCCGCCGAGGCGCGGCAGATCGTCGAGCGTGGCCTCCACGATCATTCCGTCCAGCTTATCCAAGGGCAGTTCGGCGGCCAGGCGCGCCCAGGCGCGCCGCCGCTCGGCGGCCGGCTTCATAACGGAATCGATACCCAGCAAATTCACACCGCGCAGCAGGAAAGGTATGACCGTCGTTTGCAGCTTATTGCCACCGGCCAGGCCCACCGCCGCCACAGAGCCGCCGTACTTCATCTGCGTAAGCACGTTCGCCAGCGTCGTGCCGCCGACGGCATCGATGCAGCCAGCCCAGCGTTCCTTGTTCAGCGGTCGGCTCGGCGCTTCGGCTAGCTCTGCCCGGTCCACGATTTCCGAAGCGCCAAGGTCGGTGAGGTAGGCATGGGTTTCCGCCCGGCCCGTTGAGGCCGCGACCTGGTAGCCTAGGGTGTGGAGGATCGAAACGGCGACCGAGCCGACGCCGCCAGCCGCGCCGGTGACCAGCACGCTTCCCGAGTCCGTCTTCAAGCCATGCGCTTCCAAGGCCATCACTGCGAGCATGGAAGTGAAACCGGCCGTGCCAATCGCCATGGCCCGCCGGGGGGACAGTCCCTCGGGCAGCGGGACAAGCCAGTCGCCCTTGACTCGCGCCTTGCCCGCGTAGCCGCCCCAGTGCACCTCACCGACACGCCAACCTGTCAGGATAACCTTGTCGCCAGGCTTGTAGTCGGGATGCTCGCTCTGCTCGACACTGCCGACGAAATCGATGCCCGGAACATGGGGGTAGTTCCGGACCAAACCGCCCAACCCGTTCAGCACCAGCCCGTCCTTATAATTCAGGGTCGAGTACTCGACGGCTACGAGGACATCCCCCTCGGGCAGGTCGTCCTCGGACAACTCGACAAAGGATTGCTCGACCTTTCCGTCGGCCTCCCGCAGCAGCAAAGCCTTGAACATCGTCGTTTCCTTTCTATTCAGCACCCCTCTTCGTGGGGTGTGTCATGTCAGTGGGAAGATTCGGGCAGCCACTCCTGAAGCACGAGCTCCAGGGTGATGCAGATCGGGTTGGCATCCCGGAGAAAGATTCCGCCATAGACCTTGGCGTTGCTGTCCGAGATTGTGCCTTGCAGGAAAGCGCGCGGCGCGCCGGACTCGTCCGGCCGAACTTCTCCCGCGAGGGTCAGGATTTCGATGCCCGGGCCCTCGACGGTGGTAACAGCGGCGGTCTCCCCCGCGCCATAGCCGAGGGCTGCATCGACCAGGCTTCCGACCGCCGACCGCACCATCCCGAAGGCGATACCGGCCTCCGCCGCGGCCGCCTCCACGCCGGAAACAAGATCCTCGTTAGGCTTCAAACGAATCACCGCGAGGCGGCCGAGACGACCGGGTTCGAGGACAAGATCCTCGGGCATCATTCCACCTCCGTCGGCTGAAATATATCGAAGTTGGTCTCGGCGTCAGGCCTAACGCTAAATCCCGCGCCCCGCAAGACCGCGACCATGGCAACCGCGCCGCTGGAACCAAGTTCGCAAGTGCCAGGGGGCAAATGGCCGCCGTGAATCTCGCCTTGGGCATCCACGACAATGGCATGGCAGTGAATCAGCGGCGCCCCCGTCGCGTCGCGGCCCAGAATGGCGTTCCCCCCTATAAGCCGCACCGGCCCGTCGAGCAGCGTTGGCGGCCCATAGGTCGCGACACGCAGGCCGCTTTCGTCCGGCTGTCCGGTCAGGTAGGAGAAGGTCGAGAATTCCGCGCTCACCCACTCGACAGCTGCGTCCTCGACGCCGCGCGCCGTCAGGGCCGCCACCAGGCCCTCCAGCAAGTCAACGCCCGCCGGCAGATCGACGCGCAGATCGCCGCCGCCGGTGGCGGGGCTGACCACACGCCTGGGCTCGCTGGCAGGTCCCGGCTGGGTCAAGGTTCTCACGGAGACGCACCCTCCTCGATCTCGCCGCGCCGGTAGAGCTCGGCGCGAATATTGTGCTTGGGGACCTTACCGTAGCCCGACTTCGGCAACTCGTCCCAAAAGAACACCCGCCTTGGCCATTTGTATTTCGCAAGCTTGCCGTCAAGGAACTCCAAAAGCTCCTTCTCCTCAGCCGCGGCGCCCGGTTCGCGGACGACCACCGCAACGCCGCTCTCGCCCCACTTGGGATCCGGCACACCCAGGACCGCGACCTCCGCGACCGCGGGATGCGTCAGCAAAACCTCCTCGGCCTCGCGCGGATAGACGTTGGAACCGCCGGAGATATACATGTCCGATGCCCGTCCGGTGATGTAGAGATAGCCTTCGGCGTCCAGCCGGCCGAGGTCGCCGGTGTGGAACCAACCGTCCTTCAGGGCCTTCGCGTTCGCCTCGGGATTGTCGTGGTAGCCCGCGAAGACCGCGGGGCCGCGCACGCAGATCTCCCCTTGGGCGTCCGGCCCCAGGCGGTTGCCCTCCGGGTCCTTGATGGCGATTTCCATCCCGGTACGCGCGAAGCCGCAGGAGCCGATCCGCATCTCGTTGTCGCTCAGGTGATGTTCGCGCGGCGGAAGCACTGTGATGTTCCCGGTGACCTCGCCAAGGCCGTAGTACTGCACGATGACCTTGCCGAGCTTCTCGAGAATAAAGCGCTGATCCTCCCGATACATTGGAGCGCCGGCGTAGATCACATGGCGCAAGGAGCTATGATCGTAACGATCGACGCTAGGATGGCGGGCCAGACGCGTCAGGATAGTGGGCACCGTGAACATGTTTCCCACGCGATGCTCTTCCACCAGGCGCCAAGCTTCCTCTTCGTCGAAGGATGTGTTGGAAAGCAGCACCGATTTCGCGCCGCGCGCCACCTGGGGCAGCATGTGAGCACCCGCCCCGTGGCTCAGCGGCGCCACAACCAGGCTGGCGTCGGCTTCCGTGGTGCCCGGCATGAGATCAGCGAGGTGATTGTTCACCACGAAGGCCATCTGGCCATGGGTCAAGACCGCCCCTTTCGGCTTGCCCGTGGTGCCTGAGGTATAGAAGAACCAGCAGGGATCGCCCGGGTCCACCTCCGCCTCCCGCGATGGCGCCCCGAGGGCTTCGGACACCACGTCCTCGTAAGCGAGGTCATCCGCCCCTGCAGCGCCGATGGCGATCGCGACCCGCAGGTCCGGCACCGCCGCCCGCACCGCCTCGGCGTGCTCCGGGAAGCTATCTTCGAAGATCATCGCCACCGCACCGCTGTTCGCGGCGAGATAGGCCACCTCCGGCGGCGTCAAGCGCACGTTCGTCGGAACCCAGACCGCTCCCAGCTTGAAGGCCGCCCAGCAGCTTTCGAAGAGCTGATTGGAATTGCGCGCGTGAACAAGCAGCCGGTCGCCCTTGCCTAATCCCCTTGCCTTGAGCCCAGCCACAAGGGCATTTACCCGGCCGTCGAGCTCCGCCCAGGTCCAGCTTCTTTCACCCCAAACCAGGGCCTCGCGCGGGCCCAACCGCCGGGCCGTGTCGGAAAGCAGCCGCCCGAGATTCATGATTCCGCCCATGGCCTAGCGATTGCTCCTCCCCACGTTTCTTTTGCGCTGCGCCAGGTCCGCTTTGCGGATTATATGCGCACCGAGCTTCTACGCCTAATCGCCAGGCCGCGCGGCACGCACAACGATCTCCGTCACACGAATGGCATCGGCGACATCTTGCGAGCTCGGCGGATTGGCCCCCTCGGCAATGCCGCGCGCCAGTTCCATCGCCTTGCGGGCAACAGGCGAAAGCACCAAGGCCGAGGCCGAAATCCCGTCGAGAATTCGCGCGATGGCTTCAATCGCCGCCTCGCGCTCACGCGGCCCGCCGCTGGCCACCGCCTCCCAAGCGCGCGCCCGGCAAGCGACCAGATCCGAATCAAGGTCGTGCAGCTTGCGGTCCAGCGCGTCGAGACAACCGCTACCATGGGCCGAACGCCCCGCTTCGGTCAGGCCCGCCGCGCCGGTCTCGCTCAAGCGGATCAAACCGGCGTCAAGGAGTTGGCGCAAGGCGTCCTCCGCCATGCCACGCTCGAAAGGGTCTTCCGCTCGGCCTTCAAGCACCCGCGTCAGCAACGGACGGCCATCGCCGCTCTCAAGGGCGGCCGAGAGCAAGGCAAGCTTCACCGTACGGTACGTCAAACGCGGCTCTAGATCGGACATCACGGCCCCCATGCGGGCAGGGGTCTAGCGCAGCGGCTCGAGAATGCTGACGTAGTTCGCGACTGCCGCGCCGCCCATGTTGAAGATGCCCGCCAGCTTGGGCGCGGGAAGCTGCATGTCGCCAGCCTCCCCCATCAACTGCATGGATGACATGATGTGCATGGACACGCCGGTGGCACCGATGGGATGGCCCTTGGACTTCAGCCCGCCCGAAGGGTTCACCGGCAACCGCCCGTCCTTTCGGGTCCAGCCTTCCAGGGCGGCGGTAGCGCCCTGGCCGCGCGGCGTGAGGCCCATGGCCTCGTACTCCAGCAATTCCGCTATGGTGAAGCAGTCATGGGTTTCGACAAAGGACAGATCGTCCAACTGGGTGCTGGCTTCCGCGTGGGCTTTCTTCCAAGCGACCTCGCAGCCTTCGAACAATGTGATGTCGCGGCGCGAGAGCGGCAGATAGTCGTTCACCTGCACCGCCGCGCGGAAGACCACAGCTTTGTCCATGGTCAAGGCCGTTTCCACGTCGGTCAGCACCAAAGCCGCGGCACCATCCGATACCAGGGAACAATCAGTGCGCTTCAAGGGGCCGGCAACGTAAGGGTTCTTTTCGGACTCCATCCGGCAGAAGTCGTAGCCCAGGTCCTTGCGCATCTGCGCGTAGGGATTGGCCACGCCGTTGGCGTGGTTCTTCGCCGCGATGGCCGCCAAGGCGTCCGATTGATCCCCGTGCCGCTGGAAGTATTGATTCGCGATGTGGCCGAACACACCCGCGAAGCCGCCTTCGATCGAGCCTTCTTCCTTGAGATAGGCCGCCTTCAGCAAGGTCTCACCGATCAGCTTGCCGGAGAGCGCGGTCATTTTCTCCACGCCAACCACCAGCACGAAGCGGCCCTTGCGGGCCCCGATTGTCTTCAGGCCCTGATGAATCGCCGCGGAGCCCGTGGCGCAAGCGTTTTCCACCCGCGTTGCCGGCTTGAAGCGAAAAGCCTCGGAGGTTTGCAAGACCAGGGAGGAGGGAAAGCCCTGGGGCGAAAAGCCCTCGTTGTAGGTGCCGAGAACGATCTCGTCGATGTCCTCCGGCTCCAAACCGGCATCGGCGACCGCCTGGGTCGCGACCTTGGCGATCAGGGATTCGACGTCCTCGCCTTCGTGCTTGCCAAAGGCGGTGTGGCTCCAACCGACGATGCAGGCAGTCATTTTCGGGTTCTCCTCCCCTTCTCGGATCTCGCTGCTGCTCATATAGCGACTGCGAGGCCGGACCGCTAGAGCGGGGCTTCGCGCGTTGCGACAGGCTTGCCCGGCCCAACCGATCAAAACGATACGGCAAGTCCGAGCGAGAAGCCCGTGGCTCCGCCGCCGAAGAGATAACGGCCGACAACCCGCCCGCGTGTTATCGGGAAGGACTCCTTTGCGCCGAAGTCAAACTCCACTCCTCCGCCGATCTGAAAGAGGTTGTCAGTACGCAAAACGTCCGACTGATCGCCGATCAGACGAGAGGCGGCGACTTCGCCCAAGGCGCGCAGCGGCCGGCCGAAGGCGTTTAGTTCGGTTGGAACCCGCAAGCGTCCCCAAAAGCCCAGCGTAATTGCGTCGGAGGACCCCTGGACCGCGTTGGAGCTGGAGTCGAAGGTCCGGATTGTGATGTGGGTGTATCGCAGTTCCGCGTCGATGAGATAGTCCTCGCGATAGCGTTCCCAGTCGAGCATGAGGGATCCGCCATAGCCGTAGGCGCGCAATTCCCCATCGTCGAGGAACTCGGCCTCGGCTTGCGATACGGCTTCGAGACCATCGCCGGCAAAGGTCGCGTCGCTTTCCACCACGCCCAGCGATAGGTTCCCGATCGGCCGTATGACGAGTTCGTCCGTCAGCGCGAAATCCCACCCCACGCCGATCGTACCGGCAAGACTGTCCCAGCGCGCATCAACCTTCGAAAGCTCCTCGTCTTCTTCGAAGATGAATGAGGGATCGTAGCGCGCGGCACCGACAAATCCTTCCAGGTAGAGCGGAAACTCATCGCTTACGGTAAAGGCCCCGCCCAGTTGAATGGCGCGGAAATGGGCGTCGTCCTCGCCGTCGGTTTTGATGGTGATGGCGCTCGCGGTCTCGCTCGGCACGATCGACAGCCCGAGAACCGCGAGCACGCCGTTGGCATTGTTGCGAATGCTCCCCCGCTCGCTCTCGGCCCGGAGAGGAGCCGCCCAGAACAGCAGCGCGATCAGCAGCAAACCCGCGCGCAACGGCAGCATTACCCCCCCCTTCCTTTGCCAAAGGATCTGCCCAGGAATGCTGCTAGAATATCACCGTAACGAAAAAGAGCCGACCTCCAAGCCAAGTCACAATGGGAAAACAGCATTCTCAAGATGAAGCGGTGACAAGCGAGAGAAGCGCCTTGCTGCTCTCCGCCGGGGCGGCCGCGACGGTCGGCTGCGTTGGGGTGCTTGTTTTCTTCCAAGCCAGATCTCACGCGATCCTCTTGGACGGCTTGTTCAACTTGAGCTACTTCGTCGCCGCGCTTCTAACTTTGAAAATCGCCACGCTTGTCCACCGCCCGGATACGGAAAAACATCCCTTCGGATTCATTTATTTCGAGCCGCTGATAAACGGCGCGAAGGGCATCATGATTTTGGGCGTGTCCTTGATTGCCCTATTCGATGCGATGGCCGCCTTGCTAACCGGCGGGCACCTCATCGGCGTTGGCCCCGCCATCGGGTATGGGGTCTTCGCGACAGTGGTCTGCGCCGCAACCGCCGTTCTGCTGAGGCGCGCCTATGGACACAATCGTAGTCCGCTGGTCGAAACGGACGCGGCGAGTTGGTCAATCAACGCGCTGGTTTCCGGGATCGTGTTACTGAGCTTTTGCGCCATCCCGGTGATCGAATCCCTTGGCTGGATGCAAGTCGTGCCCTACGTGGATCCCTTGCTGGTTTCCGCGATCGTTCTCGTTTTGCTCGGCGTGCCGGTGCGAATGGCCTGGACAGCGCTTCGCGCTTTCTTGAATTTCGCGCCCTTGGAGGACATCCGACGGCCCGTCATCAAGGCGGTGGAAGGCGCACTCGCGCAGTTTCCGGCAGAATCCTTCGAAGTCCGCATGATCCGGCCGGGACGGCTTTTACTCGTTTCCGTTTACGTGCGCGTTGCCAAAGACCATCCAACCGCCGAGTTCTCCGCGCTCGATAAGCTGCGCGAAGAAATCACCGCGGCGGTCCGGCACCTTCACGAGGGAGCCGTGGTCGACGTGCTCTTCTTCGGAGGGCCTCGCTGAAGATAAGAAATTCGCACCCTCACCGCCCCGGCGCCACGCCAGCCGAAGAACCGGAGAACCGGAGAACTCAATGGAAGTCACGACAGCGCTGCTCGTCGCAATGATGTACATCACGATTCTAACTTTCGGAATCGCGGGCATCGTCAACGGCATCGCCTCAATCTTGATACCCGCCGCCAAAGAGAGACCGCACTGGCTCCCCTTCAGCTGGGTTGCCCTGCTGCTCTTGATTCATCTGAACCTGTTTTGGGAAACCTTGACGATTCTAGAGCAGCCGGACTGGGCGTTCGCGGAGTTCTTGCTGGTCATCATCGGCCCGATCCTGCTGTATCTGACGAGCAATGTGATGTTGACGGGCGGCGGCGAAGGCTCAAGCGCTTTCTCCCTCTTGCACTACATGGCCGTTCGGGAACGTTTCTTCGTTGGCCTCTGCTTCCTGATGATTTGGGCCATCTGCGTCGAATTAATTTTGGGCAAAGGGGTGTTGGTGAATTCGGCCGGCGACCTTGCCGCGCTTGCCCTGTTCGCAAGTCTGGCGGTCTGCAAAGGCAACCGGTTAAGCGGGATACTCACTATCGTGGGCTGGATCTTGATCCTGGCCCTTATCACTCTTCAGGCATCGGGGGTGATCTCTTAGGACCGCGGGTCGATCATGACCGCTCAACCTAAAACTTCTCCTCGCCAGTCTTGCGCCAAGGGTCGGGGAAATCGCGGTAGAGGGCGAAAGTGACTTTGTCGACCTTGGAGTTGACGGCATGGTGGAAAGACTCCGCCGGCTCCGCGCGGGTCGAGACCTCGCCGAAAGCGGCGTCAAATTGCGCGAGGCTTTCCAATTCGATCACCGCGTGAAACTCGCCCATCTCCTTCGGGCCCAGACCCAGCATGCGGCGGCTCAGCCGCCAGCCGGCGATCATGTTCTGGCTTTCGAGATAGGCCATGTAGCGGCTCAAAGACTCGCTGAACTCGAGATCGCCCACACCTGGCTTCAGGGTGAAGAATGCATGGTAAAGGATCATGTGTTCTCACGGTTTGTTGGCCATGCCAGCAAACCATAACCTGAGCTCGAACCCGAGCGTTTTGTGCCGACGTCTCGGTGCCGGGGATCCAGGTTCACGCTTGGCCATACAGTATGCGCGTCCGCGCAAGGCGCAGCGCCAGGGCGGCCAAAAGAAAACCGCCGCCCACTGGAAGTAAGACGGCGGAAAAGTCGGTTCCATTCGTGTTGAAGGCCATGAATTCGGGAAGAAAACATGTGGCATAAGGCTAAATGCCCCGATCCAAGCCACTCTTGATCTAGGTTAGGACCGGCTCGATTGGGCAGCTCCAGCCCGCGAGCAGGCGCTCGCGCGCCATCATGGCGCCAAGATCAGGCGCGGTGAGGCTCGGAGGACATTAGGGTCCAGCCATCCTTGGCAGACTGACCCCCACGAGCGGGGCATCGCCAAGGTCTCCAAACTCACGCGCGGCACCCGGACGCCAGGTCACGACACGATCGGCCCGCCGGTCGACCGCCAAGGTGACGTCGGCGTGAGGAAAGTAGTAGCGGCCGCTCCACTCCGGGAACAAAGTTGGCTGAACGCGCATGGGTCCCAGGGCGCGCTTTGCGCCTTCCGGCCTCCAGGGCCCGCCCACTAAACCGTCCAGGAAGTCCTCATGGCGCCGCCAGCGCGGATTCGAAGCTCCCGCGGTCCGCTGCCCGAATATCGGTATGGTCGCCCGCGCCTCCAAAGGCCCCGCCTGTGCCACGCGCCACGCGCCATCAAGGCCCGCCCAGCGCGGATCGACCTTGAGCAGGACATCGTAAAAGCCGTCGGGGAGTGCCTGTCCACTTGGCGGCAAGGGGACCAAGATCCGCTCGACACCTCCATCCCCGATCCGCAGCTTGCGGCTGAAACCCGAATAGGCGTAGTCGGGGTTGTGCCCGGCGAGGCTAACAGTCAGCAAGGCATTAACCGCCCGTGGCAAATCGCTGAAGACGACAAGCAAGAGGTGCTCGCTGTCATAGGCGTGCACCGCGATGTCCAATGTTTGGAGCGGCGGCGCCACAAGGGGGGCCGCCCCCTTCATATTCTCCAAGTTGTAGATCGGAGCGGGTTCCACCGCCCAGCTTTCCGGCCGTGCCGCCACCAGTTCAGCCGCGTGGGCGCCTGGCAACTGGGTGGGAGTCAGTATCGCGGCCAACAGCGCCGGCGCGGCGATAACGCGGAAACAGCCTCGATCGGGAAGCACGCGCGAAGGATGGGGCAAGGCCAGCTGCCTCGAGAGTGGACGATGCCCTATTCCTGACCGCGCCAGGGTTTAAACCGCGTAAACGCCTTTGTAAGCTTGCTGTGACCTCGGATAGCGGCCGGACCTCTAGCCCGTCATTGCGAGCGAAAGACCGTTATTTCCGTCATTGCACCCCTCCACGCTAGACGTCCGGCTGCAAGGTGTCCTGAAAGCGCAGTGGCTCACCGATGGGCGTGCTTTGAAGCTCGTCTTCGCGCATGACGATGTTTCCGCGCAGAATTGTGAAGATCGGCCAGCCGGTCACCGTCATGCCCTCGAAAGGCGACCAGCCGGATTTCGAGGCAAGCCAGGCGCCGGTGATTTCCCGCCGCGCCTTGAGATCTACGATCGTGAAATCCGCGTCGTACCCCACGGCGATGCGACCCTTGCCGACGAGGCCATAAAGTCGCTGCGCCCCGGCGGAGGTGAGATCCACGAGCCGCTCCAGAGTGAGCCGCCCCGCCGCGTGATGGTCGAGCAGAAGCGGCAGCAGCGTCTGAACGCCCGGCATGCCGGACGGCGTGCGTGGATAATCGCCGCCCTTTTCCTCAAGCGTATGGGGCGCGTGATCGGAGCCGACCACATCGAAAAGGCCCTGATTCACCCCCTCCCACAAGCCGGCGCGGTGGCGCGCCTCGCGGATCGGCGGATTCATCTGAGCGAGCGTGCCAAGGCGCTCGTAGCATTCCGGCGCGGCGAGAGTGAGGTGTTGGGGCGTGACCTCGCAGGTGGCGATATCGCGATGGCGTGCCAGCTCGGTCACCTCCTCGGCCGTGGTGACGTGCAGGACATGCACCCGGCGTCCAACTTCGCGTGAAAGGCGCAGAAGCCGCCGCGTGGCGCGCAGCGCGGTTTCGGCGTCCCGCCATTCGGGATGCATGGCGACGTCCGCCCCGTCGCGCACCAGTTCCAAGCGCTCACGCAAGCGGTCCTCGTCCTCGCAATGCACCGCCACGCGGCGGTGCCCGCAACGCAGCACCTCGCGCAGGGTTTCGTCGTCCTCCACCAGCAGGCTACCGGTCGAGGAGCCCATGAAGATCTTCACGCCGCAGCATCCGGGCAACCGTTCGAGTTCCCCCAAGGCTTCGGCGTTTTCGGCGGCGGAGCCCATGAAGAAGGCATGGTCGGTCCAGGCCCGCCCCCGCGCCCGCGCCAACTTGTCCTCCAACGCCGCGGCGTCCAGGGTAGAGGGCTTGGTGTTCGGCATCTCGAAAACCGCAACCACGCCGCCAAGGGCCGCTGCCCGGGTGCCGCTTTCGAGATCTTCCTTGTGCTCAAGGCCCGGCTCGCGGAAGTGCACCTGTGTGTCGATCACTCCCGGCAGCACCGTGAGCCCCTCCAGATCGAGGGTCATCGCCGCCCGTGCGCCTCCAAAGTCCCCCAGCCCGGCGATGCGCCCACCGCTGACCGCCACATCGCAAGCCTGGCGGCCGTTTGGCGTGAGGACTTCAGCGCCCCTCAGGATCAAATCGTAGGTCTCGGCGCTCTCGGTCATGGCACGGCCTCGCTACACGGTGATGTCCGTCCGGCTCTCCGCGCCGCCCCCTAAACCCAACGGATCGATGGCCTCGGGCGGGCGCTGACCGGCAATTGAGCGCAGCGTAGCACACCAAACCCCAATGGCCCGCCCCGGCATGTGGTTCGCTTCGTAAGCTTTGCGCCCGGCGGCCGCGAGCCGGTCGCGCAGCAGCGGATCCTCCAGTACCCGGCCGATCCCCCGCGCCAGTCCCACAGAGTCGTTGCTGGCGGTCAAGAGGCCGTCTCGTTCATGCCGGATCAGCGCCGCCGGCCCCAGGCCACCCGCTCCCACCACCGGACAGCCCAGCTGCCAAGCCTCAATCACCGCGAGGCCCAAGGAATCCTCGGCGCCCGCAACGGCCACGAGGTCCGCCAAGCGCATCAGCCGGCCCGGTGCGGCGGAGCCATCGAAGACCCGCACCCGCGCCTCGACGCCGGTATCCCGAGCCAACCGCCGCAGCGCCTTCCGCCGCCTGCGCCGGGCGATGGTCGCCACCTCGACATCAGGCAACCGGGTGAGCGCACGAACCACAGTGTCTATGCCACGGTCGCTTGACGGCAAGGGCGGCACGAAGACCAGCGGGGCATCCTCGTCGAACTCCAAATCGGCGCGCGTCGGCGCTTCGGTCGGCGTATCGGGCAGGAACAGCGGGACCTGGTGGCGGTGAACCGTGAGGCGTCCACGTTCAGCGAAATAGGCGTCGAGATCCACGGTCGGCAGCAGCAGGTCATCGCAGGCGTCCCAATCCTCGGCCGCGCCTTAGTCCCCCGGAACACCGGCGATTGGGATACCACGGGCTTCCCCCGAAAAGATCCGCGCCGCCCGCGGATCCCAGGCCAGAATTGCATCCGGCTCGAAGCGCTCAATCTCCCACCCCAGGGCTCGCCGGTCGCCAAAGCCGGGCCAGCGGCCGAAGGGAAGCTGCATCACGCCAATATCGGCGGCGGTAAGCGCCGCGGCGCGCCGGTCCGCGATGGGAAGCACCGCGCGCTGAACCACGTCGGCGGGAGAGTCGGGCTGGGCCAAGGCAGCCGCGAGTTCCGCGAACAGGCGCTCCAGCCCCTCGCCGCGCGACCGACGGGCCACGACGTGTAGAAGACGCATGAGGCGAATCTCCCGCATGGCACGAACCAGGATTCAATAAAATCGCCCTCAGCTTGTGGCAATTCCGTTAAGGCTTACTTGCCGCGCCCCCCCTATCAGAGAGGGCAGCCCGCGCGAGAGAGCCTTGCCAAATCGAAATCCGATGACTAGTTAGGCGCGAGGAGAAAGGTTAGGCCATGCGGGACAAATCCTTCGTTTTGCTCGACGACCGGGGCGTTTTGCGCATCTCGGGCCCCGACCGTGCAGCCTTTCTGCAGGGCATCATTTCGAACGATGTGGCCAAAGTGAGCGCCACCCAGGCGATCTGGGCGGCCTTCCTGACGCCCCAGGGCAAGTATCTGCATGACTTCTTTCTCGCCGAAGAGGGCGAGGACTCCTTGCTGCTGGACTGCGAAGCGGCGCGCCGCGCCGACCTTCTCAAACGCATGAAGATCTTTAAGCTGCGCGCCAAGGTCGATCTCGCCGACGCCAGCGAATCTTTCCGCGTCGCCGCGCTCTTCGGCCCGGCGGCTCTGGAGAGCCTTGGGCTGCCCGCGCGGCCGGGGGCGGCGACATCCTTCGGCGGCGGTATCGCCTTCGCCGACCCGCGCCTGCCGGAATTGGGCGCGCGCGCGATTCTTCCCCGAGACAGCGCGCAAGAGAGCTTGGAGCAGGCCAGTTTCGAAGCGGCCGCGCTTGCCGACTACGACGCTCTGCGGATCGGCCTCGGCCTGCCCGACGGCAGCCGCGACATGGAGGTCGAGAAGGCCATCCTGCTGGAAAATGGCTTCGACGAGCTGGGCGGTGTCGATTGGGACAAGGGCTGCTACATGGGCCAGGAACTGACCGCCCGCACCAAGTACCGCGCGCTGATCAAGAAACGCCTGCTGCCCGTCCGCATCGACGGCCCCACGCCCCCGCCCGACACGCCGATCCTCTCGAACGGCAGGGAGGTCGGCCGCCTGCGCTCTAGCGCGAAGGGCCAAGCGCTCGCCCTTCTGCGCCTGGAAGCCCTGAACGGCGAGGCGCCGGAGCTTGTGGCGGACGAGGCAAAGCTGAGCCCCCAAAGGCCCGCATGGCTGCGTTCGCAGTAGGCAGCGCGGGGCAGCGCTAGAACTTTTCCTTCCCTATCTTTTGATTCCCGTGATAGCTGCTGCTCTCGAAGCATGAACGCGGCCGCTGAAGGGGTCAAAGCACTATGACGGGTGGCGAGACGTCGCAAACAGGGCCGTCAACGGACGCGGCCGATTGGACGTCGATTGTTGCTGTCACTATCGGCATCACTACCTTCGCCGTTGCTCTGGGCTTAACCTATCCGCTCGTCTCCCTGCTGCTCTTGGAGCGCGGCGTCTCCGAAACCTTGATCGGCCTAAACGCCGCGGCTTTCATGCTCGGGCTTGGCGCGTCCACCTTAGCGATGCCGCGGCTCACCGTTCTTGCCCGGCCACGCAACCTGATCACGGTTTGCCTGGTTTTCGCGGCAGTCGTCCTTTATGGATTTCGAGCCTTCAACGATCTGGCTGTCTGGTTCCTGTTGCGATTTGCGCTCGGGTTCTGCGTCAACACCATCTATGTGCTGGGCGAAGCCTGGCTCAACGCGGCGGCCACCGACTCCGTGCGCGGGCGAGCGGCGGGAATATACAGCGGCGGTATGGCGGCTGGGTTCGCCCTTGGACCACTCGGCATTTCCGTTTTCGGCGCCGAGAACGGTTTCGCCTTCGCCGCCTGTGCCGTTCTGGTGGCTTTCGTAAGTTTTGCCTTCGGGATCCTTGTGCGAAAGGCGCGCGTCGAACCCGAGGCTATGCCGTCGGGTTCACTGTTGGCCTTTGTCCGGGCGAGCCCGTTGATCGTGGCCTTGGTTCTTCTGTTTGGCATTACCGACGCGACGGCGCTTGCAATTTTGCCCGTCTATCTGCGCATTGAGGGCCTAAGCGTAGAGGTCGCGGCTCTTATCCTCACCGTATTGCATGTGGGCATTATTATCGCGCAGCCGGGCTTGGGCGTGCTGCTGGACCGCTTTAATCGCTGGAACGTGCTACTGGGGTGCCTTCTTATCTCGGCCATTTCCTTCAGGTCCTGGTGGCGCTTCCCGTCACGAGTTGGCTTCTTTGGCCTGTCGCGGCCCTTTGCGGAGCCGGTTTCTTCGGCGTCTATACCACTTGCCTGGCCCTCCTGGGTCAGGAGTTCAAGGGCGGCCTCCTGGTCGTGGGCAGCGCCGTTTTCGCTCTTGCCTACGCGGTTGGGGGAATCATTGGCCCGCCAGCCGCCGGCGCCATAATGGAGTTCGATTCGAGAGGGGGACTCGTCCTTCTGGCGATCATCTCCATTGCCGGTGCAATCGCCGTATTTGCCAAGAGACGCGGCCGCCCGGGCGGCTAAACCCCTCAATCGCCGCGCAGCTTCGCCGCCATCTCAGCGAGCTTCGAGAAAGGGGCCGCCCCTTTCGGCAAGTTCACCTGGCCAAGCCGCCGCAAACCCTCCCGGCCGAAGCGGTCGCGCAGACTCTCCCTCAGCCATTGGGCCGCTTGCGCCTGACGGCGGCGGCCCAAGCGCCCGTCTTGCCCGAGCCAGAGGAAATGCTCGTCCAGGGCCTCCAGCAGGTCGTGCAGGCCGCCGCGCTCCTCCGCGGAGACAAGCAAGGCCTCCACCTGCCGGCCAGTTTCCGAGGGCGCGAGGCCGAGCGCACCGGTGAGGTCTGCCAGCGCCCGGTGCGCCACCGGCCCCATGTCAGCCTTGGTGACCACGGCGATATCGGGAATCTCCACAATGCCCGCCTTCATGAACTGCAGGGCATCGCCGCTGCCCGGCTGCACGCAGAAGACCACGCTGTCCGCCGCCTCGGCCACGTCGGTTTCCGACTGCCCGACGCCGACGGTCTCCAGGATCACCCGGTCGAAGAGCGCCCGCATCAGGATCATGGCCGCCCAGGTGAGGTCAGCCAGCCCGCCTAGCCGGTCACGCGCCGCCATGGAGCGCACAAAGGCGCCCGGGTCCTCGGGATTGGCCGCCAGCCGCACCCGGTCGCCCAGCAAAGCGCCGCCCGAGCGCTTAGAGGAGGGATCGACGGCTATCACCCCCACGGTGAGATCCTGACGCCGGAACTCCGCGATAAGGGCGCCCAGCAAGGTGGATTTGCCCACGCCCGGCGGGCCCGTGACGCCGATCACCCGGGCCTGGGGTTGGGCGAAGGCCGTGTCCAAAAGCGCCAGCACCTCCGGCGCCTCCGGCGTCCGCTCCAAGCGGGCCAGCGCACGGGCCAGCGCCGGCTTTCCGCCGTCCTTCAGGGTATCGAGCGAAAGATCTTCCATGGCTTCCGGGAGCATGGCGAAGGGCGGCGGTGGGGGCAAGGGGAGTGGGGGAAATGCAAATATTTCAATATATTTTTTGATCTATAATCTTTAAAATTTCACAATTAGTTGAAATTCTAACATTCATTATCAATTATATAAATTTTGTTCATTTCTCTATAATAAAAATTATATAAACATTTACGCGAAATAAGGAGATTTTATATGTCTAAGCGAGTTAGTTGTATAAACAAAAAAGATCGATATGACCCAGCACAACGTATCTCTCACCTTGGTGGTGGAACTGGAAGCAACAGGTGGAAATTGAGCCAACGGGAAGTTGTTCGGCAGATCGATCAAGGAATCGAGACATTCGAAGTCGAGATCAATGAGGGAGTCGTCAAGATAGTCGTGCGAGTTAGCCAATACGGCAACAAGTATGTGAAGACCGAGGCGGACGGAGAAACGGAGAATAACTTGTTGAATCTTCCTGAGTGTCGGTGACGGTGGAACCCTAGTGAGTCACGCCGGCTGGCAAGACGTCGGGTAACACAAAACAGCCGTCGCTCAGATCGAACCTCTCGGTCCGTCATTACGAGGCGAAGCCGTGGCAATCCAGAGGTATTTTTTTGCCGCCCGCACCAACCAACAAACCCTGGATTGCCACGCCTTCGCCTCGCAATGACGATGAAGGGGGCGCGC
>JARFRB010000044.1 GCA_029287455.1 Pelagibius litoralis | reverse complement strand
TCCCAAGCCGGAATGTAGCGCTCTTCGTGGAACTCCGTGAAATGCACGAGCAGCCGCCCGCTTCCGTCCGTGGGGATTTCGAAATCCCCGATGCGAACCGCGTGGACCCCAACCTGCTCCCCATAGGCTTCCACGCCGCTGGCGCCGGATGACTTGATGATAATGGTGCTGGCTCCCTGCGCCACCCGCAACGCCTCGGCGGAAAGGCTTGGGTAAACCTTGCCTTCCAGGCTGACAAG
This sequence comes from Pelagibius litoralis, assembly GCA_029287455.1. Taxonomy (GTDB): domain Bacteria; phylum Pseudomonadota; class Alphaproteobacteria; order Kiloniellales; family DSM-21159; genus JARFRB01. The sequence goes on along the minus strand of JARFRB010000044.1, from coordinate 6,659 downwards.
CAAGGGGACACGCCGCAGCACCTGGTCGAAGTCCGGCGTTGAATTTAGGGCGCCGTTGCCTGCGCTGCTCTCCTCGATCACAGGCAGATTGGTCACGGCGTGGCTGAACTTGGGAACGAACAGACCGGGATCGTCTCCGGCGACGGCCAGCCCAACTTTCTCAAGCGGTTCGCCCGTCCCCACGATACTGCCGAGCGTTTCTTCCGCCTCCGCCACCATCGAGCCGACAAAGGCCTTCCCGCCGTCGATCAGGTTAGCATCCTCTCGCGGCACTTCGGCTTCATCGTGAGTGAGAACGAAACCCGTCACCACCGGGAGCCCTTCAATCGCCTCGGCGAAGAGTCTGTCATGGGATGGCAGCACCGCCGCGCTCTCCCGCAACGCCAAGACTTCAAGGGTCGCTGGCCAGCGCCTCAAGGCTTGCTCCGGGGAACTGCGGTCCGGCTCGGCGAACACAATATCGAGGGCGATCGCCGCGGCCCCGGATTCCGCCAAGCGGTAAACGAGGTCCGCAAGATCAGTCCTTGGCCAGGGCCACTGCCCGATGCGGGCAAGCGACGCATTGTCGATATCCACGATGCGCACCGGCAGCCCCGGATCATACTGCCGTGGTTCGATCCGCTGATAGGTATCGAACACGAGAGCCCGAAGCTGCTGCAGCGCCAAAGGGTCCCAGATTCGAAGCGCAATCACTGCGGCGAAGACCGCGAAGGGAATTGCATTTATCAGCCAACGCTTCATGCGCTCGGTTCCAGGTCAAAAGGGAGTCCCACCATGGCACACAATTCGATCCTTCGTCACCAGGACCACGCGCGCCCCGCAGCCGCCCAGGTGCGGTTATGTCAACTCGCGGACGACGCGGCAGACCATGGTGGCATTTCGATGCCAAGTCAGATTTTTGGCCTCGACATCCGCTTTTGCCGTGGCGCCCAGGCGTTGCCGCAGAGCCGGGTCGGCGCAGATGCGCTCCATCCCCCGCTGGAAATCCTCGGGGACCTCGGGATCGAAGAGCACGGCGTTTCGCCCGTCTTCAAGAACTTCCAAGATGTTCACGCTCGACGGCGCCAAGATCGCGCGGCCGGCCGCCATGTATTCGTAGAGCTTTAGGGGCGAAGCGTAATCGTTCACGCCTGGCTGCAAAGCAACATCGAAAGCTGCGAGATAGCGCACCACGGCTTCGCGGTCGAGGGCGCCCGGCAGAATCAGCCGATCTTCCACGCCAAGCGCTCGCGCCCGCGCCTTCACCTCCTCCAATCCCGGTCCCTCGCCAACGACCACCAAGCGCAGATCCAGCTCGAGCCGCTTGGCCGCAATGAAGTCCACGGCCCGATCCAGCCTGTGCCAATCGCGCGGGTAGCCCACGAAGCCGATCACCGTGGAATCCGGGCACCCGATGGCGCGCTTCGCCTCGTCAAGGCCGCGCATGTCCGTGAAGCGATCAGGATCGACCGCGTTGGGAACCACGAGAATCTTCTCCTCGGGAACCGACTGCGCCTTTACCCAATTGGCGAGTACTTGGGTCACCGGAAGCACGCGGTCGGCGCTGCGCAGCACCGCCCCCTCGCTCCATCGGCCGACAGCCCTCAGGCGCAAGCTTCCCGTCCGCTCCCGCTCCAAGGCCAGTGGAGAATTGAACTCGACGATATAGGGGATGCCCAGGCCTCGCTTCAGCCAGACTCCAGCCAGAAGGAAGAGATTGTGCCGTTCGTAAAGCGCATCCGGCCGGTGTTTTCGCCAGGCGGCGAGGAGCCGAAAGAAGGCCCTGACCGAGTATCCGAGTTCCATGATCTCATAGACCGGCCGCGGCATGAGGCGCTGTAGGGTCGAGATCCCGGGCAATCTCTGGCCTTCGGCGATCCTATCCATCCCCGCTGGCCCGACGATCACCACGCTGCACCCAATCTGCCGCAAAGCGATCAAAAGCTCACGGATGTGCACCGCCTGCCCGTCGCTGGACGCGATTCGGTGATGAATCAGGATCTTCAGCCCCTGCCCGGCCCCGGTCTCATGTCGCTCAGCGGTCAAATTGATGCCATTGGCGCGGCGGCAGGTGCATTGTCCGCGACCATCCGGCGCGCCTTCGCCACAACATCCGCGTAGAGGTTTGCCTGCTGTCTCGCGACCTCCCCCCAACCGAAGCCTTCCGCGTATCCTCGGATATCGTCGGCCGAAGGTGGTGCCGAGAGAGTTTCCCGAAGCGCTTGGGCGAAGGCTTCAGGTGTTCTTTCAGCGACCAGCCGCCCGCCTGGAGCTCCCTCCATCACCTCTGGCGTGCCGCCAACGGCCGAAGCAACGACCGGCCTGCCGCAGGCCATGGATTCTAGCAGCACGTTCGCCCAGCCCTCGCGACTTGACGCAAGAACCGACACGTCGGCGGCCGAATAGATCGCCGCCAGCTCCGACGGCGCGCGCGCACCCATAAATCTTACCCGAGAGCCCAATCCCAACTCTCCGGCAAGAGCCCGGAGCCGGCGCTCCTCTGGCCCTTCGCCGACAACTAGAAGCGACACTTCGGGCAATTGAGCGACGGCCTTGAGAACGATGTCTTGGCCCTTCCGAGGGATCAGGTGTCCAACCGTCACGGCCAGCTTTCCCGCCACGCCCAACCCCGGCTCGTGGCTGCCGCGCGGCAAAGGCCGAAACAGTTCAAGATCCACTCCGTTGCGCAGAACCGTGATGCTGCTTTCGGTAACACCAAGATCGACCAAGCCTTCCTTCAAGCTTCTCGAAACCGCGATAACCGCGTCCGCCTCGCGCAGAGCGCCGAGGATCGCTGGGCGCACGGACGGAAACCGCGCGATCTGGGTGACGTCGCTGCCGCGTGCCGTCACGACCACGGGCACCCCAAGCCACCTGCTTAATCGCACGGCGGCGACAGCATCGGGATAAAGGTATTGCCCGTCGACCAGATCGATCCCCATGCTCCGAAGATCACGATCGCGCGCGAAAGCCTTCAAGGCGCGGAAAAGCGAGCCTGCGGCACCTCGCATGCCCACCTTTGGCAAAAGCATGAAGCGCGGATGAAACACCGCGACCCCGCTGCGGCACTCTTCTCGCGGCACCCGTGCAAAGCGGCCATAGCGCCCGAACCCCTTTGCCGTGAGCGGGAACCAGGGCACCGGCGCCACGACCCGCGCCCGCATGCCTTGGATCTTCAGAATCTCACGCAGCCGGTTTTCCACGAAGATCCCATGAAACGGCATCTCGGCATTCGGATAAAGAGTGGTGACGGTAAGAAGGTTCAAGCCCATTCGGACCTTTCGACACTTTGCGGCCAGAGCACCACCCTGACCGTCTGCAAGATCACCACGATATCCAGCAGAACATCACCGTATTTGATGTAAAAGAGGTCGTACTCTAGCTTCCTCCGCGCGTCGCCCGCCGAACTGCCATAGGCGAAATTGACCTGGGCCCAGCCGGTCAGGCCCGGCTTGACCGAATGCCGGTCGAGGTAGAAGGAATTTTCCTGAGCTAACCGCTCGACGAAGTACGGCCGCTCCGGGCGAGGACCCACGAAACTCATCTCCCCCCGTAGAATGTTTATGAGCTGCGGTATCTCGTCGACCCGCAGGCGCCGAATGATCCGGCCAACGCGGGTCACGCGGCCGTCCTGCTTCGTGGACCACTGAGGAAGGCCGTCGTCCTCAGCCGCAATGTTCATACTCCGCAGCTTAAAGAGCGAAAAGACCTCGCCCCGCAATCCAACCCGCCTTTGCCGGTAAATCACCGGCCCTCGATCCTCGAGCCAGATCGCCAACGCGGCCAGCGCCAGCAGCGGCAAGGTCAGAACGAACAAAGCGCTGCTCAGAAGGCAGTCCACTACGCGCTTGAACAAGCGATAGGAAATTGCCCCATGAAATCCGCTTTCGACCAGAAACCAATCGGGCTCCAAGTGGTCCAAGTCGACACGACCCGACTCAAGAGCGTGAAAGGTTTCATAGTCGAAGATACGGACCCCGGCGAGCCGGCTTTCCACCAACTGCCGGTCTGGCACCTCCTCGCGCGTGTTCGTTGTGATCACCAAGCTGTCGACGGCATGATCGCGCAGCAAATCCAGGAAGGAGTTACCCGGCTTGATCAAGCGTTCCTGGGAAACTCGAACCTCCTCGCCCTGGTTCGCCTTAATGAAGCCAACGATCTTGAAGCCGCTATAGGGCGAAGCTTCCAAGGCCTCGAGACGGGCGGCCCGTTTGCTGGTGCCGATCACCGCGACCCCGCGTTTAAAAGTATCCTGGTCGAGAAACTCGCGCGCGACAGAGCGTAGCCCAATCACGCAGACAAGACTTAACGGCATCGCGTAGCCCAAGACCGCGCGCCAGATCCCGAAATGCAGCGAGTACCAAGACATCGCATATATGATCAGGGCGCACAGAAATGCGACCAAAGCGCGCGGCAATACAACCGATCCGTGAAACAAACAATCCCGCCGGTAAAGCCCCAAAGCGTACATGCACACGGAGAGCGAACCCGCGTAAAGCATCGCCCTGGGCATGAACCACGCTAACTGGTTCGCCGAACCGGAAAAATCGATCCAGCTGAAGGCCGCGCCCACATAGAACGACCCGATGAAAAGACAAAACTCGATCGCGAGTAGGCCAATAACGATCGTCGGCGCCTGCACACGTATAGCGTTCATGAGACCTACACAGTTCCTCGGGGCGTTTGCAATCCAAGGATTGGAAAAGGAAAACGCCTTACCCTTTTAAAGATAAACCAATAAACACAATTAACAACGACTTCTAAGTTTCTCATCTCCGGGGATCTGTTCAGATTTCCCCGAAGGCCGCGAAAGCCGCCAGCGACCAAATCAGGCGCCCATGATCACGCCGCCCCCCGGCGTGCTCCGAAAACACATACTCGATCGCCGTTTCATTGAACAAATCAAGTTCACGGAGCTTCCGGCCCATCACGAAATCGCGCAACACGTGCAGCCGGGGCCCAGCGAGCCAATGGTCGAGAGGAAGCGAAAACCCAACTTTTGGGCGAGAAAGTATCTCGTCCGGCAAAAAGCCCGACAAGCTTCGCTTCAGAATCCGCTTGCCGACGCCGTTCGCAAGCCTCAATTCCGCAGGTATGCCAGACGCCCATTCGACGAAATGGTGGTCCAGGAAGGGGACTCGCACTTCCAGGGAATGCGCCATGCTGGCCCGGTCCACCTTAGTCAGGATATCGCCGGGTAGATAAGTCTTGATATCGAGGTATTGAAACCGGTCGAGCGGGTGCGCACCGGCGGTCCGTTCCCAATGGGGCCGCAAGGCCTCGATCGCGCGATAGCCCTGCAGATCGCGCTTCAGGGACCGGCTGAACAGCCGGTTGCGCACCTCATCAGGGACAATCGAAAGGCTCCGCGCGCAGCCCTCCAAGGCGGAGCCGGCGAGCGAACGCAGCGTGTATTGCGCCCGCAAAGGACGCGGCGCCCAATCGAGCTTTGGATAGACCGCGCCCAGTGGCCCGAACAGCCCCGCGCGCAGCCAGGCTGGCAGCAGCCCGCGCACCCTCTCCTCCCGCAAGTGCCAGGGGTATCGGCGGTAGCCGGCCAAAAGCTCATCGGCGCCATCGCCCGACAAGGCCACGACCACCCTGCGCCGGGCGTACTGGCACAGGCGCTCCGTCGCGTAGGCTGAGTCGTCGGCGAAGGGCTCGTCATAGATCCGCGCCAAGCGCCAATAGGGCGCCCCGTCCGGCCAGGCGATCTCGGCGTCAGCATGATCGGTGCCGAATTCGCGCGCGACAATTTGCGCGTAAGGGCGCTCATCGGTCTTCGCCCCTTCGAAGCCAAGCGAACAGGTCTTGATTCGCCCATCGGACATCCTGGACATCATGCCGGCCACGGCGCTGGAATCGACTCCGCCGGACAGAAACGCGCCGAGAGGGACTTCGGCGAGCATGCGCACGGACACGGCTTCCCCAAGCCTTTCGAAGAGTTCGCGCTCGAGATCTCTCTCCGTGCCCGCGTGTGTCTGGCGATCCCCGAGATCCCAGTATTCACAGGGTGTTGCCTCGGTACCGGCACCGCGGCGCACGCAAAGTGTATGGCCGGGGGGAAGTTTTCGAACGCCCGAATAAATAGTCTTGGGATCCGGAACGTACCCGAAAGCGAAATAGTCCTCGATTGCCTTCGGATCGAGACGTCGATCGACATCAGGATGGCGCAGGATGGCCTTTAGCTCCGAACCGAAGACAATCCGCCCGCCAGCTAGGATGGAGTAATGCAGCGGCTTGATGCCGAGTCGGTCGCGGGCCAGGAACAGCGTAGCGTCGCGTGCGTCCCACAGAGCAAAGGCGAACTGGCCCCTGAAGCGCTCGACGCAGGCTTCACCCCATTCTTCCCAAGCGTGCACGATCACTTCCGTGTCGCTGCGGGTGGCAAAGCGATGGCCCAGGCCGCTTAGTTCCCGCGTCAGTTCGCGGAAATTGAAAATCTCCCCGTTGAAGACCGTGACCACCTGGCGGTCTTCGTTGAAGATCGGTTGCGCGCCGCCCACCACGTCGATGATAGAGAGACGCCGGTGCCCAAGTGCGACACCCTCTCCAAAATAGAAGCCATCGCCGTCCGGCCCCCGGTGAAGCAAACTGTCGGTCATCCGGCGCAACACGCCACGGTCGATCGGCTCCCGCGCATTGGGAACGAGAATCCCGGCCAAACCGCACATGCCCCC
>JARFRB010000024.1 GCA_029287455.1 Pelagibius litoralis | reverse complement strand
GGGCGGGTGGAGCGAAGCCGCAACGGCCGTCCGGAGCCGGCGGAGCTGCCGCTGCGGGTCTTGCACATTTTGCCGGAGCGTTTCCACGGTCAAGCAACCGTCTTCGTCGACCTTTCCCTGCTCATGGCCGTCGAGCGGTTTCGCGACGACTACGCCGTGCCGGCCTTCGATTGGCCGGGAACGCAACCGTGGGAGGACATGACGGAGTTCGCGAGCTTTCGGCTCTACGCCCGCGAGCTTGATGGGGTGGCGCCCCTGGCTGATTTCGTGAGAAGCAAGGGTGTCGAGGTGCGCACCGATGCCGATCAGATCGCCGGGGTGCAGGCGCTCGACCGCAATCTCGACGCGCTTTTTCTGATGATCGGATCAGTTGCCTGTCTGGGGCTGGTGGGCGCCTTGTTGGCAAGCATGATCGCAAGCGTCGACCGGAAGCGGAAATCCATGGCGGTGTTAAGCTTGCTGGGATTTGAGAGAGGATGGATTGCGATCTTTCCCATCGCACAAGCCATTATGATCGCCGCCTTCGGAACGGTGGCGGCGCTCGCCCTCTACGCAGTGGGCGCCTGGGCGATCAATCTGCGCTTCGCCCCGGTCCTCAGCGAAGGCCAAGTCGCCGCGAGCTTGGAGCCCGCCCACCTGCTGATTGCGGCCGGCGCGAGCCTTGCGCTCGCCTTGCTGCCGGCCGCGCTTGCCGGCTGGAAGGTCGCGCGAATCGAACCATCGGAGGCCTTGCGTGAGATTTGAGCTCCCCATCATCGCGCTAGCCGCCTTCCTAGCGGCCAGCCCGGCTCTTTCACAAGCGCCGGAAATAACCTGGAAGGAACGGCTATTTAATCCCGCACCCAGCCCGGGCGACGTCATTCTGCCAATGCCTTGCGGCGGGGCCATGACGTTCCGGAGCGCCGCCGTGCCATCGGAACAGTTGCTCGCGGACCGCAGAATTACCCTTGGCGGTGCCGACGATCGTTTCGGCTATTCAGAGAGCAGCCGAAAAACTCATGTGGCAGGGCCCCTATCCAGCCAGGGGGACCTTGGCAGCCGCGAGCTCTTGATCGGCAAGTACGAGGTGACAAGCGACCAATACGCCGCCTTAACGGCGGAGGATTGCCCCCGCCCCTCGAACCTTGGCCGGCTGCCCAAAACAGAGATCGCTTGGGTAGAAGCCATCGACTTCGCCGCGCGATACACCCAGTGGCTCTACGCCGAGTCACCCGAAGCGCTTCCCGTGGAAGACGGCGTTCGCGCCTTCTTGCGGCTGCCCAGCGAAGCGGAGTGGGAGTACGCGGCGCGCGGCGGCATCGCCGTCAGCGAAAGCGAATTCCTGTCGCCCTTGTTCCCAATGGAGGACGACCTTGCGGCCTATGTCTGGTTCGGCAGCCCGGATTCCTCGGATTTCAAGCTCCAGGCCATCGGTCTTTTGAAGCCCAATCCGCTAGGGCTGCACGATATACTTGGCAACGCCGCCGAGTACGTGCTCGACTCCTTCCGGCTGAACAAGGTTTCGCGCCTTCACGGCCAGGCCGGCGGGGTAACGGTCAAAGGTGGAGACTTCTTCACGCCGCGCGACGCGGTGCGCAGCGCCCAACGCCAAGAAATGAACCCCCACGACGAGACGGGGCTGAGGCGGCTGGAAACCGTGGGGTTCCGCCTGGTGATCTCCGCGCCGGTGATTACCTCCGCAGAAAGGCTCGATAAGGTCCGCGCCGAATGGCTTGATCTGCCGAAAACCGAGAGTGCCTTGGCCGGTACACAGCGCGAGGAAGACCCGCTTGAGGAAATCGACGTGCTTATCGCGGCCACGGAAGACGAGCCCTTCAAGGAGCGCCTGCGGGGCTTGAAGACCGTAGTGCGCGCCAATATTGCGACCCGCAACGAACAGCGCGACCGCTCGGCGAGAAACCTGCTGCGCTTTGGCGCCTTTCTCGCCCAGCGCATCGTAGATGCCAATACCATCGTCACCGCGAAGGAGCGCGCGCTCGAGGCTTTGCAAGACACCTATAAGGAGGGCGACGCGCCCTTGGTGAAGCTTGAAGAAGACATCCTTAAGGCGAGAAAAGTTCTGGAGTTCGATCTGAGGACGTATAAGGATACGATTGCGGAGGTTATTCAGGACTACCCGCCACAGGTTATCGAACGCCAGCTCCCTATCCTTGAGGAGGAGCTAAGCGCCCGGAAACTGGTGGGTTTGGTGCCCCTGACGCAGGTCTTCAGCGCACACATACTCCAATTCCGCGCGGAGGGTAACCTTGCCGAAGGGGAGATTCTCGACGATCTTACGTAACATAAGAAGCCTTGGTCACAAGACGGGACGGGAAAAATGATCGAGGGGGCTGGTAAACGTAAGGCTGTTTGTGCTGTGGCGGCGGCCGTGCTTGTCGTCCATGTGTCGGGGTGCTCGACGTCATCCGAAATCGAACCCGCGCAGATGACCCTGGACGAACGCCAATTGCGCGAGCAATCCGACAGTTTTGTCGTTGAGAGCGCGGGTGGCGGCGCCATCGTTCTCGGCACCATCGGCTGCATCTTGGGCGCCACGCTTGTCGCGTTCGGCGGCGGCGATGTTGGAGATGTTGGCCGTGCCTGTGCCGTCGCTGGCGCGATCGGCGCCGTGGCTGGTGGCGTCGACGGCTACATGAACGCGAAGGAAGCCCAGTACAAAACCAACGAAACGGCCAAGATGCGCTCCATGGCCGAGGACGTGCGGGCGGACAATGAAAAGCTGCGTACCCTCCTGGAATCCACGCGCCGGGTGACGGAGAACGACCAGAAACGCCTCGATGCGCTGAAAGCCGAGGTTGACGCGCGGACGATGACTCTGGAGCAAGCAGAGTCGGAAGCAGCCATCGTTCGCGCGAATTCCGAGCAGATCGAAGAGATTCTGGACGACGTCAAGGACAAGCGCGATCTCTACCTGGAGGCGCGTGAGCAACTCCGAACCAACAATACCGCGGAACTCGACAAGGAAATCCAGCGTTTAAATCAGGATATCGCCGAACTTGAAGGCCATCTCGGAACCGTAAACGCATCCTTGCAACTGACCGGTCTTGGATAATCGTGCCGACCCAGTCCGCTAGACCTTCCGCTCGGTGCCGGGCCTACCGCCCGGGCCGTGCCGCTTGGCTGGTCTCGATTGTCGCGGCGCTCGGCCTGGCCGCCTGTACCACGACCCCGGAACCAAATCCGGGGACGGGAAGCGCGGGCTCGGCGGGGACCACGCCCGACGAACGGCTGCTCAACGAACAGTCGGAAGATTTCGTCAGCCAGAACGTGTTCGAAGGGGCCGCGACGAACGCCGCGCTTGGCTGCGTGCTAGGAGCAGTGATCGGGCTGACCATGAACGGCGAGGCGCAGGCCGCGGCCAAGGGCTGCGCCATCGGTGGGGTCGCCGGCGGGATCTATGGTGGCGTGGACGGCTATCTGAATGCGAAGGAAGCCCAGTACAAGACAAATGAGGCGGCGAAGATGCGTTCCATGGCCGCCGACGCGCGCGAGGACACCGAGCGCTTGGCGGAGCTACTGGAAACCTCTCAGCGGGTCGTAGAAAACGACAAGCGGAAACTGGAAGACCTCAGAGCCCAGGTGGACGCCAAGCAGATTTCAGTCGAGCAAGCCCGGGCCGAGGCTGCGAGCGTGCGCCGCAACTCCGATCAGATTGAAACGATTCTTGCCGACGCACGCGAAAAGCGGGACAACTACGTTGCCGCGCGCGATAGCCTGCAAACTAGTGATACCGCCGAGCTCGATGCCGAGATCGGGCGCTTGGAAACGGAGATCGCGGCGCTGGAAACCCAGCTTGCCGCCGTGAACTCTTCCTTGCAGCTGAATGGCCTCGGCTGATCATCGACCGGAGACGACGCTATGCGGACGGGAATTTCCTCCATCTTGGCATTGCCAATCCTTGCCCCCCTGCTTCTGGCCGGCTGCACGAATACCTACCTCGAAACCAAGGCGAAGGTCCGCGGCGGCGTTTACGACAGGGAGCTGCAGAAGGCGGAGCAGGATTACCAGAACGAGAAGGACAAGCAGGTGCAAATCCAGCGGGACCAGGAAAGAGTCAACGACCAGCAACTGAGCGTCAACCGGGACATTGAGCGCGTCGAAGCCGAACTCGATGCCTTGGACAAGGATCTGGCCAAAGCGTCGAGCGATCTGGAGCAAGCCAAAGCCGAGAACAAGCTCTCGCGCGAGGAGTACGAAAAGCTGAAGCAAGAGCTGGATCAGCTACGCTTCGAACAGCAGATCCAGCAGAATTCCCCGGGCGATCCCGCGAAGAAGCAGGCCGAACTCAGCGCTCTTCAAGAGCGCAAGGCAGCGCTCCAGAAAGCGATCGAACTCTTGGCCGGCGGCTGACGCGCCGATCAGGCCGCCTTGGGGCCGGCCGGTTCGTGCACGATTTCCTCGCTCGTCACTTTCGCGGCGTCATCGAGCGGCTTCATGCAGTCCACACAGGTCCGCGTGGCAAGGTCGAGAAGTTTGCCGGCTTCGCGCATGTACTGCTCGGCCGCAGTCTGGGCGAACTTCATTTGCGTCTCGACCATTTCCTCCGGGGTCCGGCAGGCACCAAACCGACGCAGGGTTTCCATGTCTTGCGTCATCCGCTCGACGGCGAAGTCTCCCACTTCCTTTGTCCAAAGCGCCATGCCCTCGGCCAGCCTTTGGCTCGCCTGAGCATTCGCCTCTGAAAAGCGATCCATGACGGCCTTGGAGGGTATGAAATTCTCCCACATCTCGGGGGAAAGGGGGAATTCCGGGTTCGGAATGGAAGAGTCCGTGCGCGACTTAGCGGCAGTCATTGAAATACTCCGAGGTTTGATATGTGAAAATATCCGCCTCTCTCGAGGCCTCTTATTGGAGGCCGTTCTCGGGCGGCTTCCAAACTTTGCCCCATACCCCCGGCCCAGCGATGATGCAGATCAAGTCCACGGGGAAAACCCGTTACTTTGTTGCAACAGTGCTGTTGCCCACTTGCGTCTTGCCTCGGGTGTAACAGATTTGGAATCAAATGGAGGATAACAGAAAGCTCTGGGGGGCTGCTTTGCTGCGTAAAATCTTATGGACCGCCATCGTCCTGGCGACTTTCGCGGTGCCTGCGACGGTGCCGCGAGATGCCGAAGCAAGTTATACATGCGTGCAATACGCCAGAAGTTTCTCCGGCATCGAGATCTACGGGGATGCCTGGACCTGGTGGCACCAGAAAAAAACGGGCTACAAGCGGGGACAAACGCCGACGGACGGCGCCGTGCTGGTGTTCAAGCGCTCTGGGAAGATGATTTTCGGCCACGTCGGCGTGGTCGTGCACCAGGTTTCCGACCGCGATATTCTAATCAATCACGCTAATTGGGCGCTGCCGGGGGAACGTAAAGGGCAAATCCGGGAGTCGCACTTGGTGCGCGACGTGTCCAAGGCGGGGGATTGGTCTGCAGTGCGGGTCTGGTATCCGGATCGTCAGGCCTTCGGGCGCGTCTACCCGACGTACGGATTCATTTACCCTTCGCGGCGGGTTTGAGCCCAGTTAGGCCGAAGCGCTATTTCCCGCGCTCTTCCTGCTGACGTTGCCATTCCTCGGTAAGGAAGCGCGGCTTGGTGTGCCGCCGCCCGCCCCCGAGATCATCGGGACCCGGCGCCACCATGGCCATGATCGCATCCGCCTCGGCCTGAATAACGGCGTCGGCCGGGCTAAAGAATTGTGCCTGGAATCCATCGCCGCCGCGCTTAACCTGAACGTGGTGCTCGTCATCCAACTCCAAGGTCAGGCCTTCGAGCAGTGGAACGTCCGAGCCGCCGGCCCAGGCGAACTGCAGCCGCTGACCCGGCTGTAGCTTTTCCGCGGGATAGATTCGTTCGATTGCGGCGATCGCCTTGCGGCTTTCCTCAACCGGCAATCCGGCTTCGCGCATCAGCAACTCGGACAGGGTGTCGCCTGGTGCCACCGTGATACACTCGGGGTTCTGAGTTTTGCCAAGCTTGGAGGACATGGCGCCGGGAGGGGGGAACTCCCGCGCCTTGGCGAAATGCAGGTGCAGCTTTGGCTCCACCGCCTTGGCATAGATCGCAACGCCCGGGTGCCAATCCTTGCCCCGATAGCTCCATCCCCACACGCGGAAGGGTTTGTTTTCCAGCCCGTCAGGCAGGTTGACGAAGAGCGAGTCGTTGTCAACGTGGGCTTTCGCCGACGCAACGCCCCACCCATCGGTCTGAAGCCCCCCGGCGATAAAGGCGCCGCCGGCCCCGGTGAGCGCTAAAAGCGCGGAAAGCGAAATGCCAACCAGCAGAAAGCCTTTGCGCGGAGTCTTGGGGCTCTTCTTCACGTCCTGATCTTGTCTCTTCATGAGATCGCCCCTCCTTCCTTGAGGGGAGTTCCGTTCTTGGTCAGGCCGATAAGACACGCCTAAGGGTTAAACCGGCGTTAAAGCCGGGCTAAATACCCAAAAAGATACAAAGAAAATCTCATTATGCGGAAATCGTCGAAAACTCGATCAACCCCAGCCGTTCACACGCTCCCAGCGCGCGATGACCGATCCAGAGCCGTCGGTCACCCAATAGGCCTCGTGCGCCGCCGCGGTCATGCAGGCGTGGTTCGGTAAAATTCGAAGCTTCCGGCCGATCGGAAAGGCTTCAAAAGGCGGTTCGCCCGTAACCGCCGCGATCAGGCCATGCTCTTGATGCACCTCGGCCACGTAGAGCCCGTCGACCGGTGCCGCGTCACTCAAGCCACAAACGAGCCCATAGCCCGCGTTCGCCAAGAATTCCCGGGCACTGTTGTCCTTGGAAAGCGCCAGCCCGCCGGCGTCGATCAAGATGCGCCCGGCACGCCGGTTGTGGCCGATCACGGTTGCAATTACGGAGAGAGCCAGGTCCGACATGTCGCAAGACCCGATCCCAACCTGATCCAGATCGAAAAACACGTAGACTCCGGGACGCATCTCCGTAACCCCCTCCAAGGACGCGGCGTGAACCGCGGTCGGCGTGGAGCCGGCGCTCACCGTGTCACAAGGCAAGCCGGCGGAGCGCAGGCGATCAGCCGCGCGAACGACCGCGGCCCGCTCCTCCTCCGCCACGCGGCGCAGGGCATCTGGCCCCGAGGCATGATAGGACTGCCCGGCGTGGGTCAATACCCCAGCCAGACTTAGCCCGGGCCGCTCATGGATCGCCCGGGCAACAGCGATCAATTCCGGGGACTCCGGCTCGACTCCACCCCTGCGGCCACCGCAATCAACCTCGACCAAGAAGCGTAGCTCGGGGGCCCCGTTTTCGCGGAAGCTCGCCGCAGCCTCCACGCAAGCCAAATTATCGGTCAATAAGGTCAGCCGGACACCTTGGCTTAAAAGGTCTGCGGCCTCCGCGAGCCGCGAGGGCGCGAGACCGACCGCATAAGTGATATCCCTCCATCCCTCGGCCGCGAAATAACGTGCCTCGGCCAGGGTCGACACGGTTATCGCGCCGCCCCAAGGGCCATCCGCCCCCCCTGTCGCTTCTCGCGCGACCGCGGTCGATTTGGCGGTCTTGAGGTGCGGACGGAGCGCCACCCCATGGCCCTGCATGCGCTGGCGCATTGCCGCGCAGTTCTCCGCAAGCCGGGTCCGATCCAGCAAAAGCGCGGGCGTCGATAAATCTTCCAAGCGCATGGCCAAGACTACGCCATTCTTTCGGCACGCGCATTTGACCAATTCCTCATCTGGCGAGATGATGGTTTGGCGAGTTTATGTCCTGTGACGCGGGTTCCTGAACATGCACGAGGATCGATTGACCTTTCCCGCCGCGAAGGTGGAGGCACAGATTTCGGCCATCTTGACGGCCTGGGGCATGGCGGAAGAGGAAGCCCTCGTCACCAGCGCCCGAATGGTCGAGGCGGACCTCAGGGGCATCGACTCCCACGGCATCTTCATGCTCCCGGCCTACGACGAGTGGCGGCGCAAGGGCATGCTGAACATGTCGGCGAAAACAACCGTCGTCCGCGAAACCGGAGGCACAGCCCTGCTCGATGCCGATGGTGGATTGGGCCACGATTCGGCGACCAGGGCCGCTCACATGGCGATTGAGAAAGCGCAAGCGCATGGCGTCTCGGTGGTAACGGTGCGCAATTCGCAGCATTACGGCGCGGCGGGGGTTTACGCCATCATGGCTGCTGAAGCGGGCCTGATCGGTATGTCCTGTTCCACGGTGTGGAAGGCCGCGGTGGTTCCAACCCATGCCTGCGAGCCGATGTTCGGGACCAACCCGCTCGCCTTCGCGGCCCCGGCAGAGCGCAATCCGCCCTTCGTTCTCGACATGGCCACCAGCACCGTGGCAATCGGCAAGCTCAAGCTCGCACGGCAGGCCGGAGTCAACATTCCGGCGGGATGGGCCTTGGGGCCGGAAGGGCAAATCGTGACCGATCCCGGAGAAGCCCTGGTGCACCGGCTGCTGACGCCGCTGGGCGGATACAAGGGCTATGGTCTCGCGGCGATGGTGGAGATCCTGTCGGCGGCCCTTCCTGGCGCCATGCTTTCGCCCTTACGGAAATTCGGCGGACCGCGCGCAGATCGGGACGTCGGGCACTTCTTCATGGCCATAGACCCAGCCAGTTTCCAAGATCCCCTGGAATTCAGGCAGGAAGTGGATGCGATGATCGACGCTCTTCACACGGCCGACAGAAGTGTCCCTGTACAGCCAGTACTCGTGGCCGGAGACCCCGAGCACGAGGCCGAGCGCGCCAGGAGCCAGCGCGGCATCCCCCTGCCCGCCAGTTTCCTGATGGAGATTGACCGCCTGTCGGCCGCGGCGGGGGCCAGCAATATACTGACCCAAGCGGCTTGACGGGTCGGTGCCGGGCAGCGAGACTCATACACGAGGCTGCCGCGAATGCGGAGCCGCAGTCAAAACGGTCTTTCCCGTACACAATAACAGCCGGCTACCGGCACAGAGGAGGAAAGCTATGCTCGGAAGATGGAATGCGGCCGGTCTGGCCGTGGCAATTGGTCTTGGCGCGTTAAGCCTTACGTCAACGCCCTCGGCCGCCGACCAGATCAGGCTGATGACAGGTCCCCAAGGCGGCTCCTGGTACCCGCTTGGCGGCGCGATCAAGAACGCTGTGGAAGGTTCCATGGATACTGGCGTTCAGGTCGCCCCAGGCGGCGGCATCGCCAATGTGAAGGCCGTCCAATCCGGCAAGGCCGAGATGGGCTTCGCCAACTCCGTGTCCACGGTCGACGCGATCAAGGGAAAACCCCCCTTCGACTCTCCGGCGGACAACGTTTGCAACATTGCCACCCTCTACCCGCAGTACTTTCAAGTGGTCGTTCTCGGCGATGCCGGGCTGAGTTCCCCCGCCGATTTCAAAGGCAATTCCCTGGCGGCCCAGAAGAAGGGCAATACCGGCGAGGCGATCACCGAGCACATGCTCAAGGCCTATGGGCTGACCTATGACGACATGTCGCGCGTGAATTACGGCTCCTACACCGATTCCGTGAATCTTATGAAGGACGGCAACGCACAGATCTTCACCCTTGGGACCACCGTTCCAGCGGGCGCGATCATGGACTTGGCCGCCGCTCGGGACGTCACGCTAGTGGATATCGACGACGATGGCTTGAAGCGGATGCAGGAGATCAATCCCGGCTACAAGCGCATCATGATCCCCGCCGGCAGCTATCCGGGTCAGGATAAGGACGTGGCGACCATCGGGTATTTCACCCACGTCGTCGCCCAGTGCTCGCTTCCGGAAGACACGGTCTACAACGTTCTGAAGGCCATGGTGGCCAACGTCGACGACATGGCCGCGATCGCCAAAGCCATGCAGAACGCCTCTCTCGAGGGCATGGCCTCCGACATCGGCGTACCGCTCCATCCGGGCGCAATTAAGTTCTACAAAGAACAGGGCGTGATGTAGGTCCGCCACGGACGAGACACCCCCGCGGGCTCTGGCCCAACCGGCCAGAGCCCGCGGGGGACTTCCTTTGGGGGCCGCTCGGATACGAGTTTCG
>JARFRB010000016.1 GCA_029287455.1 Pelagibius litoralis | reverse complement strand
GCTATGGGCCGCTGAATGTTTCTTAGACGCTTTTTCGTCGCTCTCTTCATTGTGTTCTGGTCGAGCGCCGCCGACGCCCATCGGCCCGGTGAAAGCTATATCTACATCGACGTTACCGAAAGCCAAGTCACGGGCAAGCTGCACATTCGCCTTTCCGATCTCACAAAGGCCGTGACCCTCGACCTCAATGACGATGGCCTGGCCGAGGATGGCGAATTCAATGCCAAGTCCGGCGAGGTCAAACGCTATTTGACCGGCCGGCTGACATTCCATGACGCGGACGGCGTTCATGGCGTGCGGCTGTCGGGGCATCGCTTCTTCGGGCCCGAAGACGCAAGACAGGTGGAGGTCGATTTCGAGATCCCGACCTTGGGGCCGCCGCCGGACAATATCGAGGTCGAATACCGCTTCCTCTACGACGGCATCGACCCCGCTCACCGCCCGATGGTCTTACAGTCCAGCAATACCCGCATGGGGCTTGTCGAGAACGAAGCCGTTGCTTCGGCGGTCTTCGGCGTTGGGTCGGAGCGGCAATCGGTTTCCCTGGTGCCGCCGCCGCCCGGGCAGATTTTCCAGGACTTCGTTTTTCATGGAATCTTTCAAGCGCTTTCTGCGCCCTTGGGGGTCTTGCTATTGGCGGCATTGTTCCTGCCCAGCGTGATGCGCCGCGTTGGCGGCCGGTGGGCCCCCCTTGACCGGGCCCCTCAAGCCCTTGCGGCGGCGGCGGGCATGGCCGCGGCCTTCGTGGCGGGCTACATGGCAGCGCTGGTGCCGATTACGCAGGGGTGGACAGCCCCTCTCTCGGTTTCGGCCAGCGTCGTGCTGGCACTCTCGGCCCTCGTGATCGCGGCGGATAACTTCCGGCCGTTCGCCTACCTGCGCCGTTGGCAACTCGCCCTGGCGCTGGGTCTGGCGCAAGGGGCGCTGGGAAACGGCTTCATGCTTTTGCTTGGGCTGAACAAGGGCTTCGCGGAGATTGCCCTGGCGGGCTTCGCCGTGGGTCTGGGGCTTGCCGTGACTCTAGTCGCGGCAGCAGTCGTGCCTTTGCCGATTGTGTTGCGCTCCCTTCCCGTTTACAGACGGGTGGCGCATGACTATGCGTCTCTCGCTCTCGTTGTTTTGGGGGCGGCCGCGCTCTTGACTTCCACGGCGTTCGGTTGAGAGGCCGCCTGATGCCGAGCTCGCGACCCCTCAACGTACCACGCCTTTTGCACGAATCCGTCGATGCGGCGGCCGAACGGACGCCGGACCATCCGGCCTTCGTGTTTCTGGACCGCTCGATCACTTACGCCGAGCTTTCGGTCCAAACCGCGAGCTTCGCGCGAACCCTTCATGAGCAGGGCGTGCGTCGGGGCGACCGGGTGGCGCTCTACCTCAACAAATCCCTGGAGAGCGCCATCGCCTTGTTCGGCAGCCTCCGGGCAGGCGCTGCCTACGTTCCGCTCGACCCCGGCGCGCCGCCCGATCGGACTCGCGCCGTCTTGGGCGAAAGCGCCGCCCGCGTCGCGGTCACCCACGAGGCTAAGCGGCGCGAGGCAGTCGCGGTCTTCCCCGGCTCCGGCGTGGACTGCGTGATCGGCCTCGACGAGGCCCCGGAGGGCGGTCCCCTCTGCATCCCTTGGCGAGAGGCGCTCGCGGCCCCGCCCGCGCCGTCGGCCGCGCCCGGCGCCTCGGTCCTCGATCTTGCCTATGTCATTTTTACCTCCGGTTCGACCGGAAGCCCGAAGGGTATTATGCACACCCATTCCAGCGGCATGAGTTACGCCACTATGGCGGCGGATCTCTATGGCGTGAGGCAGCAGGACCGGCTTAGCAACCTCTCGCCTTTGCATTTCGACATGTCGACCTTCGACTATTTTTGCGCGCCTTTGGTGGGCGCCAGCACCGTTATCGTGCCGGAGGCCTACCTGAAACTGCCTGCCAGCTTGACCGAGCTCGCCGAGGCCGAGCGCCTGACGATCTGGTATTCGGTGCCCTTCGCCTTGATCCAAAGCCTTCTGCACGGAGCTATGGAGGAGCGGGACTTGACGGCGGTCCGCTGGGTCCTATTCGGGGGAGAGCCCTTCGCGCCGAAGCATCTCGAGGCCTTGACGCGGCGCTTGCCGGCGGCGCGGTTTAGCAACGTTTACGGTCCCGCCGAAGTCAACCAGTGCACCTTCTATCATCTGCCCGCCGGATGGCGCGCGGAGTCCGGGCCACCGCCGATCGGACAGGCCTGCCGCGACGTGGATCTCCTGGTGGTTGACGAGTCAGACCGTGAGGTGCCGGGCGGCGAGACCGGCGAGCTGCTGGTCAGAACACCGACCATGATGAGCGGCTATTGGCGCCGGCCTGACCTCAATGCGCGCGCCTTCTTCCGCCAGCCTGCGACGGGCGGTGTGGACGAAGTTTACTACCGAACGGGAGATTTGGTCGCGGGCGGCGCCGACGGCGAGCTTCGTTTCATCGGGCGCCGTGATCATCAAGTCAAGACGCGCGGTTATCGGGTTGAGCTTGGAGAGGTTGAGGCCGTGCTTGTGAGCCACAAAGCCGTAGCGGAGGCCGCCGCCTTCGCAGTTTCCCGGAGCGAGGGGCTGCAATTGATCGAGGCCGCCGTGCGTTTGCGAGACGGGGCTTCGGAAACCGAAGATGCCTTCCTGAGCTTTGCCGCCGGCGGGCTGCCCTCCTACGCGGTGCCTGTGCGAATTAGAATTCTCGAGTCGTTTCCGCGAACGACCTCCGGAAAGATCGACAGAAACCAGCTGAGTGAGGCGGCTGAGGCGGAGAGCTTGGCGGAAGTGGAGTGAATTGGGAGATGAATTTGCGTTCGACCATCAAAGCTTTTATCGAATCCAAACTCTTGTCGGGCCGAGAGGTGTCCGGTGAGGAGAATCTTCTGCTCAGCGGCCTTGTTGATTCCCTCGGCGTGATGCGTTTGGTCGCTTTCCTCGAAGCGACTTTCGGCTTCAAGGTGCCGGCGGGAGACGTCAAGCTGTCGAACTTCAGCACGCTCGACGATATCGTGCGCTACGTTGGAGCTAGAGCGGAGCAATGACCGATGCGGTGACGGAGGCCCAACTCGCGGCGGGCTCCAACCCCGGCGGCCAATCGGATCTGGAAGCCCGGTCCAATCTGACACGGAGTCAGTTCCTGATCTGGACCGGACAGAAGCTTGCGCCGGGAACGCCAATCTACAACATGGGCTGGCGGTTCGATTTGCCCGTCGCCGTCGATCCAGGAATTTTTGAGCGGGCCTTCGCCCATGTCGCGGAAGCTTGTGACAGTTTGCGCACGATCATCACGGAAGCGGACGGCGTTCCCCGGCAGGAAGTGCTTTCGCGGCCCGCCGGCGATTTCGCCGTGGTCGCACTTGCAAGCCAAGCCGAGGCGCTGCGCTGGATCGAGGCGCGCATGCGCCGCGTGTTCGATGTCCGTACCCAGACCTTCGACTCCGCCCTGCTGATGCTGCCTGGCGAGCGCTCCATTTGGTTCCTGAACCAGCACCATCTCGTCACCGACGCTGCCTCCGGATCTCTCCTTTTCGGGGAGGCGGCGCGCGCCTACGAAGCTTTCTCCCAGGGTTCCGGCGCACGGTTGAACGAGCTTCCCGCCTTCGCCGAGAGTGTGGAGGCGGAGCGGCGCGGACGCGATCCGGCTGATGCCGATTTCTGGGCCCAACGGAATGCCGCGGGCGCGCTCCCGCCCAGGCTCTATCAGGCTCTTGGCCTCGGCGGCGGACAGAGCGCCCGGCGCATCGTTTTGCCGCTTGGACTAGAGCGGAGCCGTCGTTTGCGCGCACTTGCCGAAAGCGCGGGATTTCAATCTCTTACCCCGCAGCAATCCCTGTTCAATATCTTCGCGACGGCGCTTGCGGCTTTCGTCGCGCGGGTGTCGGCCGATCGCGAGTTTGCATTGGGCGTCATGACTCACGGCCGGGTTTCGCCCGATGCCAGGCGCACCCCCGGCCTTCACGCCGAGCTGTTTCCACTCGATGTCGCCCTGCCCGAGGGGGCGAGCTTCCGCGCCCTCAACGGGAT
>JARFRB010000014.1 GCA_029287455.1 Pelagibius litoralis | reverse complement strand
GTCTCTGAAAGGATTCCGTCAGAATACGCTGGCTTGAGGGGTTAGGGTGAATTCCCACTCTCTTTTTTTCGACACAGCAGAGCTTTTTCGCCACTGGGAGAATTTTCCAAAGCTCTTCCACCTCGCGGATACCTATGATGTCTGCCTTGGGTCACTAGCGGACATTCTGCCTGTCGGTAGAAGATGTCTGGAAATCGTTGTAGAGCGGACATGAAGGAGCAACGAATCCTGGCGCACTGGTCCTTTTGCTAGGTCGGTCACCGAGGATGGGTCGCAAACGCCAAGGGAAGGTTTGCTTTCTTTGCGAGAAATGTCCCCGAGCGTGTCCCCGAGTTTGAGGGCAAAGTGACTTTTGAGCCTAACCCTTTGAAATAAGTGGTGGGCGCACAAGGACTCGAACCTTGGACCCGCTGATTAAGAGTCAGCTGCTCTACCAACTGAGCTATGCGCCCACGCCGCCGAGTGTCTCACCCTTGGCCGGACCCCGTTCGCGCGGAACGCGGTAGATAGCAACTGGGCAAGCGCTTGTCGAGGGGCGAGTCACCAGGAAATGGGAAAGGGAGGCCGGAGGGCCGCCGCGTCAATCGTCCTCGCGAGGTCCACGCCGGGGAATGCGCACGTCGCGGTGGATCGACACGCTCATCAATAGGCCCAGCCCCAGCATCATGGTCAGCATCGAGGTGCCGCCGTAAGAGATCAGCGGCAGCGGCACGCCGACCACGGGCACCAGACCCATCACCATGGCGATATTGATGAAAACATAGAGGAAAAGGTTGGTGGTCACCCCGATTGCCAAGAGGCGGCCAAACTGGTTCGAGGCTCTTAAGGCGATCGCCAGCCCGTAGATCAGCACCAACACATAGAGGCTCAATAGCACCAGCCCGCCCGCCATACCGAACTCCTCGGCAAGCATGGTGAAGATGAAGTCGGTCTGGCGCTCGGGCAAGAAATTGAGATGGCTCTGGCTGCCCTGCAGGAAGCCCTTGCCGAACATGCCGCCGGATCCCAAGGCGATCTTGGACTGCAGAATATGATAGCCGGTGCCCAGGGGATCGCTTTCGGGGTTGAGGAAGGTGAGCACTCGGTTCTTCTGGTACTCGTGCAGAAAGTTCCAGACGACCGGAACCGCCGCCCCGGTCAGCACGCCCGCCAGGATAAATTTCCAGGCCCGGACCCCCGCCGCGAAGAACACCGCGCCGGACACCATGATCAGCATCAAGGCGGTACCCAGGTCCGGCTGTTTCAGCACCAGGGCCGTGGGCGCGCCGATCAGCACCAGGGGCACGATGAGATGGCGCAGGCGTCCGATCTCCTCGATGGGCACGCCGTGGAAATGCCGGGCCAGCACAAGGACCATCGCCACCTTCATCACCTCGGAGGGCTGCAACACCATTACCTTCAGGTCGATCCAGCGCTGGGCACCCATGCCGGTCGTGCCGAACAGCTCGACCGCCACCAGCAACACCAACGCGAGGCCATAGATTGGATAGGCCAAACGGAACCAAATCCGGATGTCGATCAACGCGCAGCCGATCATCAGGACAAAGGCGGCGGCGAAGCGTGCCATCTGGCGCGTCGCCCAGGGATTGAGATCGCCGTTGGCGGCCGAATACAGCATGGCGAAACCGGCGCAGGCGATGATGCCGATCAGCAGCACCAAGCCCCAATTCACCTGAAGCAGCTTTTGCCCCAGGGAAAGCTCCGGGTTTCGGCGCAGTGTGATGTCGTTCAAGCTCGACATGGTTGCTCGCGATGCCGCTCCGGGCGCTCCTTCCCGCGTTAGGTGTTGCGCGTGGCCCGCGCCACCAGGGGCATGGGGTCGCTGGCCGCCGGATCGCGCCGCTGCACCTCCAGCAGGAGGTCCTTGGCGATGGGCGCCGCGGCTTTCGAGCCCCCGCCCCCATGCTCGACCACCACCGCACAGGCATAGCGCGGTGCTTCCACCGGCGCGAAACCGACGAACAAGGCATGATCGCGCCGGCGCCAAGGCAGGTCTTCGTTCTTGACCACGCCCGCGTCCCGCTCGGCCTTGCTGATTCTGCGCACCTGGCTGGTTCCGGTCTTGCCGCCCATCTCCATTCCGGCAACGCCGATCTTACTGCCGCGCGCGGTTCCCCGCTTGCCGTTGACCACGCCGTCCATGGCGTCCTGCATGATCTTCAGATGCGCGGGGTCGATACCGATATCCGGCGCTTGCGGGACCAGCCGGCGGTCGATGCCCTGCCCGTCGGCCAATCCCCAGGTGAGATGGGGCACCACTGCCTTGCCGCCGTTGACGATGCGCGCCGTCATCGCGGCGAGCTGCAGAGGTGTCGTCAAGACGAACCCCTGACCGATCGCCGCTATCAGGCTTTCGCCGCCTTGCCAGGGCTCGCCCAGATTCGCGAGCTTCCAGGCCCGTGTCGGCATCACACCCGCCCGTTCCCCCGGCAGATCGATGCCCGCCGGCTCGCCCAGTCCCAGCCGCCGCGCCATGTCCGCCATTTTGTCGATGCCCAGACGCTTGGCCAGATCGTAGAAATAGACGTCGCACGACTGCTCGATCGCCTGGCGCATATCCATCTTGCCGTGACCGTAGCGTTTCCAACAGTGGAAGCGGTGATTACCCAGCACCATGTGGCCAGGGCAGAAAACGCTGTGCCCGCCACCGATCCCCTCTTCCAATGCCGCCAGGGCGGTCACCATCTTGAAGGTCGAACCGGGCGCGTAGGTGCCGGAGATCGCCTTGTTGCTGAGAGGCGTCTCGTGGTCGTTGATCAGGGCCTGCCACTGGGCCGAGGACAGCCCCACGTTGAAGGGCATGGGATCGAAGCTGGGCACCGAGACCAAGGCCAGAATCTCGCCGCCGTGCACATCCATGACCACCGCCGCGGCGCTGCGCTCGCCCACCATTCTTTGATGCGCGAAGGTTTGCAGGTCGGCATCGACGGTCAGCACGACGTCCTTGCCCGGTTCGCCTTCCTGGCGCTCCAATTCCTTCATCACCCGGCCCACCGCGTTGACCTCGAGATGGCGGTTGCCCGCCTTGCCCCTAAGGTCCTCTTCATGTCGATGCTCGACACCGGTCTTGCCGATCCTGAAGCCTGGCAGTTCCAATAGAGATTCGCCGGTCAGTTCTCGCTCCGAAACCGCCCCCACATAGCCCACGATATGCGACATCATCGCGCTGTATGGGTAAGAGCGCGTCTGGCCAACATCAATGCTGAGTCCAGGCAGATCCGGCGCGTTCACCTCGACCTGGCTGACCTGCGTCCAGGTCAGATTTTCGCGCACGGTGATCGGAACGAAGCCGCGGCGGCGGCCAACCTGGCGACGCACCCTCTCTAGATCGCTCTCGCTCAATTCGATGATCTGGCCCAGTCGGGCCAGGGTGTCGTCGACATCGTTCACTTGCTCGGGCACCAGCAGCACACGGTAGTTGTGCTCATTCACGGCAAGCGGCAAGCCGAAACGGTCGAGAATGCGCCCGCGCGGCGGCTCCAAGAGCCTGAGATTGATGCGGTTGTCGTCCGACAGCAGGCGGTACTTGTCCGATTCCACCACCTGCAAATAGTACATGCGCGCCGCCAAGGCCCCCAACAGCAAGGACTTGCCGCCGGCCAACAGCAAGGCGCGCCGGGTGAAAGCGCTCGACCGCAGTTGCTCTTCGCTCTTGAGCTCGTTCATCGCCCGCCTCCCACTCTCGGCGCCTGCTCACTCAAGAACGCCATTTGCGCCTGTGCGAAGAGCCAAGCGACGCAAGGATAGGCGGCGATGGTCGTGAGATACTGCAAGGCCGCGTTTGTGGGATCGACCAGAGCCCCCAGAACCAAGCACGAAAGCACCCAGGTCAGGGCGAGCGCGACAGCCGCCACCAGCGCGAATACGATCCACAGCATCGGCATGGTGGCGCTGGCGAAGAAGCGGCGTTGGGTTCCAATGTAGCCGTGCACCAGAAGCAGCGGCACGATGCCGGCACCCAAGGGAATCCCCGTCAGCAGGTCCTGGACCACGCCAACCAGAAAGATCGCCCAGAAGGGCATGAGATCGGGACGGAACACGCTCCAGAAATAGACCGCGATCAGTACCAGGGCGGGCATGACCGGGGCAATGTCCGGCGCGCGCTGGGGAATAACGGAGAAAAGCGCGAGCAATACCGTCACGGCGAAGGGCGAAACGGCACGCGCGGCCTCGTCGAGACGATGCCAAGCGCTGGGCTTCATCGCGCCGCCCCCTTACCGAGAGTCCGCCGCGGCGCCTGGGTCTCTCAAGGGCGCCAAAAGCCCAGGCATCTCGTAATCCACGATCCGCAGAAACTCCAGATGCGCCCAGTCGACCATCGAGCGTACGCGTACACCCTTCTCATCGATGGCGCTCACGACTCCCACGGAAAGCCCCACAGGCAGAACACCACCCTGGCCCGAGGTCGTGACTTGGTCACCGACACGTACTGTGGTGTCAGAGGCAAGGTAGAGCAAGCTACCTTCCAGGGAATTGTCACCTGCGAGTACGGCGCGGTCGCGGCGCGGCCCGACCACGACCGGTATCCGGCTATTGATGTCGGTGATTAGCAAGATGCGCGCCGAGCGATGACCAACCTCCGCAACCCGGCCCACTAAGCCGTCGCCCGAAACGGCGGCCTGCCCCTTCGCCACGCCATCGGCGGAGCCCGCGTTGACGAGCACCGCGCGGGTGAAGGCGCTGCCCTGATCGCCAATGACGCGGGCGGCGACAAAGCGCTTGCCGGGCTCCGGCGTGAAATTCAGCAGTGCGCGCAGAGAGGCGTTCTCCGCCTCCACCTCGCGGGCCACCTGTTGCCAGTGGGAGAGCCGCTCGATCTCGGCACGCAGATTAGTGTTGGTTTGCTGCAAGCGCGCCACGCCCCGCGCGCCTTGGATGACATGGTTCACGGTGCTAACCGGCTCGGCGACTGCGTCGAGAATGGGCGCGACCGCGTCATTCACCGCCACGCGCGCGCGCTCCACCACAAGCGTGTCCGCCTTGGTCAACATCATAAGCCCGAAGGCGGCGCCGATGAGCAAGACAAAGGCGAAGCGTTGCGCCCATGCCTTGAGCGGCGTCGCCAAGCGCAGGACCGATCCTGCTCGTGGTGTCAATGCCCTCTCCCACTCATCCCCGGCGGCTCTCCGCCCGAGACGATTGCCCTACAATCACGTTAAAACATTCGCAACTCGAAATAAAGAAGTGGTTAATGCTTCAATAAGGAGCGATCAGCACATTCTTCAAAGTCTTCATTTCTTCCAGGCAGCGCCCCGTGCCCAATGCAACGCAGGACAGCGGGTCGTCAGCCAAAGACACCGGCAGGCCGGTCACCGCCCTCAGCACGAAATCCAGATTCGCCAGCATCGAGCCGCCACCGGTGAGGACAATGCCCTTGTCCACAATGTCCGCTGCCAATTCCGGCGCCGTGTGCTCCAAGGCCACCTTCACCGCTTCGATGATTGCGCTCACCGGCTCGGCCAGGGATTCGGCCACTTGCCGTTCCGAAATCACGAGTTCCTTGGGCACCCCGTTCATAAGATCCCGGCCCTTGATCTCGTAAGTTGCGCCGTCCCCGTCTTCAGGCGGGCAGGCGGAGCCGATCTCCTTCTTGATCCTCTCCGATGAACTCTCGCCCACGAGAAGATTATGGTTGCGCCGGATGTAGGCGATGATGGCTTCGTCCATCTTGTCGCCGCCGACCCGCACGGAGCGGGAGTAGACGATCCCACCAAGTGAAAGCACGGCCACTTCCGTGGTGCCGCCGCCGATGTCGACGACCATGGAGCCGGTCGGCTCGGTCACCGGCAGGCCGGCCCCGATGGCCGCGGCCATGGGCTCCTCGATCAGATGCACGCGCCTGGCGCCAGCGGCTTCCGCCGCTTCGCGGATCGCCCGGCGCTCCACTTCGGTGGACCCTGAAGGTACGCAAATGATGACTTGCGGGCTCGCGAAGGAGCGACGGTTGTGCACTTTGCGAATGAAGTGCTTGATCATGTCGTGGGCGATCCGGAAGTCTGCGATCACGCCGTCGCGCAACGGCCGGATAGCTTGAATGTTGCCGGGCGTGCGCCCCAGCATCATCTTGGCTTCGTCCCCCACCGCCAGCACCTGCTGGTCGCCCCGGAAATCGGCGATGGCGACGACGGAGGGCTCGTTCAGAACGATGCCCCGCCCTTTCACATAAACGAGTGTATTCGCGGTACCGAGATCAATGGCCATATCGGCTGACAACATGCCGATTAACCGGTCCAGCATAGCTTCACCCTGCCCCTAGAGAAGTCGAATCCGCCACGGGCGAACCCCGGTTAGCGAATAGCGTTCGGCCGTGGCGATTTCAAGGCAACGATCGCGACTTTCCAAAACGAATGACCGTTAATCGACCCTAGCCGATTCGGGCTAGGCGGTCATGCGCTCCGGTGCCGTCTTCGCGCGTTTCACGAGCAACTTGTTCAAGGCGTTCACATAGGCGCGCGCCGAGGCCACCAGGGTGTCGTAGTCCGCACCCTGACCGTTCACCGTCTTACCATCTTCCTCTAAACGAATGGTAACCTCGGCCTGGGCATCGGTCCCGCCGGTGACGGCATGCACTTGATAGAGCTGCAGGCTGGCCTCGTGGGGACAAATCTCGCGAATGGCCGCGAAAAGGGCGTCCACCGGCCCATTGCCCTCCGCCGTGGCGTGCCGGGCCTCGCCGTCCACTTCCAAATCCAGTTCTGCGCGCTGTGGCCCCTTCGAGCCGCAAACGACACCCAAGCTCACGAAACGGATCCGGTCGTTGTGCCGCACCACCGAGTCTTCCACCAGTGCCAGGATGTCCTCGTCAAAGACGTCTTTCTTGTGGTCGGCCAGGTCCTTGAAGCGGGCGAAGGCGTCGTGAAGCTGGTTGTCGTTCAGATCGATCCCCAGCTCCTTCAACTTTTCCTTGAAAGCGTGGCGGCCGGAATGCTTGCCCATGACCAGGGTGGACCGGTTCAGGCCGACCGATTCCGGGGTCATGATCTCGTAGGTCTGGGCGTTCTTCAGCATACCGTCTTGATGAATGCCAGACTCGTGCGCGAAGGCGTTGGCACCCACGATCGCCTTGTTCGGCTGCACCGGAAAACCGGTGATCGTTGAGACAAGGCGCGACGCCTTGGTAATCTTGGTGGTATCGATGCCGGTGTGGAAAGGCATGGCGTCCGGACGGGTCCTGAGCGCCATCACCACTTCCTCCAGCGCACAATTGCCTGCCCGCTCGCCAATGCCATTGATGGTGCACTCAATCTGCCGGGCCCCGGCCCCCACTGCCGCCAGGGAATTAGCCACCGCCAGGCCCAAGTCATTGTGGCAGTGCACGGAAATCACCGCCTGATCGATGTTCGGCACACGATTGAACAGCATCTCGATCAAGGCCTGGAACTCCTGGGGCACGGTGTAGCCCACCGTATCCGCGATATTGATCGTGCGCGCGCCGGCCTGGATCGCGGACTCGACGGTGCGGCAGAGGAAGTCGTGTTCCGTGCGCGTCCCATCCTCCGGCGACCACTCCACATCCTCACAGAGGTTGCGGGCGTGGGTCACGCTGTCGATAACGGCCTGGTGCACAGCATCGGGCTCCATCTGCAGCTTGAACTTCATATGCAGCGGGCTGGTGGACAAAAAGGTGTGGATGCGCGGCCGGGCTGCGTGGCGCAAGGCCTCCCAAGCCCTATCGATATCCTTCTGGGTGGCCCGGGCCAAACCCGCAACCTGCGAGGTCTTGACCAGCTTGGAGACCTCGGTCACCGCTTCGAAGTCGCCTTTGGACGCGATCGGGAAGCCCGCCTCGATCACATCGACGCCCATTTCCTCCAAGCCCCCAGCCACGAAGAGCTTTTCCTCGAGGTTCATCGAGCAGCCGGGCGACTGCTCACCGTCGCGCAGGGTGGTGTCAAAGATGATAACGCGGGTGTCGCCGGTGGCTTTATTCGTCATTTGCTTGAGTCCTTAGCATTCTTTGGTGTTCAAGGGCGCTCGCGCGCCGCGCTCGATCTAACCTGTTATCCCCTGAGTGCTTGCCGCAGGCGGCGGCTGTGGCGCTCAGGGGCAGCTAAGGAGGAGGAGGAGATCGTCAGCGAGAAGGCCGCACGCGTCGGCAGGGCACAGCGCCGGCCGTTTCGCCGTAATTGGCAAGGCCACGTCCTCGAACCCTTCAATAATGCCGACCGGCGTACCAAACATTTACTCGTTTTCCGTTCGCTTCTTTACGCTTGCCCAACGTGCAAGCCCCAGCGTGGCGGCTATTAA
Source organism: Pelagibius litoralis (assembly GCA_029287455.1). Classification (GTDB taxonomy): domain Bacteria; phylum Pseudomonadota; class Alphaproteobacteria; order Kiloniellales; family DSM-21159; genus JARFRB01. The sequence goes on along the minus strand of JARFRB010000014.1, from coordinate 36,631 downwards.
GTGGCAATTTGGTCGATATCACAAGTCAAATCTGCCCTCCGCCGCACTAGAAATGGGCTGCGGCGGCACTGAAGTCCACCCCCACGCCACCCATTTGACGGCGCGCTTCGTCGAGTGAGCCATCAAGGTCAATTGCGCGGCAAGCGTCTTCGAGTATCGCCACTTCGAAGCCCAAGCGCTTACCATCCATCGCCGAATAGAAGACGCAGAAATCCGTGGCCAGGCCACAGATGAAAAGCCGTTCCAGGCCCCGTTCCCGCAAGTACCCCGCAAGCCCGGTCGGAGTCTTGCGGTCGTTCTCGAAGAAGGCGGAGTAAGAGTCGATGTCGTGCCGGAACCCTTTGCGGACAATGAGTTGCATGGGATCGAGGTTCAAATCCGAATGAAATGCCGCGCCGTGCGTGCCTGCGACACAGTGATCCGGCCAAAGCACCTGGTCTCCGTAGGAAAGCACGGCGCTCTCAAAAGGCTGTTTGCCCGCATGGCTCGCCGCGAAGGAGTGGTGCCCCGGCGGGTGCCAATCCTGCGTCGCCACAACATTGGCGAAAAGACCGGTGAGGCGGTTGATAGGTGCCACCACCGCATCCCCCTCCGCGACTTGCAGTGCACCACCGGGACAGAAGTCGTTCTGGACGTCCACCACGAGCAAAACGTCGCGCGCCTGGTTGAGTGTGACTTGGGGCATTCGGGCTTTCTTTTGGGCTCGGCGGCGGGGAGCGCCCGGGCCGCTCTTGAAAAGGTCCTACACCCAGGCGTTCGAGAAGGGTAGAAGGAAGTTTCGCGAACTGCGCGGAGTGTCCGGTCCGGGAGGAAATCGAAATGGCGAAGGCCAAACGCGGTCATGGTGGCGAGCTTCTGGTCGATGCCTTGAGAACCCATGGCGCCGACCAGGTGTTTTGCGTGCCCGGCGAAAGCTATCTTGCCGTACTGGACGCGCTGCACGACGCGCCAGAGATCCGCGTGACCGTGTGCCGGCAGGAAGGCGGGGCCGCCATGATGGCCGATGCCTATGGCAAGCTCACCGGCCGGCCGGGCATCTGCTTCGTCACGCGCGGTCCAGGCGCCACCAACGCCAGCGCGGGCGTGCATATCGCGTTTCAGGACTCCTCGCCGATGATCCTCTTCGTCGGGCAAGTCGGCCGCGACATGAAGGAGCGCGAGGCCTTTCAGGAAATAGACTACCGGCGCATGTTCGGCCAGATGGCGAAGTGGATCGCCGAGGTGGACGACGCGAGCCGCCTGCCCGAGTTCGTGGCGCGCGCCTTTCAGACCGCCACTTCCGGGCGGCCCGGCCCGGTGGTCCTGTCCCTGCCCGAGGACATGTTAAGTGGTCCGGCCGAATTGCCGGCCACGGTGCGCGCCATGGAGTCCTGGCGGCGTCTGGAAACTCATCCGGGGTCTGGAGACATGCAGGCGCTGGCCAAGATGCTGCAAGGCGCAGAGCGTCCCTTCTTGCTGCTTGGCGGTCCAGGCTGGAGCGGCAAGGCCGCCGAGGACATCCGGCAATTCGCCGAGGCCTGGCGGCTTCCGGTGGGCGTGGCCTTTCGGCGACAGGACCATTTCGACAACGGCCACTCCAACTATGCCGGCGATGTCGGAATCGGCATCAACCCGAAGCTTTCGAAGCGCGTGCGCGAGTCGGACCTGCTCATCGCTGCCGGGCCGCGCCTGGGAGAGATGACCACGAGCGGCTACAGCTTGATTGATATTCCAAAGCCCAAGCACCCCCTGGTGCATATTCATCCCGACGCCGAGGAACTTGGGCGGGTCTATCAAGCGGATCTGGCCATCCACGCCGGACTACCGGAATTCGCGGCCGCCGCCGCCCAGCTTGCCGCACCATCGTCGATCGGCTGGGCCGGACAGGCCGAACAGGCTCACGCCGAGTATCTGGATTGGAACGCCCCGGTGCGAACGGTTGGCGAGGTGCAGATGGCCGAAATCGTCAGCTGGCTCACGGCACGCTTGCCGGAGGACGCGATTATCTGCAATGGGGCAGGCAACTACGCCACTTGGGTTCACCGCTTCCACCGCTATCGCCATTACCCCAGCCAGCTTGCCCCGACCTCCGGTTCCATGGGCTATGGCACGCCCGCGGCCGTCGCCGCGAAATTGCTCTTCCCCGAGCGGCCGGTGATCGCCTTCGCCGGAGACGGCTGCTTTTTGATGAACGGTCAGGAATTGGCCACGGCGGTGCAATACGGCGCGAATATCGTCGTCCTCGTGGTCAATAATGGGATGTATGGGACGATCCGGATGCACCAGGAGCGCGAGTATCCTAGCAGGGTCAGCGCAACCGGCCTGACCAATCCCGACTTCGCGGCCCTGGCTCAAGCCTATGGCGCCCATGGAGAAATTGTCGCGCGCACCGAGGATTTCGCCCCCGCCTTCGAGCGCGCGCTTGCCGCCGGGCGGCCGGCCCTGATCGAGATCCGGATCGACCCGGAAGCCATCACGGCACGGCAATCCTTGTCCGAGATTCGCGCCGCCTCCCTGGAAAAGGCGGACGCGGGCTCATGAGGCCGCCGGCAGCCAAACGCCCGCTCCATCATTCTCCGGGCCGCTTGCTTTGATCGAGAGCTGGATCCCCATCACCTTTGCCGCCGCGTTCCTGCAAAACCTGCGCTCGGCCCTACAAAAACACCTGAAAGGCCAGCTCAGCACTGCGGGGGCGACGTTCTCGCGCTTCCTCTTCGCGGCCCCCCTGGCGGTGATCTACGTCTTCGTGGTTGCGGCGCTGGAGGACAGCGCCGTTCCGGCGCCCAGCGGCTTCTTCCTCGGCGTGGCAGCGATCGGCGGGGTGGCCCAGATCATGGCGACAGCCTTGCTGGTATACATTTTTTCTTTCCGCAACTTCGCGGTGGGCACCGCCTTTTCCAAGACGGAAACGGTGCAGACGGCCTTGTTCGGCATCGTGCTTCTGGGAGATCCCTTGAGCCTGGCGGCCGCGATCGGAATCCTGGTGAGCCTCGTGGGCGTCCTGGCCTTGGCGATTGGGCCTGGCAAGCTTACACCTGCGCTTCTCGCCACCGCCTGGCGCGACAAGGCCGCGCTTTTGGGCATTGCCTCCGGCGCTTGCTTCGGGATTGCCGCCATCAGCTACCGGGCCGCCTCGCTTTCGCTTGAACAAGAAAGCGCGGCTCTCGCCGCCGGCACGACCTTGGCCTGGGTGACCGCCATGCAGACCCTGGCGATGCTAATCTATCTGCGCTGGCGCGAGCCTGGCCAGATCACGGCGGTTGTTACGTCCTGGCGGGTGTCCGGCCTGGTGGGCGCCAGTGGCATGGCGGCCTCGGCCTGCTGGTTCACCGCCATGACGCTTCAGAATGCCGCATACGTCCGTGCGCTTGGCCAAGTCGAGTTGGTCTTTACGGTCCTCTCCTCCAAGTTTATGTTCCGCGAGAAGACGACGGCGCGCGAGGCGTTCGGAGTCGCGGCCATTGTCTCGGGAATCGTGATTTTGCTGCTTGGATGAAGCGGCCCGACTTTTATGGGACTCAGAGGTTCCTCGACCTTGCGTAGGTTAACCGCCAGCCTCTTACTCGCCCTCTCTCTGGCCCTAGCGGGGCTCACGCCCTCGGCGAAGGCTCATCCCCATGCCTGGATCGATCTCAAGAGCACCCTGATCTTCGATGAGGACGGCCAGATCGTCGCGGTCGAGATGTATTGGCTGTTCGACGACTTCTACACCGCCTTCGTGCTCGAGGACATCGAGTACGCGACAGACGGCAAGGCCGCGGCCTTGATCGAACTGGCCGGCGCGAACCTGGAGAATCTCGCTGAGTACGGATACTTCGCCGATTTCCAGGCGGACGGCGAGCGGGTCACCTATGGACCTGTCGAAACTTACGACAGCGGGATGGAGGGCGAACGGCTTTGGATGTCCTTCGTGGTTCCGCTTAGCCGCCCGGTCGATCCGCGCGAAGAGCGCGTCACCTTCGCGGTCTACGACCCCACCTACTACATTGAGATCCTTTACGTCGCGGAGGGTGAAAAGCTGCGCCTGAGCCCGGAAGACACCGGTTGCACCGCTCAGATCCAGCCACCGAACCCGGATCCAGAGGTCGTGGCTTTCGCTGCCTCACTGGGTCCCGAGGAAAGCGGCGGCGATTCCTTGGGCCTGCTCTTTGCCGAAACCGTCACAGTCGAATGCCCATGACGCGCGGATGGGCCATGATGGCGCTGGTTTCCCTGGCGATCGTCGTGCTTCTGGCTATCGCGGTTTCAAGCGGGCATCTACCCGCCCCCGCCACCGCATGGAACGCGCTTCTGCTAGAAATCCAGGAGATCCAGCGCGGCCTCCACCGGCAACTGGCCGATGCAATTCGGGCGGTGAAGGCACAAGGCCCTGCGGCTGCCTGGACACTGGTTGGGCTAAGTTTTCTCTACGGCGTCTTCCACGCGGCGGGCCCGGGCCACGGTAAGTTCGTCATCTCGACCTATCTCGTCACTCAGGAAAGCCGCTTGAAGCGGGGCTTGCTTCTCTCGGGCCTCTCGTCCTTGGCGCAAGGGGTGACCGCCATTGTGGCGGTGGAAGCCACGGTCGGCTTGCTCGACCTGTCCATGCGCGACGCCAAGTCCACCGCCACAACCCTGGAGGCAAGCAGCTATGCGCTGGTTGCCCTCGTCGGCTTGGTGCTGGCGATATCCGCGGGTCGGCGGTTGTTCGCGCGCCGATCCCACACACATTCCCACGACGACGGCGCGCATTGCGGCCATGCCCACGGGCCGTCGGCCGACGACCTGCGCTCGACGGGCTCGCTGCGCCAGTCGGTGGCCATTATTCTGTCCGTCGGCCTCCGGCCCTGCAGCGGGGCTATCCTCGTCCTGCTGTTCGCTCAGGTTTTGGACTTGCCTTGGAGCGGTATCGCCGCCGTTTTGGCGATGTCCCTCGGTACGGCACTGACGATCTCCGCTCTTGCCTGCTTGGCGGTTTATGGCCGCAAGGCCTCCCTGAAACTCGCCGATGCGCTGCCGGCTTCCTCCCGGCGCTTGGGCGCTCTCGTGGACACGGTCGCCTTGGGGGGTGGCCTCGTGGTGATCGCCCTTGGCCTCTCTCTACTGCGCGACACGCTTTCGGTAACGCAGCACCCCCTCATGTGAGGCAGGGCCTTCCTTCAGACGATTGCCTCGATCTCCGGGCGGCCGGCGAGGCCGGCAAAGCCTTGGCGCAGGATCTGCCGGGCCCGGAAAATGATCATCTCCTGCCAATCGATGGAGTCCGGGGAGAAGTGGTCGCGAATCGCTTGCTTGATCTCCCGGGTGACCGGCGCCTGCCAATCCACCGCGTTGTGCGTATTGTGCAGCCAGTGATCAGCCCGCAAAACCCTGAGGCCATTGCCCGGCGGATACGTTCCGTACTCCAAGGCGACCATGGTGATGGCGTCACCGAGCAAGCCGTGCCAGCCGAACTCCGCCAAGCCGGTCTTCTCGACCGACGAAGAGGTGCCCAAAGCGGGCTCGGTGACGGACTGGCCGTACCAGCGCTTGGCGCGCTTGACATTGATGCTTTCCGGCGCGTGCCCGCAGATCGGTTCCCCATAGCCGAAGGGGCCGAGCCCCGTGTGAAAATCGACCACGCCGACCAATTCCCGAGCGGCAAGGTCGTAATCGGCGACCAGAGTTTCAAGGGTTTGACGCGACCAGGTGGGTGCGCGGCCCCCAAAGAATACCCCGCCGGCGTATTTATACTGTCCGCCGGAGCGCGCGATCATCAACTGCTCGTCGCCATGACGCGCACGATAGTCCTCGATCCGCCGGTCCGACGCCGCCAGGGTTTCCGCGTCGAGCGACTGAGGGACAAGGACATCGGCCAATTCGTCGTAGCCGGGGTTCTCTGGCAGCGGCGCGTTGAAATCCACGAAGTTGCGGTTGAGGTCCACCCCCTCCTCCGTGACCCGCCGCAGCCATGCGAAGCCATAAGGGTTGATCGCGTGGACCACCAGGCAGGCCACATCCGCCGGCAGGCTCGCAGCCCCCTGGTTGGCGATCCAATCGCACTGCGCCGCCGAACCGGGAAAACCCTCCGCCCCATGGGTGGCCGAGACTTGCACCATGACCTTGCCCGCGTCCCTCGGCCCAAACCAAGCGGTGTCGGTCGCTAAAACCTCTCCGCTCGGGCCAACGTTTGGATTTACATAGTCCCGGACCGCGACACCGCTTTGGTTGCAAAGCTCGAGAAACCTCTGCCGAGCTTCGGCGTAATCCTTCGAGAAGTAGGCTTTCGCGGCAGTGACCGGGTCCATTTCGATGCATTCCCTTAACGTTGCGGGGGACGGTGGGAACGATAGGGCGAACTGCCAAGCGCTGCAATCGCGCGCGGCCCATGGTAGCTTCCCGTCATGGGAGAGGTTGGGTTAGCAGCCGCAAGCGACCTCAGTCGGGTCTAAGAGAGCGTCGCTTTCGTCTAGGCACCCTTCCCGCAACGGAGAACTCCATGGAGGATACAACCGTGAAAGCTGTCCCGATCGTCAAGATCGACGACGAGAGGGTGCGGGTGACCGAGTGGCGCTTCGCGCCAGGCGCGGCCACCGGCTGGCATCGCCACGAGCTGGACTATGTGGTTGTGCCGCTCACCACCGGGCGCTTGAAGATTATCGGGCCGGAGGGCGCTGAAAGCTTCGCTGAACTGGTGCAGGGCGAGCCCTATTCGCGACCGGCCGGCGTGGAGCACGACGTTGTCAACGCCAACGACTACGACTTCGCTTTCCTGGAGGTGGAAACCAAACGGTAGAGTGTGGTCGCGCGGTCTGTTGCTTAGGGAGATTGAACACAAGAACCTGGATTGCTTCGCTATCGCTCACACTCACGGTAGATGCTCGTCTTGTCATTGCGAGCCGCAGACGCGGCAATCCAGCGTGTTTTGGTTAGCCTTGTCGAACCGATTCGAAACGCGACAGAAAGCTCACAACGTTCGCGCCCAGCTCAGGCGATAGATATCCGCCTTCCTGCACCAGCAGCGTCGGCAGCCGGAGCTCAGAGATCGCCGCGCCGATGCGCCCGAAGCCTCCGGTCGTGACGGCCAGACCCGCCAGCGGGTCATTGACATAGGCGTCAAGGCCCAAGGCCACGACCAAGGCGCCGGGCGCGAAGGCGCGGATGCGCTGGAGCGCCGTTTCCAAGGCGACCAGCCAGGCCTCGTCCGCCGTGCCCAGGGGCAAGGGAAGGTTAAGGTTATAGCCTTCGCCGTCACCTTCTCCCCGCTCTTGCTCGTGACCCCAGAAGAAGGGGTAGAAGTCCCTGGGATCCGCATGGATCGAAACCGTAAAGACGTCGGACGAGCGGTAGAAGACCGCTTGCGTGCCATTGCCGTGATGGACGTCCACGTCGAGGATCGCCACCCGCTCGTGACGGCGCCGCAGGTGCCGTGCCGCGATGGCCGCGTTGTTCAGGAAGCAGAATCCGCCCGCCATGTCCGCGAACGCATGGTGCCCCGGCGGCCGGCAGAGCGCGTAGGCCTGGCCCGCCCCGGCGAGAATCAGCTCCGCCCCTGTCACCGCGACATCCGCCGCCGCGTAGGTTCCCGCGCCGATCGGACAGGCCGTATCCGTCATGTGCCAGCCGGCACGGCCGACGATCGCGCGCGGATAGCCGGCGGGCCGCCGCGCCGGATGGACGTTCGGTATGATCTCCGGCGCGCTATCCCCCAAGGCGAGCCAGTCCCCATGGGCGCGCTCCAGGAAGTCAAGGTATTCCGTCGTATGCACGGCGGCTCTTGGCCCCGCCCCATGGCTTTCCGGCGCCATAACCTGGTGGCCAGCCTGCACCGCCGCGTCGCGCAGCGTTTCGGCGCGCGCCGGTTGCTCAGTGCTGGGCTTGGCGACACCGCGCACAAGGAAGAACTGTGGATCATGCTGGGCATGCGCCTCTGAATAGACGACCCGCATCGCGACTGCCCGCGCTCAGTTCTGAAGTAAAGGGTCGTCCGGGTCGAGCAGCGGATCACCGCCCTGCAGCAGGGGATCGTTAGGATCGAGCAGCGGGTCGTTCGGGTCGAGGAGCGGGTCGTCGGACCTCAGGGTCGGGTCGTCGACGCTCAAGGGCCGGCCCGCCGGATCCACCATTCCCTCGCCCGCGACCCCATAGACCCTATCGTAGCGGCGTTCCTGGCTAAGCAACTGGTCGGCCACGCTATCGGTGCGCACCTGCCGCACGCTTTCCCTGAGGGCCTGCCGCTGGGCCTCGCGCTGCGCCGCCGCTTCCGGCGAGAGAGGCGTGGGCTGAACGTCTTGCTTCGGGGGTTGGACACAGGCCGCCAGGCACAACAGCGCTCCCAGCAAGCCAAAACGTAGACCCCTCATGCCTTACCTCTCCGTCTTCGCTCCACCATCCACACCAACTCGGATCACAACATAGTAAACATCGTGGCGCCCGCCATGACAACCCGATGGAGGTTTTGATCTTCGTCCAGTCTCTTTCCCATCGAGGCTCTTCCGTGGGAACCAGTGCTGTGGCATCTTGCCGCGAATTGAAAGACCACGAGGGAGTGAGGATCGGATGACCGCCACGAACCGCAGGGGTGCAAGCACCCGATACAGCGCTGGGGAATGGCAAGCCAGGGTCGATCTGGCGGCCGCCTATCGGCTGGTTGAGCTCCATGACATGCACGACGTCATTTATACGCATATCTCGGCCCGCGTCCCGGACGAGGACGGGGCCTTCCTGATCAACCCCTTTGGCCTCTGGTTCCACGAGATCACGGCATCGTCGCTGGTCAAGGTGGACATAGACGGAAACGTGCTCGACGACTCCTTGGGCATGGGGATCAACTACGCGGGCTATGTGATTCACAGCGCGATTCACGCGGAGAGGCACGATGTGGACTGTGTGCTGCACACCCATACCAAGGCGGGTGTGGCACTGTCCTGCCTCAAGGAGGGCCTACTGCCGCTCAATCAATGGGCGCTGCAGTTCCACGGGAAGATTGCCTATCACGACTACGAAGCCATTGCCTTCGATCTGGACGAGCGAGCGAGACTGGTGGGCGATCTTGGCGACAAGCCGGTGATGATTTTGCGCAATCACGGCCTGCTGACCGCCGGCCGCAGCGTCGCGGAAGCCTGGAAGATGATGTTCAATCTGGAAAGGTCGTGCGAGGCCCAGCTCGCCTTGAACGCCACGGCCGCGGAACTGGTCTATCCGCCGGAGTCCGTATGCGAGAAAACGGCGGGACAGTACTGGGAAATCTACGACGCGATCGACGCGGGCGAGAAACCGGATCGGGAATGGGCGGCCTTTCTCCGTTTGCTGGACGACAAGGCTCCGGGCTACAAGGACTAGCTCTGGAACCAGCCGGGACGATCAGTTTCTAGGCCCTTGAGAGCCTTGCCATTAGCGCCGGGACGCCAGCGAGCACAGGCGTTCGTCGGACTCGAAGCTGATGTCCAACTCCCGATCCGCGCTCAGATTCCCCATCGGCCGTTCGTCACGCAGCATCTGGGTGACGCAAGCAACTTCGTAGCGGTTGCCTGGCCGCCAGACAGGAAGCAAGAGGCGCCGGTAGGAAAGCCATTCCGCTTCACGCCCCTGAACGGAGAATGTCGCCCGCACCTTCTCCAGCACCGGCTCACCGCTCCTAAGCGCCCGCCGGAACCCCGCGACGAAGCGCTCGCCGCAACGCGACATTGGGCCGTCCTCACCATATAGCGGGCGGCCGATCATCGTATGCTTCCGGTCGGCACCGACGAAGCCGGCCAAGGCGCTGCGCTCACCGATGCGCGCGTAGACCAGGGTATTATCCTGGTCGCGCTCCTGCACAAAGACCGCGTAGGGCAGCAAACGCCACCAAGTCGCGCGATGTTTGGCGCCAAGCGCCACACCTTCGTTGCGCCACACGGTCAGCGCCCAGTGCAAAAGCGGCTGGCTATCGTCAAGCCCCTCCGCATCCTCGCTGCGCAGCAAGGGTGCCGGAAGAACCTCGATGTGCTTGTAGTTCAGAAGGGCCAAGCCACGCTCCACCGCTTCGTCCGGATCATCGAAAATCTCATGAATCCAGCCGCAAAGATAGAACCTGAGGTGAACGGCACGGCCCTTCGCGATCCGCGGAACCGCACGCGCGGCTGAGGTAACGGCATCCGGTTGAACGGAGCGAACGTCGAAGCTCACAATGACGGAGTGGGCGGAACAGCGCACCTTGACCATGCCCATCCATCGGAAAGCCATCGCCTCGTCATGGGCCGTGTTCTGAAGCGGCGGCACCGCGTGTCCGCCCGCCGTCCCCGGATCGGCATCATGCCAGCGGCCCAACTCGTCGATCCACCAAGTTCCAGTTGAAGGGGTGAAACACTGCGGAGCAGCACCCAACTTGGCGTCATCTTCGAGTGTCATCGTCGTTCCGTCCCCATGCACCATTCGAGGTATAACGGAAGACTAAAGGCGAATTACGAGCAAACCGTTAAAAAACGGCCCCGTTTACAAAAATTCCTGAGCGATTTTATGCACATACAAGAGAGTTTAAAATGATAAAAAATATTGCCAACTCAGTCGATTGGCTTATTCACAATCAGATTTTGTAAATTTGATACGGAATGAATTGGCTGATGAATTTGTAAATCAACCGGCATAACGCACGCCGCTCTGGGTGGAGAGCCCGCGGCGGCGTGCCTGATTTCAGCACTGAATGAAAACCGGTTCCTGAACGGCCCGCCAAGTGAGCCAAAACTCTCTGGCGGGCGACGGCCGTTAGCTCGCTTTCGCGAATGCCTTCACCAGACGCACCAGTTGAGTCTTCACGCTTTCATCGGGAATGGAGTTGACGGCGCGCGCCAATTCCAGGGTGTTTCTGTCCAGAGGCTTGCTCGAAGCCCCACCTTCGCCCGCCTCGACCGGCGCTTCCTCGAGGCCCTCGAAGAAATAGCTGACTGGCGTTTGCAAAATGCTCGCGATATCCCACAGGCGGCTGCCGCTGATCCGATTCGCTCCGCTTTCGTATTTCTGCACCTGCTGAAAGCTGATGCCCAACCCCTCGGCGAGCTCGGCTTGGCTCATGCCAAGCGCCATGCGTCGTTCGCGCAGACGGCGACCAATATGAACATCCGTTTTGTGGTACATAGCTATCCCAATCTCCCTGTTTAGTTGTGGCTAGCAACGAGCCGGCAGATCCTCCAGGGCCAACCGCCCCGGTTCGGGCAAAGCGCCGCGCTCGATTCCTCCTCACACCTCAAACGACATCCGCGACCGAGACCCCGCGGACTGGGGCCTAAGCAACGTCAGTCAGCCCCGGCTTCGCCGGCGATTATTCATGGCTCGCCTTCTTGGCCCCACGCCGGGTAAATACCGCACGAAAAGGGCCACATGCGCGTCGCGGAAACCTCCGCGCCGCCGCTTCCTTTCCGAGCATGTACACCTAAGCATATTCCGTTTCGCGCGATTGTATGTAATTTTTTGTAAACTTACGCAAACTGAAAAAGCCGCGGGAATCCGAGGCGCGTATCAAAAATGTCACTGCCCTGCTGCAGTTTCGCATCACATGTCCAAAAATTAACCTACCCGCGCCGGTCAAGTTATCGGCAATCTCCAAACCGTTATGACGGGTGTGTCTGCGATTGCGTCGAGACTGCCGACGCCACGGGTGATAACGATAGCGGCCTGTCTGGCCGTGGTCGCCGCGGTTGCCATCACGATGGCAGCAAGCGCCGGGCTTTTTGGAGAGCGGCCGGAGCTTTCGGCACAGGTCGACTTCAATACGGAAAACGCGAATGGCAAGTTGGAATCCTTGGTCACCTTGGTGAACCAAGGACCAATCGTGCTTGAAGACCTGCGCCTGGAGGTGACCAGCGGCAGCCATAGCTTCGCGCGGGGCAATGGTGTTGCGCTAAAGCCACAGGTGCGCTGCGACGCGGTCCTGCAGCTTGGCGTGCAAGAGCGCTTCGCGGCCAACTGCTGGAGTTTGAAGCCTGGGGAATCGCTCGACATCCGCATCCTCCACTTCGCGTCGGAGATCGACGACCTGACACTCAGAGCCAAGGCCCACGGCTTCAGGTTTCAACAAACCTTCCAGCGGCCCCAGATCCTGACGCAAGAGGCTGTGCGCTAGGGTCTGGACCCAAAAGCGGCACGGCTCTTCCCTTCGACAAACTCTTCGTGGTTCGCCCTTGCTCCGGCCCTGGCGCTCCGGCCCTGGCGCTCCGCCATCGATCCGCGCTAGCCTCCACCGCGACGAACAATCGAGCAGGGATGGAGCCATGGACTACCGGACTTTAGGGCGCAGCGGCGTCAAGGTTTCTCCGATCTGCCTCGGCACGATGATGTTCGGCGGGCGCACAGACGCCGAAACCTCGGCCCGCATCATGGGCGAAGCCCGGGATGCCGGTTGCAACTTCATCGACACGGCAGACGCCTATAATAACGGTGCGTCGGAGGAAATCACGGGCAGGACCGTGAAATCCGAGCGCGACTGGTGGGTGCTCGCCACCAAGCTCGCCAACCCCATGGGCGAGGGGCCGAACGCAAGGGGACTCAGTCGGCGCTGGGTGTTCGACGCGTGCGATGCCTCGCTCCAGCGTCTCGGCCTCGATTACATAGACATCTACTATCTCCACAAGGAAGATCACGATACTCCGCTGGAAGAAACCGTCATGGCGGTCGGCGACTTGATGCGCCAGGGAAAGATCCGCTACTTCGCCGTTAGCAACTACCGGTCCTGGCGGATCGCGGAAATCGCGAATATCTGCGACCGGCTGGGCCTGCCCCGGCCGGTGGCGAGCCAGCCCTACTACAACGCCGTGAACCGCATGCCCGAGGTCGAGCACCTGCCGGCCTGCACCTTCTACGGCCTGGGCGTGGTGAGCTACAGCCCGCTCGCGCGCGGCGTGCTGTCCGGCAAGTATGCACCCGATGCGGCCCCGCCGGACGATAGCCGGGCGGCCGCCAAGGACACGCGCATGATGCAGACCGAGTGGCGCCCCGAGTCTTTGGAGATCGCCCAGAAGATAAAGGCCCACGCGGCCGGGCGCGGGCTAACGCCTGGCCAGTTCGCCGTGGCCTGGGTCTTGAACAACCGGCTGGTAACCGGCTGCATCGCGGGTCCGCGCACGCTGGATCAGTGGCGAGACTATCTCGGCGGACTCGACTACCGCTTCACCGAAGAGGACGAGGCCCTGGTCGACAGCCTGGTCGCCCCCGGCCATCCCTCCACCCCTGGCTACAGCGATCCCGCCTATCCCCTGGAGGGGCGCATACCGCGAAGCTGAGCCCCCGCCCCTTCGCCCATGGCCCATGGGCCATGGCCCTTGGCCCACTCTCAGTAGGTCGCGCGGCCGCCGGAAAGATCGAACGCCCCGCCGGTGGTGAAGCTGTTCTCCTCGCTGGCAAGCCAAGCGATCATGGCGGCGGCCTCGCCGACTTCGAGGAAGCGGCCGCGGGGGATTTTCGAGAGCATGTAGTCTATGTGCTCTTGGGTGATCTGCTCGAAAATCCGGGTCCGGGCAGCAGCCGGCGTCACGCAGTTCACCGCAATGTCGTAGGCGGCCAGTTCCTTGCCAAGCGATTTTGTCAGGGCAATCACGCCAGCTTTGGCGGCGGAATAGGCGCTGGCGTTCGGGTTCCCCTCCTTGCCCGCGACCGAGGCAACGTTGACAATGCGTCCATAGCCGCGGGCGATCATGCCAGGCACAACGGCCCGGCAACAATGAAACACACCGTCCAGATCGATCTCGATGACGCGGCGCCACTGCGCCAGGGGAAACTCGACCACGGGGACCGAAGGCCCTGCGATCCCGGCATTGTTGATCAGAATGTCGATCCCGCCGAGTGCCTTTTCGGTCTCGCCCAGAACTCGCTCAACGCTCTCGTAATCGGTGACGTCGAGCGGAAGCGAAAGAACCGTGCCGCGGGATGAGAGTTCGGCCTGGGTATCAGCAACCAGCGCTTCGTCCTGGTCCCAAAGACTTACGGCGGCACCGGAGTCCAATAGACGTTCGGCGACTGCCCGCCCGATGCCCTGCGCACCCCCGGTAACCGCCGCGACCCGGCCCTCGAGATCAATTTTGTTCATGGAACCCTTCCTTCCCTTGGACGAACCGGGCCATAATCGCAGCCGAACTCGGCCATGCAAGCCCCGCTTTCGCCTGGAGGCGGTTTGTTATCGTCAAAGCTCTTTTCCTTTGGCCGTGCTCGTGCCAGCTTTGGATTCAAATCAAACAGGGCGACGACCCGCCCATTTCAGGGAGGAGACCGCGATTTATGGCTTCCAAGCCACGGCGTTCCTTGCGCAGCCAAGAATGGTTTAACAATCAGGAAAACCCGGGCATGACGGCGCTCTATATCGAGCGCTACCTCAATTTCGGGCTGACCCGGGAAGAACTGCAAAGCGGCCGGCCGATCATCGGCATAGCGCAAACCGGTAGCGATCTTTCGCCCTGCAACCGGATCCATGTAGCCCTTGCCGACCGCCTGCGAGATGGAATCCGCGACGCCGGGGGAGTGCCCCTGGAATTCCCGGTCCACCCGATCCAGGAAACTGGCCGGCGGCCCACCGCCGCGATTGATCGAAACCTCGCTTATCTGGGCTTGGTGGAGATCCTGCACGGCTATGCCTTCGATGGGGTGATCCTGACCACCGGCTGCGACAAGACGACCCCGGCCTGCATCATGGCGGGCGCCACCGCGGATCTTCCCACCATCGTGCTCTCGGGCGGCCCCATGCTCGACGGCCATTGGCAGGGCAAGCTCGCGGGTTCCGGCATGGCGATCTGGGATGCGCGGCGCATGCTCGCCGCGGGCGAGATCGACTACGAGGGCTTCATGCAGATCGCCTGCGCCGCGGCGCCTAGCGACGGCCACTGCAACACCATGGGCACGGCCCTCTCCATGAATTCGCTGGCCGAGGCGCTGGGCATGTCCCTGCCCGGCTGCGCCTCGATCCCGGCGCCCTATCGCGAGCGCGGGCAGATGGCCTACGCCACGGGCAAGCGCATCGTCGAGATGGTTTGGGAGGATTTGCGGCCCTCGAAGATTCTGACCCGCAAGGCCTTCGAGAACGCCATTGTTGTATGCAGCGCTATCGGCGGTTCGACGAACTGTCCGCCGCACGTCACCGCCATCGCGCGCCACGCCGGTGTTGATCTGCGGATTGAGGACTGGCAGACCCACGGCCACGACGTTCCCCTCCTCGTCAACTGCCAGCCAGCTGGCGAGTACCTGGGCGAGGCCTTCCACTTGGCCGGCGGCGTGCCCGCCGTTCTGCACGAGCTCATCGCGGCCGGGCGCCTCCACACCGATGCCATGACCGTCTCAGGAAAGACAGTTGGGGAGAACACCACAAGCGCGGCAAGCGGCAACCCCACTGTCGTTCGCCCCTACGACCGCCCCTTGATGGAGCAAGCGGGTTTCATGGTGCTCAGCGGCAATCTCTTCGACGCAGCGCTCATGAAGACCTCCGTGATCTCGGAGGATTTCCGTAAGCGCTATCTCGAACAGCCTGGACAGGAAGGCGTTTTCGAGGGCCGCGCCATCGTCTTCGAGGGGCCGGAGGACTATCACGACCGCATCAACGATCCGAGCCTGAACATCGACGAGACCTGCTTGCTGGTGATTCGCGGCGCCGGGCCGATCGGCTATCCGGGCTCAGCGGAAGTCGTCAACATGCAGCCGCCGGACGCCTTTATCCGAGCCGGGGGCGGCGACTTGCCAACCATCGGCGACGGGCGGCAAAGTGGCACATCGGCCAGCCCGTCGATCCTGAACGGCTCACCGGAATCCGCCGCAGGTGGCAATCTCGCCCTGCTCGAAACCGGCGACCGTCTGCGCGTCGACCTGAACGCGCGCCGCCTCGACATCCTGATCGACGACGACGAACTGCAGCGGCGGCGCGACGATTACAAGCAACCGCCGCTGGAAAATCACACGCCCTGGGAAGAGCTGTATCGCGCACACGTCGGTCAGCTCTCCTCGGGCGGCTGTCTGGAGATGGCGACGCGCTATCATAAGGTCGCCGACATCATTCCGCGGCACTCGCACTGATTGGGGGAAGGCAATGACGGGACGACTGGCCGGCAAGGTCGCGCTTTGCACGGCGGCAGGTCAGGGCATTGGCCAGGCGACAGCCCTGGCTTTTGCCCGGGAAGGCGCTCAAGTAATCGCCACCGACATCGGCGTTGGACTGCTGAACGCGCTGACAAACATATCACCAGACATCGTCACGCGGCCGCTGGATGTGCTAGACGCCCGCGCAATCGCGGAGATGGCGGCGGACGTCGGCCCGATTGACGTGCTCTTCAACTGCGCGGGCTTCGTCCATCACGGCACGATCTTGGACTGCGAGGAGGATGATTGGAGTTTCAGCTTCGACCTCAATGTGAAGTCCATGTACCGGACGATCCGGGCCTTCCTGCCGGGAATGCTGGAGAAGGGCGGTGGATCAATCGTCAACATCTCTTCCGGCGCCTCCTCGATCCGGGGCATCCCCAACCGCTTCGTCTACGGCGCGAGCAAAGCCGCGGTAATCGGGCTGACGAAGTCGGTCGCCGCCGACTTCATCCGCCAGGGCGTGCGCTGCAATTGCGTGTGCCCGGGCACCATCCAGTCACCATCGCTGGATCAGCGGATCGCCGCCTTCGACGATCCCGTTGCCGCCCGCACGGCGTTTATCGAACGCCAGCCCATGGGACGCCTGGGCACGGCGGAGGAAGTCGCGGCCGCCGCAGTCTATCTGGCGAGCGACGAATCGAGTTACACCACCGGGACCGCCCTCGTGGTGGACGGTGGATTCAGTCTCTAGGAAAGGGGAAAAGACGATGAAGTTGTTGCGATACGGCCGCCCTGGCAAGGAAAAGCCCGGCATGCTGGACCCGGACGGGCGCATCCGCGATCTCTCTGGAAAGATTCCCGACCTCGATGGCCAGGCACTCTCGCCCCGGTCGCTTGCGAAGCTGGCGCGCCTCAACCCTTCGCGCCTGCCGCTGGTGCCCGGCCGCCCCCGGATCGGTCCCTGCGTGGCCTCCGTGCCGAAGTTCGTCGCCATCGGCTTGAACTTCGCCGACCACGCGAAGGAGTCCGGCGTAAAGCCCCCGTCGGAACCGGTGGTCTTCATGAAATCCACCTCCTGCATTATCGGGCCGAATGACAACGTCATGCTGCCTAAGGGTTCGCAGAAGGCCGACTGGGAAGTAGAGCTTGGCGTGGTCATCGGCACCCGCGCGCGCTACGTCAGCAAATCCGCCGCCCTGGACCACGTCGCTGGCTATTGCGTGGTCAACGACGTCTCGGAGCGGGACTTCCAACTTCATGGCACGGGACAGTGGGTGAAGGGAAAGTCGTCGGACACCTTCGGCCCAGTTGGCCCCTGGCTGGTGACCGCCGACGAGGTCGGCAATCCGCAGCGCCTGGATATGTTCCTCAACCTGAACGGCGAGCGGATGCAAACCGGCAACACCAAGACGATGATCTTCGATATCAAGACCATCATCAGCTATCTCAGCCGTTTCATGACTCTTGAGCCTGGCGACATCGTCACCACGGGTACACCGCCGGGCGTCGGCATGGGGATGAAGCCAGCGGTCTATCTCAAGCCCGGAGACCATATGCGCCTGGGCATCGCCGGTCTGGGCGAGCAGCGACAGAACGTCGTCGCCTTCGCAAAATAACCGCTTCGGAGGAAAGAGAGACATGCCGCGTTTCGCCGCCAATCTTTCGATGATGTTCACCGAAGTGCCCTTCATGGAACGCTTCGGCCGGGCCGCAGCGGCGGGGTTCAAGGCGGTGGAATATCTTTTCCCCTACGACTTTCCCGCCGAGGATATCGCCAGGGAGCTGAAGCGGCACAAGCTCAAACAGGCGCTCTTCAATCTTCCTCCGGGCGATTGGGGTGCAGGGGAGCGCGGGCTAACGGCCCTTCCCGGCCGCGAGGAGGAGTTCCGGCAGGCGCTGGAGACGGCGCTCGACTACGCCAAGGTCCTCGGCAATACCCGCGTCCACGCCATGGCGGGCATCCTGCCTTCCAATCTGGATCGCGACACGGCGCGCCGCACCTATCTCGGCAACCTGACGCGCGCGGCGGCTAGGGCGGCCGAAGACGGTGTGACCATCGTGCTGGAGCCCATCAATCAGCGCGACATGCCCGGCTACTTTCTGTCCTACACGGGCGAGGCCAAAGCGGTAATCGAGGAGGTTGGCGCCCCCAATCTCAAACTGCAGTTCGACCTCTATCACTGCCAGATCATGGAGGGCGACCTCACAAAGCGCATGGAGGCCTTGTTCCCCCTGATCGATCATATGCAGATCGCGGGCGTGCCCGACCGCCACGAACCAGACCAGGGGGAAGTGAACTATCCCTATCTCTTCGACCAGATGGACGGCTTGGGTTTCAAGGGCTGGGTCGGCTGCGAGTACCGGCCCAAAGGTGCCACCGAGGAGGGGCTGGATTGGTTCCGGGCCGCGACGGGCTCGTGACCGGCACCAGCCACTTTCCTGTCTACCCTCAACAAGGAAAGCACTAAAGCATGCGCGTAGTGATTACCGGCGCCGCCGGTTTCGTTGGACGAAAACTTGCTGAACGCCTTGCACGGGATGGAGAGATCTCGGGCGAGAAAATCGATGAAATGGCGTTGTTCGACGTGGTCGAGCCCGTTGTCCCACAAGCGGCCTTCCCCATCGAGGCGGTTGTGGGCGACATCTCGGACTCAAGCGAAATCAACCGGCTAATCGGCAAGACTACCGGCCATGTCTTTCATCTGGCGGCCATCGTGAGCGGCCAGGCGGAAGCGGAATTCGATACCGGAATGCGGATCAACTTGGACGGCACCCGGGTAGTGCTGGAGGCCTGCCGGCAACTGGAAGAGCCGGCGAAGCTGATTTTTTCAAGCTCGGTCGCGGTGTTCGGGGGCGAAGTCCCCCCCGTGATCCAAGACGATACCGCCCTGAATCCGCAGACCTCTTACGGGGCGCAGAAAGCCGCGGGCGAGCTGCTTGTGAACGATTACAGCCGCAAGGGCTTCGTGGACGGCCGTAGCCTGCGCTTGCCAACGGTCGTAGTCCGCCCTGGCAAGCCCAACAGGGCGGCTTCCACCTTCGCAAGCTCCATCATCCGCGAACCTCTCCAGGGTGACTCCGCCGTCTGCCCGGTCGACCCGGACGCGCGCATGTGGATCGCCTCGCCAAGAACCGTTCTGGCCTCTTTGCTCCACGCTCACAAGCTGCCCGCCGAATCCTATGGCATGAATCGAAGCATCACCCTGCCGGGCATCACGGTATCCATCGGTGAGATGGTCGAAGCCTTGGAGCGGGTGGCGGGCCGCGAAGTCGTTGAGCGCATCTCCTGGGAAAAGGACGATACGATCGCGCGGATCGTTGCCGGCTGGTGTGCCACTTTCAATCCGGTGCGCGGCCTGGCGCTTGGATTTCCTCAAGACTCGTCGATGGACGAAATCATCTCCGCCTTCATCGAAGACGACATGGTGCGGAAATAGACTTAGGCCTGGGCGAACGGCCGCCGCTTTTTCCGTCATCGCGAGCCGAAGGCGCTTCTTTCGTCGTTGCCACGCCATCGGCTCGCAATGACGAAGAAAGGGCGGCTCGGAGTGACGGCGTCAGGTCACCGGGGTCAGGACCGGCTTTCCTGCGAAGTGCGCCACCAGGTTGTCCACAACCAGGTCACCCATGGCCTTGCGCGTTTCTTTGGATGCACTGCCCACGTGGGGCAGCAAAACGACATTATCGAGCGCAAACAATGCTTCCGGCACCTTGGGTTCGTCCGCGAAGACGTCTAGCCCCGCCCCTCGCAGTTTCCCGTCGAGCAGCAGTTCCACCAAGGCGCTTTCCTCGACCACAGAGCCACGGGCAATGTTGATCAACGTGCCTTTCTCGCCGAGCGCCTCCAACACCCGCCGGTTCACCAGATTGTCAGTCTCCGCGCCGCCTGGGCAAGCGACCACTAGGTAATCGACCGCGGCGGCCATCTCGGCAAGGTCGGCGTAGAAGGTGTAGGGCTGGTCGGTCTGCTCTCGACGGCCATGATAAGCAACGGACATGCCGCAGACCTCCGCCCGGCGCGCAATTGCCTTGCCGATGCGCCCAAGCCCCAGGATGCCGGCGGTATGGCCGCCTAGCCGATCAGTCAGGGGATACGGGCCGTTCAGCCACTTGCCCTCCCGCACATAGCGGTCGCACTGTGGAATGCGGCGGCAGACGCCAAGCATCAGAACGAAGGCAATGTCGGCCACGTCCTCGGTCAGGACGTCCGGTGTGTTAGTGACGATGACGCCCTGGGTCTTCGCGTGCTCCACGTCAATGCCGTCATAGCCGACACCGAAGCAAGAAATGACCTCCAGATTTGGCAGGGCTGACATCAGCTCCGCGCTGGCGCCCGCGTGACCGTTCGTCGCGATGCCCTTCACGCGCCCGCCAACCTCGCTCAACAACGCTTGGCAGTCTTCGGCTTCCCACAAGCGGTGGACTTGGAAGTCCCGGTCCAAGGCTTCCATGACATGCGGCATCATGGGGGCCACCATTAACAGTTCCGTCGCCATCATCGCTTCTCCCGGCTCGCGCGTTTGCATTTCGTTTCGCATCGCTTCTAGCGGCTTTGGCGGCGTTAGAAAACCGTTGACCGCCGCCCTTCCCCGAAATCCCCGACGCCGCTTACCTCACGGGCGGCACGCCGGTTCCCCGATAGCGCTTGCCAAGCACCAATTCCCGGTACCAGAGGAACAATCCGCTTGCGATCACCACCGCCGCTCCGACCAGCACCCAGCGATCCGGCACGTTGCCGAAAATCAGCCAGCCGGAAAGCGTCATGTAGAGGATCTGCGGATAGACGAAGGGGGCGAGGATCGGCGCCGGCGCATGTCGGTGAGCAACGATCAGGAGATAGTGGCCCACGCAGCCACAAACGCCCATCAATGCCATCAATGCCCAAGGCAGCCAGCCAACCACCGGGCTCCAGACGAACGGCAGAAGGGGTGTCGCCAGCACGGTTCCGACAAGCGCGCTGTAGATCAAAGTGGTCTGCGGCGGGTCCTGACCAGCGAGCTTGCGGGTGGTGATCTGGTAGAGGGCGGCGAAGCCGGCCATGGCGAAAGAGAACGAAACCGCCCAGTGCATCGCCCCGGCGCCGGGCCGGGCGATGATCAACACGCCGATAAAGCCCACCACGATGGCACCCCAGCGCCGAAGCCCCACGTGCTCACCCAAGAGAGGAACCGACAATGCCGCCACCAAGAGCGGAACCGAAAAAGCGATCGCCGAGGTCTCCGCGAGTTGCAGGTAGCGTAAGGCGAAGAAGTTGCTGGCCGTTGCTGCGAAGAGGAAGAGCGACCGCAAGACCTGAAGCCGGACATTGGCGCTCCGCCAGACAGCTCCGCCGTGGCGCGGCAGGAACCAGAGAATCGCGAGCAGGAAATGCCCGGCGTAGCGCGCCCAGACGATCTGCGGCGTGGCATAGTCGCGCGCCAGCCACTTGGCCGCCGCGTCCAGAAAGGTGAACAGAACGAAAGCGAGGGAAAAAAGCAGGATAGCGCGCAGGCGTTCGTTGGGTTCGGAAGCGCCGCTCACACCTCGAAGTCCAGGTCGACGCGATGGCCGGAACGGTCCGACTCGTAGACCGCTTCTTCGATCCTGATATTTCGCAGGTAGTCGCGGCCGGCGGTCTCCAAGGCCCCCTGGTCGCGCAGATGATCGACCACATGTCGCTGGAAAGCATAGACGCAGTCGCCCGCGAAGCCACGGTCGCGCCATACATAGTCGTGCCGCGTTTCGGGCAGCCCGTGGGCCTTCCACCAGAGTCCACCGTCACCGTCCAGCCGCATCACGCCGGTCTCGCCCTCGAGCCAAAACTCCCCATGGGTCAAACGCGTGTTGGCGGCGGGGTGATCGTTCAGCCGGTTGCCGTCGATCAGCCCGCTAACGCCACTCTGGAAACCCAGCATCACGATCCCGGCATCCTCTCCGGCGATCACCGGATTGAGACGCCGAAGCTGGGCATAGACGCTGGCCACCTCGCCGCCCAGATACCGGAATGTATCGATGTAGTGGATGATCGTCTCGTGGATCAGGAACCGCTTCATGGCCTGGAAATAGGGTTGGCGGTCGAGGTAGGCTCTTGGTCCCTGCCCGTCACCCGGCCGGAAGCGAAAGGCCATGGCGTGAAGGCGGCCGAACCAATCCATGTCGATCAGGCGGCGCAGCTCTCGATACCAAGGCTGAAAGCGAAAGTTCTCGTGAACGGCGAGCATGATGCCCGCCTCCTCCGCGATCTCGACCAACGCCTCGGCTTCGGCCAGGCTGGGTGCTAGCGGTTTCTGACAGATCGTCGCGATCCCCCGCGCGGCGGCCTCGCGCACCAAATCCAAATGCGTGGGCGGTGGTGTCACGATATCGAAAATATCCGGCTTGACCGCGTCCAGCAGGGCTTGCGGGTCCTCGAAGCTCCGCGCCACGCCATACTCAAGCGCCACGGACTCCGCCTCCGCCAGATCGAGGGCGCAGTTCCCAACGATCTCCACAGCCACCATCTCGCGCCAGGCTTCGTATTGAAAGCGGCTGAAGTAACCGCAGCCGGCAACCGCGATACGAAGAGGTTTCATGGCACCCTTCCCCGTCAGCTTGGAAAGTGCAAATTGAGATCGGCGATTTGCTCGGGATCGAGAAACCGGGTCCGGGCGCCTTGCAGCAAGAGATAGAGCTTGGCCGTCTCCTCCAACTCCTCGGCGGCGTAGACCGCTGCGTCCAAGGCCTTACCCGCCACCACCGGCCCATGATTGGCCAGCAGCATCGCCCGGTGCTCGCGGGCGAGAGCGCGCACCGCTTCGGCCAGTGCCGCGTCTCCGGGCCTGAAATACGGCACCAGGGGAAGCTTTCCGACCCGCATCACGTAGTAAGCGGTGATCGGAGGCAACACGTCCTTGGGGTCGATATCCGCGAGGCAAGACACGGCGACCGAATGGGTGCTGTGCAGATGCACCACGGCACGTTCCTCGGGGCGCTCTTGATACATGGCGAGATGCAGAAATCCCTCCTTGGATGGCTTATCGCCGGAGATATGTTTGCCCTGCCAGTCAAGCTTGGAGATGCGCGTGGGATCCAGTCTGCCCATGCAGGAATTCGTCGGCGTAACCAAGAGGCCGTCTTCCAAGCGCACGGAGATGTTGCCGGAAGAGCCGCAGCCATAGCCCCTGTCGAAGAGCGATTTGCCGAAAATCGCGATCTCATCGCGCAGCCGCGTTTCGCTGGAACTCATGACAGCCTCTCGAAGGCCTTGGTGAAAAAGTCCGGGCCGCCGAAGTTTCCGGATTTCAGCGCCAAGGCCAGACGCGGCTCGTCCAAGCTGACGGTCCAAGGCACGCCCGGATCGATCTCCGGCCCGATCCGCAAGGCGGTAACGCCCAGGGCACTGACGACCGCACCGGAGGTTTCGCCGCCCGCGACGATGAGCCGTCTCAAGCCAGCCTCCACCAGACCCTCGGCGATGCGCGCCAGGGCGCTCTCGACCAAGCTGCCCGCTGCCTCGCGCCCGAGCTTTTCTTGCGCGGCAGCGACGGCGTTCGGCTCCGCGGTGGAGTAAACCAGGATCGGGCGCGCGCCCAAGCGCCGGCGCGCCCAATCGAGCGCTCCCGCAACCGCGCTCTCGCCCTCCGCCAAGGCCAAGGGATCAAGCGCGAAGGCTTCCCCGCCCTGGGAAAGGAAGGCCGCGACCTGTCCATTTGTGGCCCGCGAACAGCTCCCGGACAAAACCGCGGCGGGACCCGGCACTTGCGGCAAGGAATCGCTTGCCCCTCCGGCGAGCAGCCCGGCCTTGCGGAAATTCTCGGGCAAGCCCAGCGCTACACCCGAACCACCTGTGATCAAGGGGATATCGGCCGCCGCTTCGCCAATCGCCAGCAAGTGACTATCCTGCAAGGCATCGACTATGGCGTGCCCGAACCCTTCGTGGCGCAAGCGGTCAAAGGCGGCGCGAATGGCGGCGGGCCCTTGCGCGACCTCGGCATACGGGACCAAACCCACGGACCGGGTCGACTGCCGCGCCAACACCCGCACCAGATTGGCGTCGCGCATGGGCGTGAGCGGATGATCCTTCATGCCGCTTTCGCTCAGGAGCTCGTCACCAACGAAAAGGTAGCCCTTGTAAATTGTGCGCCCTGCAGTGGGAAAGGCCGGGCAGGCGATGGTGAAATCGCTGCCCAAGGCCTCCAACAGGGCTTCGGCCACCGGCCCGATGTTGCCCTCATCAGTGGAGTCGAAGGTCGAGCAGTACTTGAAGAAGAGCTGACGGGCCCCGGCCGCCCGCAGTGCCTCGGCGGCGGCGAGCGATTGGGAGACTGCATCGGCCACGGGGATGGTTCGCGATTTCAGGGCCACAACCACCGCCTCGCAATCATGCGGGTCAAGCGGGCCGCTCGGCGGGCCCAAGAGCTGAACCGTTCGCATCCCCCCCTTCACAAGCGTGTTGGCAAGGTCGGTGGCGCCGGTGAAATCGTCCGCCACACAGCCCAATAGCAGACCCACGGCGCTCCCCCATCGGTTTCGGTCGAAACGAGACTGGAATTGCGCGATCCCTGACTTTCGCGCCAATGTCCTGGAGCGCTAGCTTATGGGCGCGAGCCCTGGGCGGTCAATTGTCCTGCCGCCGGGCCGTTATGCGAAGACGGGGAGCATCTTGATGACACTGCACGCGGAAGATCTGGACTTTCTGGGCGGAGACCTGGTCCGCCCCGAATGCCTGCTCGCGACCCGCGCCGGGAAGCTCTATGCGGCGGATTGGCGGGGCGGCGTAACCAAGATCGCGCCCGACGGCCAGCAATCCCTCATACTCGCCTCAAGCGGGCCGGAGGCTGGGCCGGTGCCGATCAAGCCAAACGGCATCGCAATGGAGCCCGACGGAAGTTTCCTCCTCGCCAATCTCGGCGATGCCGGCGGCCTGTGGCGCCTGCGCCGCGACGGAGCGCTCACGCCGGTGGCCACCGAGATCGACGGTCAGCCGATTCCCCCCGCCAACTTTCCGCTGGTGGACAGCTCCGGGCGAATATGGCTCACCATCAGCACCCGGCGCCAGCCCAGGGCGCTCGGCTACCGGCCGGACATCGACGACGGTTACATTCTGCGGATCGACGGCCGCGGAATCGCCCTGGCCGCCGACGGCTTGGGCTACACCAACGAGGTCCAGGTCCACCCCTCCGGTGATTGGCTCTACGTGAACGAAACCTTCGGGCGGCGCCTTTCCCGCTTCAAACTGCAGGCGGATGGGCGCTTGACGGATCGCGAAACCGTTGCCGAGTTCGGTGCCGGCACCTACCCAGACGGCCTGGCCTTCGACGCGGAGGGCCAAATCTGGATCACCTCGATCATCAGCAACCGGGTCATCCGGGTCGACGACCGGGGCAACCAGGAACTGATCCTGGAGGATGTGGACAAGGAGCGCTTGGCGGAGATCGAGGTGGCGTTTCTATCCGGCCGTCTCGACCGCCCCCATCTGGACACAGCTCATGGCCGGGTGCTGCACAACATCTCCAGCTTGACCTTCGCCGGACCCGATCTGAAAACCGCGATCCTGGGCTGCCTCCTGGGCGACCGTCTCGCGCTCTTCCCCAGCCCCGTCGCGGGGCATCCCCCGGTCCACTGGACCTGGGAGGGTTGAACTAGACGCTGTCCACCAGGTGAGCGGCGACGGCGTCCTCGTCCCATTCCAATCCAATGCCCGGGCGCTCAGGAATAGTGAGCGCGCTGTCCTTGATTTCGTAGGGTGCCTGCAGAATGGGATCGGCCCAACTCTGCCACTCCAGCCAATGAGCACCCTCGGTCACGCGCATCACGTGAGCGCCCACCTCCGGATAGAGGTGAGTTGAGACGGGGATCCCCGCCGCCGCGGCGATGGGCACGGCGCGCAGCCAGCCCGTCACGCCGCCGATCCGCATGAAATCCGGCATGACGTAGTCGCAAGCCTTGAGCTGGAGAGCCTTGTATAGCTCACGCGGCCCGTAGAAGTTCTCGCCGATCTGGATGGGCGTCTTCAATTCGGCGGTCAGGCGCACGTAGCCTTCCAAATTATCGTAAACGATGGGTTCCTCGATCCAGGCCAGCCCCAGATCGTCGATGGCATGGCAGCGCTCCAGTGCCTCGCCCAAGTGCAGGCCCTGATTGAAATCCACCATCAAGGCGATGTCCTCGCCCACGCGAGTGCGCACCACCGCCACGGTAGCAAGGTCTTCGGCCAGCTTGTCGCGCCCCAGGCGCAGCTTCAAGGCCCTGAACCCGCCTTCCTGGATCAGCTCGACAGCTTCGTCAGCGACCGCCTCCGGCTCCTTCAGCCACAAGCCGTTGCTGTTGTAGGCAGGCACGCTGCCCGTGCCGCCGCCCAGAAGCACGCAGAGAGGAAGCTCCGCCGCCCGGGCCAACGCGTCCCAGACCGCCATATCCAAGCCGGCCACGGCGATCATCGACAATCCCTCGTAGCCGACGAAATGCAGGGATTTGCGGGCCGCGTCGTAGAGCTCAAGCGGCGCCAGTCGCCGTCCCTTCAACGCCTCGCCGAGGTCCTGCAAAGCCGGAACCAGATAGCGCATGGCGCGCGGCACATAAGGCTCCAAATAAGCGCGGCCGACGACGCCCTCCTCGGTGTGGAGATCGATTAGGATCAACGGCCAGTTGGGAATCGTGGCGATCCGCGCCACCACGGGCCGTTCCAGCTTCAGCAGAACGGGCCGTGCCTCGATCCGGCTCAAGGTCAAGCTTTCGAAGGTCATATGCCGCCCCCCAGATTACTGCGCCTTGCCGAGCGTCAGCTCTTGGCTTTCAGAACGCCGCGTTTGACTTGATCGGCCTCGATCGATTCGAAGAGCGCGCGAAAATTACCCTCCCCGAAGCCTTCGTCCCCCTTGCGCTGGATAATCTCGAAGAAGATCGGGCCAATCACCGTGGCGGTGAAGATCTGGAGCAAGCGGCCGCCGTCCGGGGGGGGGGCGCCATCCATCAAAATGCCGCTGCGCTTCAGGCGCGCCACGTCCTCACCATGGCCGGGAAGCCGCTCGTCCAGCAGTTCGTAGTACGTCTCCGGCGGCGGGTCCATGAAGGCAATCCCGCGTTCCATCAAGGCCTCGACCGTGGCGTGGATGTCGTCGGTGCCAAGAGCGATGTGCTGGATCCCCTCACCGCTATAGGCCTTCAGGTATTCCTCGATCTGGCTATCCTCGTCGGCGCTCTCGTTGATCGGGATGCGAATTTTGCCGCAGGGGCTGGTCATGGCCCGGGACTTCAAGCCCGTCAGCTTTCCTTCGATATCGAAGTATCTAATTTCCTTGAAGTTGAAGAGCCGTTCGTAGAACCCGGCCCAGACGTCCATCCGCCCACGGTGAACGTTATGTGTGAGATGGTCGATGTAGGTCAGGCCGACACCCTTGGGCTGGGGATCGGTGCCGGGGATCGGCTGAAAATCGATGTCGTAGATCGTGCCCTTGGCCCCATATCGGTCCACCAGGTAGATCAAGCTGCCGCCGATGCCCTCGATCGCGGGAATGTTCAGCTCCATCGGCCCAACCTGGCCTTCGAAGGGCTTGGAGCCCAACTCCAAGGCGCGGGCATAGGCTTGCCCAGCATCCACGACGCGGAAGGCCATGGCGCAAGCACTGGGCCCGTGGACCCGCGCGAAGGCCTGAGCGAAGCTGTTGGGTTCGGCGTTGACGATGAAGTTGACGTCGCCTTGCCGGAACAGGGTGACGTCCTTGGAGCGATGGCGCGCCACGGCGGTGAAGCCCTGGCTCTCGAAAAGGCGGGTCAGTTGAGCGGGATCGGGCGCGGTGTACTCGACAAACTCGAAGCCGTCGGTGCCCATGGGATTGGCCGCGTCGATAACCGACGGCGCCGCGTCATGAAGAAATGGGCCCATGCCGGGTTCCTCCTAGATGGGGTGCGGGTGCCAGCAAAATACTCGCCCGACTCAGATCTCGCCGCCTAACGCCCCGGAGTCAAGGCCCGCGCCCTAGCGCAGCCGCTCGATATCCCGCAGCCTAACGTTGATGGCCAGCGAGATGCGCTCACCACTGCCCAGATAGGGGTGCACCCAGTGCTGCAGGAAGGAGGGGAAGACCAGCAGCCGGCCGGTCTTGGCGGGAATACGGTAGGTCTTGCCGAAATCGCTGCCATCCAAACCGAACATACCCACCGCGCCGCGCGGATCGGTGAATTCCAGGCAGCCGCTTTCGGGATTATCGCTGGGGGGCGGATCGCCCGCTTCCACGTAATAGACGACCGAAAGATGCCAATTCGGATGGTAGTGGAGCTTGTTGTAGTTTCCCGCGCGCGAGACGTTGGCCCAGCCTTCCATGGCCATCTTCGCCTGGATCTGATTGGCCCCTACAATCTTCGTCGCGAGCGTCAGTACTGCCTGCTGCACCGCCTTGCCAAGTTCGGCCACCTCGGGAATTGGCCAGCTCAGCAGATCGTAGCCCGAGTGCCACCCCCCGACGTTGCTGCGCCCCACGCCCCTGTCCGCCTGCTCACGCTCGAGAATCTCGCCCTTGAGGCCAGCATTGACCCGCTCGAAGTCGGGCAGCGTGAAAACGCCTAGCGGCGTCGCGAAAAGCGGTTCGATCCGTGTGGAGATAGCGTTGCTCATGTCCCTACCCCTTCCTGGAAACCCGCCGCTCCGCCCGGGAGGGGCTTGCGTTTGGTCTAGCGCTTTCCGCCTGGACTTCCAAGCGGCTATGCTGCGGCGAAGGGAGGCAAAGCGTGAAGCCAAAACGCATACTCGTCACCGGCGGCGCCCGCTCGGGAAAGAGCCGCTTCGCCGAAAGCCTGGTCGAGGGCCAGGAGGCCCCGCTTGTCTACCTTGCCACCGCCCAGGCATTCGACGCGGAAATGCGGGAACGAATCCGCCTGCACCGCGAACGCCGCGACACCCGCTGGACCACCCTGGAAGCCCCCTTGGACCTCGCGCAGGCCCTGGGGGCGCAAGGCCGGCCCGAGGGGTTTATCTTGGTCGACTGCGTCACTTTGTGGCTCAGCAACATGATGCTGGCGGAGCGTTACGGCGAAACGGCTTCCGCCGCGCTTATCGACGCCTTTCGAGATAGCCTTGGCACCGTGGTGCTGGTAACCAACGAAGTCGGGCAAGGCATCGTCCCGGAAAATGCGCTAGCGCGGCGTTTCCGGGACGAAGCGGGCATCCTGAACCAGCGTTTGGCCGAGGTCGCCGACGAAGTCCACGCGGTGATGGCCGGGCTGCCGCTGCGGTTG
Source organism: Pelagibius litoralis (assembly GCA_029287455.1). GTDB lineage: Bacteria > Pseudomonadota > Alphaproteobacteria > Kiloniellales > DSM-21159 > JARFRB01. The sequence goes on along the minus strand of JARFRB010000014.1, from coordinate 7,474 downwards.
AAGGGGTAAGTTCAGGTTTCAAGACGAGCAAGATCCGCGTTTTTGGCGAATGCTCCTGCGTTCTATGCACGCAAGACCCTGCTTCCCCTGTCCTTCGGCACACCCCCTTCGGCCTATATCGGCAAGACGTCTGGGCAAATCCGACCAACCCGCCATAGTTGGGCCCAGTCGAGAGCGAAGGCTGGCTGTGGGGGGCCTTCGCACCACTTCGGCTCTTGGCGGAGATCGGAATGCTGGACCGAAAGTATATTCGGCAGGCGGCACGGATTGTGCTGTCCAACCATGGACCGCGCGGTGCCCTGCAGATGGCGAACCTGCGCGCGAGAACCCTGCGCGCCGACGGCGAGGCCTCCGCCGCCAGAATCTGGGACAATATCAGCGCCGAGATCGGCAAGCAGATGTCCGCCGGAAAGCCCGATTCCCCCGGTAGCTAGGGGGCCATCAGCGGTCACCCGTTCATTATCCGGCAATGCGTCGCGTATAGGTTTGCAATCGTCGCAACTTTCGCGAATCTTGGCCCTTATGAACGCCCCTACGCCATCAGGTGACCCCACCACTTGCCTTAGCCGCACGTCCTATGACGCCGTCATACTGGATCTGGACGGGGTCCTTACCGATACCGCCGCGCTTCATGCCCAAGCTTGGAAAGAGACCTTCGATCGCTTTCTATCCGAGCGAGGCACGAGCACGGCTTCTTCGCTGCGTCCCTTCAGCATCGCCAAGGATTATGGCCCCCTGATCGACGGGCGCCCGCGCTTGGACGGGGTGCGCGCCTTCATGGCCGCCCGGGGCATCGCCCTTCCCGAAGGCGGCGCGGGCGACCCGGCCGACGCCCCGACCGTCTGGGGCTTGGGGAACGGGAAGAACCGGCGTTTCACCGCGCTCTTGCAAGCGCTTGGCCCTAAAACCGACGCCGACTGCCTGATCTTCGTGCAGGCCCTGCGCGCCGCGGGCTTCAAGCTGGCTGTCGCGACTTCCAGCCGCAACGGCCACGCCGTGCTGGAAGCGGCGGACCTGAGCGGCCTGTTCGACGCAATCGTAGACGGCAACGAAGCCGCCCGGGCGAACCTGGGGGGCAAGCCTCTGCCGGACATTTTCCTCCACGCCGCCACCGCCCTCGACGCCGTGGCGGAGCGAACCGTGGTCGTGGAAGACTCGGCGGCCGGTGTGGCGGCGGCGCGTTCTGGCGGCTTCGGCCGCGTGATCGGCGTGTGTAAATCGGGCGATCCGGGCGCTTTGACGAAGGCGGGTGCCGATCCGGTCGTGACAAGCCTCGCCGCCGTCAAGGTTCTGGGCCCAAGCAGCCCGCGCGCGCTGCCCATGCAGGTCCTGCCGCACGCCCTCACCTATCTCGACACCATCTTGCAAGCCGCCGGGCAAGCGCCCTTGGCGGTCTTCCTGGACTACGACGGAACCCTGACGCCAATCGTCGAGCGCCCCGACCTCGCCATCCTTGAGCCCGAAATGCGCGAAACCCTGCGCCGGCTGATGACCCGCGCCACTGTCGCCATCGTCAGCGGCCGGAGCCTTGAAGATCTGCGCACCCTCGTCGGGGTCGAGGGCCTGCACTACGCTGGGGATCACGGATTCGCCATCGACCCGCCGGATCACAAGAAGCTGGAACTCGCCGCGGTAGCGGACCTGCCAACCCGGCTCGACCGGATAGAAAAGCATTTCTCCGAGGAGCTTAGCGATATCCTGGGGCTTCGGCTGGAGCGCAAGCAGTATTCGATCGCCATTCATTACCGCCAGGTGGACGACGCGGCAGCGGTCGCCAGAATTCGCGCCTGCGTTCAGGCGCGGCTAGAGGGCAATTCGGGCCTGCGCTTAACCGAAGGAAAGAAGGTTCTGGAGATCCAGCCTAATATCGATTGGAACAAGGGTAAGGCTGTCCTCTGGATCCTCGATACGCTGCGAGAGAGGGGGCAGGATTGCTATCCGATCTACCTTGGCGATGACATCACCGACGAAGATGCCTTCAAAGCGCTGGCACCCCTAGGAACGGGCATCGTGGTGGAAGGCGCGCCCCATCCGAGCTTAGCCAGCTACCGCCTGCGCGACTGCACGGAGGTGAGAGCCTTCTTGGAGGCCTTGCTCGCGAAGCTTTAGGAGACCAGGGTCATGGACCCCTGGAAGTTGTCATATAACCGCTTCGCGGTCGAAGAAGAGGCGACCCGCGAAACCCTGACAGTCTTGGGCAACGGCTACTTCGCGACGCGCGGAGCCGCTGAATGGACCCAGGCCGACGGAACTCATTATCCGGGCAGCTATCTGGCCGGTTGCTACAATCGTTTGACCAGCCATATCGCCGGCCGCTCGGTGGAAAACGAAGATCTGGTGAACCTTCCTAATTGGCTGGATCTGAGCTTCCGCGTCGATGGAGGGTCTTGGCTCTCGCTCGGCGAGTCGCAGTTGCTGCACTACAGCCAGGAACTCGATCTCCACGAGGGCATCATGACCCGGGCTCTGCGACTGCGCGACGCGGACGGCCGGCTGACACGGCTGACCAGCCGGCGCTTCGTCCACATCTCGGAACCTCATCTTGCGGCATTGTCCTGGGAACTCACCGCGGAGAACTGGTCCGGCCGCCTCGAGATCCGGTCCGGCATTGACGCGCGAGTCCGCAATCGCGGCGTAGCCCGCTACCAGGACCTCGAAAACCGTCATCTGGAAACCCTGGACCGTCGCCACGATGGGGCCGGCATGGTGATGCTCGAATGCCGGACGACCCAATCCAAGGTCCGGATCGCCCTCGCCGCGCGTACGCTGCTTTCGAACGGCGCGAACGCGCGCCAAGGTGTCACCGCGGAAATCGAGGAAGAGCCCGACAGGATCGCGACCGTCTTGAGTGTCGAGGCCGCGGAGGGCGATACCTTCACGGTCGAGAAAACCCTGGCGCTCTATTCGTCGCGCGATTCCGCCGCCACGGCCCCGGCGGAAGAGGCCTGGGGCGCGGCGGGCCGGGCTGGCACCTTCTCCGCGCTTCTCGACAGGCACAAGCTCGGCTGGGCGCAACTTTGGCGCCGCTTTGACCTGCACATGGCGGGCGACAGCGTCGGCCGGATCGAAGAGCAAACCATGATCCTGCGGCTCCACCTGTTTCATTTGCTGCAGACGGTCTCGCCGAACATCCTTGACCTGGACGTAGGTTGCCCGGCGCGCGGTCTGCATGGGGAGGCCTATCGCGGGCATGTGTTCTGGGATGAGCTGTTCATCTTCCCGCAGCTCAATTTGCGCTTGCCGGAGATCACCCGCGCGCTGCTGCTCTATCGCTACCGGCGCCTGCCCGAGGCACGCCTGGCCGCGCGCGCCGCCGGATACGCCGGCGCCATGTTTCCCTGGCAAAGCGCCAGCAACGGGCGCGAGGAAACGCAGCGCCTGCATCTCAACCCCGTATCCGGCCATTGGATGCCGGACAACAGCCACCTTCAGCGGCATGTAAACGCGGCGATCGCCTTTAACGTCTGGCAGTTCTATCAGGTGACCCGAGACATGGATTTCCTGATGTTTCACGGGGCGGAGATGATGCTCGACATCGCCCGCTTTTTCGCCTCGCTCGCCCAGTACGACCACGAGTCCGACCATTACGAGATCAAGGGGGTGATGGGCCCGGACGAGTATCACGATGCCTATCCGGACGCGGCCAAGCCGGGGATCGACAATAACGCCTACACCAACCTCATGGCCGCCTGGACCTGTTGGCGGGCGCTGGACACCCTTCGGCTGCTGCCCTCGGATCGCAGCGCCGAACTCAAAGAAGGGCTCGGCATCAGCCAGCAAGATTTGGTGCTTTGGGACAACGTTAGCCGGCGTATCCGCGTCGATTTTCACGACGAGAAGATCATTAGCCAGTTCGAGGGCTACGCGGATCTCGAGGAGTTCGACTGGGAGGGCTACCGGCGAAAATACGGCGATATCCGGCGGCTCGACCGGATTTTGGCAAGTGAGAACGACAGCCCCAACCGCTACAAGCTGTCCAAGCAGGCCGATGTGCTGATGCTCTTCTATCTCTTTTCCTCGGAGGAGATCGTTGAGCTATTCCGCAGGATCGGCCGCCATTTCGACCCGGATTGGATCCCGGCGAACGTGGACTACTACAGCAAGCGCACCTCCCACGGATCGACGCTCGGCAAGGTCGTTGACGCGTGGGTGCTTAGCCGCTCCAACCGCGATGCCTCCTGGGACAACTTCTCCCAAGCCCTTCTCAGCGATTACAAGGACATTCAGGGCGGCACCACCAAGGAAGGCATCCACCTAGGCGCCATGGCGGGCACGGCGGACCTCATCTTCCGCTGCTATACAGGCATCGAAACCCGGGACGACGTGCTATGGCTAAACCCGCGGCTGCCGGCGGAAATCAGCGATCTGCACGTCATGCTGCGGTACCGCCGGCGGGAGGTCCAGCTTACCATCAGCCGCACACAACTGCGCGTCGACATCAACAACCACATGCCCGGCACCATCCAGGTCGGTTTCGACAACCAGGTCCACGAGATGACCGCCGGCGAATCGCGGCTGTTCGGGCTGAGCGAAGCGGCTGGAGGAAGTCTCGATCCCTAGGGGCCTGGCCCTAGCTTTCCCTATGCAGCAAACTCTCGCGCAGGCGGGCCAGGTGCGCGGGCGTTTCGCCACCGAAAAGGGGATCCTCGGGGCTATGGAGGTGGCTGTCGATTTCGGCCCAGTCCTCGTCCGCAAGCACCCGTTCGGCAGCAGGGAAGAACAGCCGGTCCTCCTTCTCGATGTGAGAGCGGTAGAATCCTAGGAAATTGCGGGCCACGTGATCGACGGTTTCGCGCGGGATTTCCGCTTCGTTGAGCACATTGTCCACAGCTTCGCGGAAATGGGCGGTGAGCTTGGCCAGTTCCCGGTGTTCGTGCTCCAGATCGCCCACCGCCTCGGCGGCTTGGGGGTCACGCAAAAGCAGCTTCTGGTAAATCAAATCTTCCTTTGGGTGGTGGAAGCGATCGGGGTACTCGGCGCAATAATCGAGCACGCCCAAGACCAGGTCGTAGTCCGGCTCGCCAGCCTCGTCGAAAACCCCAAGCTCCTTGTCCACGAGCCTGAGGAGCTGCGCGAAGTCCGCGTGTTCCCTGCGGAGCTGGTTGAGAATCTCGGACATGTCCGTCAATGCCTCACGTGAACTTCGTCCAGCGCATCGAACCAGCCTTGCTCCCAGGCAAGGTGGGCGGCGGTGTCGAAATCGAATGGGTTGTCCGAAAGGAGCTTGCCCCGGCCAAAGGCTTGGTGGCCCTGGTCCTGCACCAGCTCGCAGGGCGCGCCGTGGGGTACCGCGCCCCGGCTGTGGACGAAATCGCGGAACTCGGCGAACTGCATGAGAACGCTGTCGTCCACCCCCCTGGGATGTTCCAAGAGAACGTTTCGCCCCCGCGCCGTGGCCCGAAAGCGCCCAGCGCCGGTACAGGCCAGAAGCCCCGCACGCACCAAGTAGGTGCGGGCCCGCGCCACGCGCTCCTTAACCTCCGCCGGCGAGGCCGCCATGGGCTCGCGGGCGCGACGCAAGGAGCCCCGCAGCGCCTCGAAGCAGTCGCAAAGAGAAGCTTCCTCCTTTGCCGCCCTCCGCAAGACGGTCAACATCAAGGAGGGATAGTTCAGAAGCGGATAATCGTAGAAGTCGGAATCCACGGCACAGATGCCTTCCCGCAGAAGCAGCCTTCGTAGAGGCTGCCACGCTTTGGAGGCATCGGCCTTAATCTGAGTTCGGCGGATGTCAGGCAGCCGCGAGCGCGAGCGAGCCACTCTCGTCGAGACGGCCCATATCCAAGCCGCTTTCGGCAGCCCTCGCGCGCATGGATTTCGTCAATTTGCGCAAGGCGTTGCCTTCGATCTGGCGCACCCGCTCGCGCGACACGCCGTAGATCTCGCTCAATTCCTGCAAAGTCATCGGCTCGTCCTTGAGCTTGCGCTCCACCAGGATGTGCCGCTCCCGCTCGTTGAGCTCGGCAAGCGCCCCATGCATCAGGGCCCGGCGCTTGTCCATCTCCTCGCTCTCGGCGAAGAGACCCTCCTGCCCTTCGCGCTCGTCGCCCAGCAGATCAAGCCAAGAATCCTCACCGTCCGCGCCGACCGGGGCGTCGAGCGAGCGGTCCGACTGGGTCAAACGCCGGTTCATCTCCACCACTTCGGTTTCGGGAACCTGCAGCTCCTCGGCGATCTTGGCGACGAGTTCGGGCGACATGTCCCCTTCCTCAAGCGCGCCAAGACTGCTTTTTAGGCGGCGCAGCTTGAAGAACAGCTTCTTCTGCGCTGCGGTCGTGCCAGTGCGCACCAGCGACCAGGAGCGCAGGATGTAGTCGCGAATCGACGCGCGCACCCACCACAAAGCGTAGGTGGCGAAACGGAAGCCCCGCTCCGGATCGAATTTTTCGGCCGCCTGCATCAGCCCGACGTTGCCCTCGGCGATCAAATCCGCCATGGGCAGGCCATAGCCGCCGTTGTCCCGCGCGATCCGCACGACCAGGCGCAAGTGGCTGCCGACCAGCTGGCTCAGCGCCTCGCGATCCTTGCCGTCGCGCCAGCGACGGGCCAGACCCAGCTCTTCCTCGGCGGTGAGCATGGGGTGCCGACGCACCTCCGCCAAATAGGCGGACAGGCTATCGTCGTTCACAGGCACCATGTTTCTCATTCCTACCCCCTTTCCCGCGCTGAGTTCCTCTGTCATTTTTTCGAGGCCGCACGCCCCCTGGGCCACGGCCTGCAATTTCTTCTTCGCGGGCATTTCCTCTTCCGGGTATATGCCTACCCACTAAACAACCCATATGGGCATATCTTAGAATGATTCAAGAATGTGGCGCGAGTATGGCAAGCGATTTTTGTGTGATAATCATCTATCATTGAGAACACTAGCAGATTTTTTGCGTTTTTGGAACAGATGAATGGCCCGACCCGATTCCTGCCACGCCGGTGCGATGATCGCATCACCCTCCCCCAAACACTGACTTGAGAGTCTTATTTTCCGGGACTCGACCGATTTGGCAGGATTTCACGGCGTCAGCGATCTGCGAGTTTGGGAAAAGAACTCACGAATTCTTGATGAAGGGCTTCACCAATCCGATCGGGCCTGGACTTCGCAGCGCATCGACCCCAGAATTATAAAAAGTGCGTAAACGCATCCTCGAGCAGGGCCGTATCATAAGCATGAGACCGTTTGGAGCGATCACTGCCATGATGGCCGCGGCGGGCCTGCTGGCCGCCGGGGCGGTCTCCCGTGCAGATACGCCCGCCGCACCACCGATCGAGGGTTCGGCGGTCCAGGGATCGTCCTTGGGATACATGATCTATGGGGGCGGCTTGAAGATCGCGGCGGCCTCGGTCGAGATCGAGCTTTCGCCACACCCAAGCTACGCGGGACTCGTTGTGGAGCCACGGGGCATCACGGCCCTCTTCAGCGATTTTCGCCTTGAATCCAGCTTGAAAGCCGAAGACGGCGCGGGCGAGGTGCTGCCCGCCTCTTACC
>JARFRB010000104.1 GCA_029287455.1 Pelagibius litoralis | reverse complement strand
CCTCGGCGCCCCCCCCCACCCACACCCCCCCCCCCCCCCCCGGGGCCCGGCCCCCCCACTCGGCGGCCCGCCCCCCCGGGGCCCATTTTATTCTAACAAACCCTGGGGGGTTTTGGTCGCCCCCCCCCGCCCCACCCCCCCCGGGGCGGCGGGCCCACCCCCCCCCCCCCCCCCGCGGGGGGGGCTTCCTTGCGACGCCGGCGGAGACGTTATGACGACCGAAAAGAGCTCTGCATGGGTGGGCTACGCCGTCACCGCGGTCGGCGTCTCCATGTCCGTGTTCCACCTCTACATCGCGTTCTTTGGGCCACCCAACGCCTTCACCCTGAGGAGCACCCACCTGGGCTTCGCCCTGGTACTGGCCTTTCTCATCTTGCCGTTTCGCAAGCACGGCGGCACACGCAGGCCGAACTGGGTGAGCCTGCTTCTCCTGATCGTCGCCGTGGCGTCCGCTGCCTACCCGGTGATCGAGCGGGACTACATCATCAACCGGATGATCTATGTCGATGACCTGCGCGATCTCGACGTGGTGTTCGGGGTTGCAATGGTACTGGTTCTGCTCGAGGCCACCCGCCGGGCGATCGGCCTTGCACTGCCGGTCACTGCCGGCCTCTTCCTGCTCTACGCCCTTTTCGTATCGGGACAGGACCCGGCCTTGCTGCTGGAGCAGACTTACCTGACGACCGAGGGCATTTTCGGCATACCGCTATCCGTCTCCGCGACTTACGTGATGCTCTTCATCCTGTTTGGCGCGATGGTGGAGCGCTCGGGCACCGGCAAGCTCTTCATGGAGTTCGCCATGAGCCTGACGGGGCACACCGCCGGCGGGCCAGCCAAGGTCGCCTGCATTACCAGCGGCCTGTTCGGAACCGTATCCGGCAGCGCCGTCGCGAACGTCATGACCACCGGGACCTTCACAATCCCGCTCATGAAGCGCATTGGGTATAAGCCGGCCTTCGCCGGGGCGGTCGAGGCCGTGGCCTCGACAGGCGGTCAGATCATGCCGCCGATCATGGGGGCGGCGGCTTTCGTCATGGCGGAGTTCCTGGGCATTAGCTATCTGGCGGTGGCGAGCTTCGCCCTGTTTCCCGCCGTGCTGTATTTCCTCGCCGTGTTCTGCGCCGTCCACTTCGAGGCCAAGCGCACGGGCATGCAAGGCCTGCCGCGCGCGGACCTGCCGCGCCTCGGCGCCGTGCTTCGAGAGCGCGGCCATCTCTTCTTGCCCCTGATCATTATCATCGGCACCTTGTTGCTCGGCTACAGCGCGCCCTTCGCCGCTCTCTGCGGCATCGTGTCGGTGATTCCCACGACACTGCTCCGGAAGTCCACCCGGGGTTTCGTGCGACTGCATGTGATCGTGGAGACTCTCGTCACCGCGGCGATCAACACGATTTCGGTCGCGTTGGCTTGCGCCTGCGCCGGCATCGTTGTCGGGGTGATCACACTGACCGGCCTCGGCTTGGAGTTTACGCACCTCGTGATCTCCGCCTCCCAGGACAGCATGATCATCGCTCTGCTTCTCACCATGATCGCGGGCATCATCCTCGGAATGGGAATGCCGACGACCCCGGCTTACATCATGCAGGTCGCACTGCTCGTCCCGGCGGTCGTCAAGCTCGGCGTCATCCCGGAAGCGGCGCACATGTTCGTGTTCTACTACGCGATTCTGTCGGCGATCACGCCCCCGGTCGCAATGGCGGTCTATGCGGCGAACGGAATCTCGAGGGCCGGGCTGTGGGATTCCGGGCTCATGGCGGTGCGGCTTGGCGCGACCGGCTATATCGTGCCTTTCATGTTCGTCTTTGGGCCGTCCCTGCTTCTCATCGGCGATTGGCAGACAATTTCGCTCACTGCTCTAACGGCGGTGGTCGGCGTTGTATGTCTCGCCGGTGGCTTGATAGGCTACTTGCTCGCCCCTGCCCGGTTGTGGGAACGCTGTTTGCTGGTCGCGGCGGCCCTCGTCCTGATCAAACCCGGGGTCACCACAGACCTGTTGGGCGCCGTGTTTATAGCCGCGGTTCTCGCCACACAGATCTCCACTCTCAGACGCGAAGCGGCCGCTCCGGCACTCGCCGCGAAGGGCGGCGATAAGTCTCCATGACTTCCTCTTGCCTGGGGCTAGTTCGATCGTCTAAGGCACCGGCTGCTTGACCATCCGCGGATAAGGACGCAACCGTGACATTCGAGACCTACTGCCAAACCGTCGCCCGGATCAGTACCGCGTTGGCCGGCCTGGCCACCGATATCGATCGCGCGGCGGCCATGGCGAACGCAGCGCTGGAGCGCGGAAACAAGATCCTTCTTTGCGGAAATGGGGGCTCTGCCGCCCAGGCACAGCACCTTGCCGCCGAACTCGTCGGCCGCTACCTCAGAGACCGCCCCGCCCTGCCGGCGATTTCCCTTACCGTGGACACCTCCGCGATCACGGCAATCGCCAACGATTTCGGATACGAGACGATTTTCTCGCGGCAACTCGAAGCCTTGGCGCTCCCAGGTGATCTGCTAATCGCACTTTCCACCAGCGGCAACAGCCCCAATATCCTCAACGCGCTGAAGCTCGCCGCCAAAAAGGGGCTTCCGCGACTGGGCATGAGCAACGAATCCGGCGGCGAAATGGCCCGATTCTGCGATCTCTGCCTCCGAGTCCCCTCGACATCCACGAATCACGTGCAGGAAATGCACCTTGTGATTGGTCATTTTCTCTGCGATCAGGTGGAGCGGCGCTCCCTCGAAATGAAATCCCTGTGAAATTTAGATGGCCCTGGCGCCAGCGTGAGGCCAGGGAAAACGGGTATTTGTCAGTTACTTCAACGCCCAACGCTGATTTCACCGTTGGCCTTGCCTCTCCCAGATTACCCAAATGAATATCTGGCACCGCCAACGCATGTTTTTTCATAGCATCTCTTCGTTTATCCTCGCGACCAGTTAAGCCTTGGGGGCAGAAGCTTGAGGGTGATCTGATTGTGACGCACGACATCCCCGTCATAGTGACCGGTGGCGCCGGATATATCGGCAGCCACTTCTGCAAGGAACTGGCCCGCCAAGGCCTGCGGCCCATCACTTACGATAATTTGCAGCGCGGTCATCGCGGTGCCGTGCAATGGGGGCCTTTTGAGCAAGGCGACCTTCGCGACGAGCAACGCTTGCGAGAAGTCTTCGACAAGCACCGTCCTGGCGCCGTCGTCCATTTCGCCGCGCTGGCCTATGTCGGGGAATCGGTCGAGCGGCCAGCCCTCTATTACGAGAACAATGTGGTCGGAACGCTTTGCCTCCTCAACGCAATGCGCGAGTTCGACGTCTCTCAGATCGTGTTTTCCAGCACCTGTGCGACCTACGGCATCCCGGACAAAATGCCGATCTCCGAGACAGCTCCGCAGCACCCGATCAATCCTTACGGCGAGACCAAGCTGATTGTCGAGCGGATGCTCCGGGACTTTGGCGAGGCCTATGGAATGCGCTGGGCCGCCTTGCGCTATTTCAACGCGGCTGGGGCGGACCCGGATAGCGAGACCGGGGAGATGCACGAACCGGAAACTCATCTCATCCCCCTGGTTTTGGAAGCGGCGAGCGGCCGGCGTTCGAGCATCTCGGTCTTCGGCAACGATTACGACACACCGGACGGGACCTGCATCCGTGATTATATCCACGTCACCGACCTGGCCACGGCCCACGTGAAGGCCCTTGAATGGCTTTCCGCTGGCGAGAACCGAGGGGCCTTCAATCTGGGCAACGGGCAAGGGTTCTCCGTCGAAGAGGTGATCACTTCGGCCCGCCGGGTTACCGGGCGGGACATCCCGGTGGTCTACACAAAACGGAGAGAAGGGGATCCGCCCAGATTGATCGCCGATGCGCGCTTGGCCCGGGACGTCCTAGGCTGGGTCCCGGAGCGGCGTGAACTCGACGATATGGTCAAGGACGCTTGGCGGTGGCATCTTCTGCATCAGGAAAGCAGGCCGGAGGCTGCTGCATCCTGATAGGCATGGCGATTCCTTCTCTGCTACCTCCCGAGGGACGGCTGGCAAAATGACGGTTTTATTGACCGGGGCGGCGGGCTTTATTGGATTTCACGCTGGGCTCGCCCTTGCAAAAGAGGGGGCCGACGTTTACGCCGTCGACTCCCTGAACGACTATTACGACCCGGCGCTCAAGCAAGCGCGTTTGGAAGTTCTCACCGCCTATCCGAATGTGCGTTTCGAGCATCTGGACATAGCCGAATCCGCATGCATAGACCACCTCGCGGCCCTCCTGCCCGAGACTACGGCAATTCTCCATCTGGCCGCCCAGGCCGGCGTACGCTACTCGCTGAAGAATCCACAGGTGTACCTCGACTCCAATATCACGGGCCAACTCAACATGCTGGAGTTGGCGCGCCGCTACAGCAGTCTCGAGGCTTTCGTCTACGCCAGTTCCTCCTCGGTCTACGGCGGCAACACCAAGCAGCCCTTTTCGGAATCCGATCCTGTCGACCGACCGCAATCGGTCTATGGCATGACGAAGCGCAGCGGCGAGCTGATGGCTTATTCCTACGGGCACCTCTATGGGCTGCCGACCACCGGGTTGCGCTTCTTCACGGTTTACGGACCCTGGGGGCGACCGGATATGTCGCCTTACATCTTCACCAAGGCGATTTTCGACCGCACCTCCTTCCGGCTGTTCAATTCAGGCGAATGCTGGCGGGATTTCACCTATGTCGACGATATCGTGTCGGGGGCAATCGCCGCCCTGAAGTATCGCCCCAAAGCCGGCGAAGGAGCACCACCGGCGGCCATCTTCAATCTCGGCCATGACAAGCCCATCAAGATGACGGAGTTCGTCAAGCTGCTTGAAGAGATCGTGGGACTGCCGGCAATTTTCGAGCCCGCACCCATGCAGCCGGGCGACGTGGTGGCGACCTGGGCCGATCTTGAGCTCAGCGAACGGGAACTCGGCTACAGGCCGACCACGGCCTTGGCGGAAGGACTAAGCAACTTCGTCGACTGGTACCGCGACTATCACAAGCTTTCCGCCGCGCCCCGGCGCTCCGCGAAGGCGTGAGCCGCTCAAGGCTCTAAGCGTCGTTCAGGTGACAAGCCGACCAGCGCCCCGGCCCGATTTCCCGGAGCGCCGGGGCTTCGCTTCGGCAGCGCGCGCTGGCGAAGGGGCAGCGCGGGTGAAAGTGACATCCTGACGGCGGATCCAGCGGCGAAGGGATCTCTCCCTTCACCGGCTCGAAATCCCGGTGGCGCGCGTCGATCCGCGGTACTTCCGCTAGCAGCGCCCGGGTGTAGGGATGGTTTGGATCCGCGAAGAGCGCGCCGGTCTCCCCGATCTCGACGACCCGCCCGAGATACATGATCACGACCCGGTCCGACAGGTGGCGCACCACGCCCAGATCATGGCTGATGAACAGGTAGGTAAGGCCCAGCTCCTCCCTCAAGTCCATGAAGAGATTGAGCACTTGGGCCTGAATGGAGACGTCGAGCGCCGCGACCGCCTCGTCGCAAACAATGAAGTCAGGCTCAACCGCCAAGGCGCGCGCAATCCCGATACGCTGCCTTTGCCCACCTGAGAACTGGTGTGGATAGCGCCGCTGAAAGCTGGGATCCAAGCCAACCCGCAGCATAACGTCTTCCAAGCGCTGCTTGGCGTCTTGGCCAGACCAAAGGCCATGGTAGCGCGGAGACTCTCCGACGATATCGGCCACTCGCATGCGCGGATTAAGGGAGGCGAAGGGATCTTGAAAGATCATTTGGACCTTGAGCGCGAATTCCCGCGCCGCCAGCGGGTCCAGGCGGCTGATATCGTTGCCCCGGTAGAACATCATGCCGTCGCTCGGCTTGTGGATCCCGGAGACGACCCGGCCGAGCGTGGATTTCCCGCAACCGGATTCACCGACCAATCCGACCACTTCCCCTTCAGCGATCTCCAGGCTCACATCGTCAACCGCATGGACCACTTCTTCCTTGAGATCCGCCCCAGCCCAGGCAGCCACTTTCTCCGCCGCGTCCAGACGGCGCACGAAGCGCTTGGAGATATTCTCCAGCTTCAGAATGGGTTGCCCCCCCGTCATCATGGCACCGCCTCGGTTTCGCAAGGATAGAAACAGCGAACCCAGCGGCCGGGAATAAGCTCGCGGCTGACCGGAACCTGTGCGCAATCGTCATGTGCCCGATCGCAGCGGGCTTGGAAGGGACAGCCCTTTGGAAGCCGCAGGAGCGAGGGCGTCATGCCTGGGATCTGCGTCAATCGCCGCCCGCGCATGTTCTGGCTAGGAACCGAGCCGATTAGCCCGGCGGTGTAGGGATGGAGGGGATGGTCCAGAACGGCGTCCACCTGCCCTCCCTCCACAAGCTGCCCGGCGTACATGACACAGACCCGGTCGGCGAGGCCGGCCACGACGGAGAGGTCGTGAGTGATCCAGATCATCGCCGTGTCGTAACGCCGGCAGAGCTTCTGTGCCTCGTGCAGAATCTGCGCCTGAATCGTCACGTCCAAGGCGGTGGTCGGCTCGTCCGCGATGATGAGTTCCGGCTTGTGCAACATGGCAATCGCGATGGCCACTCTTTGCCGCATGCCCCCGGAGAACTGATGGGGATAGGCGCGCAGCCTTTCCTCCGGCGAGGAGATGCCCACGAGGCCCAGCGCTTCCACCGCACGCCGCCGCGCTTCCGCACGGTCCACCTTGTCGTGCGCCAGCACGCTTTCCACCATTTGCGTCTCGATCCGCAAGACGGGGTTAAGCGTCATCATCGGGTCCTGAAAGATCATGGCGATGCGGTTGCCCCGCAGGTCGCGCATGGCGGACTCATCCAGTTGACGGAGGTCCTGTCCCTGGAAACGGACCTCGCCGCCAACGATGCGTCCGGGCGCATCGACCATCCCCATGATCGAGAACCCGGTCACCGATTTTCCCGATCCCGACTCCCCCACCAAGCCCATGATCTCGCCGCGCTTGACCGAAAAGCTAACGTCGTTCACCGCGCGCAGCACCCCCGCCCGGGTGAAGAAATGGGTCTCCAGGTTCCGGACCTCCAAGGTGGGAAGATCGTTGGCCGCCGAGGTCACGACTTCAGCCTTGGGTTCAGAATGTCACGGAGCTGATCGCCGACGAGATTGATGCTGATAATGGCCAGCACCAGAGCAACGCCGGGAAAGAAACTGATCCAATAGCGCCCGCTCATCATGTACTCGAAACCGTTCGCGATCAGCAGCCCCAGCGAAGGTTCGGTAATCGGAACCCCAACGCCGAGGAACGAAAGCGTCGCCTCCAGCGCGATGGCTTGCGCAATCTGAACCGTCGCGACCACGATCAGCGGCGGCAGGCAGTTCGGTAGCAGGTGCCGGAACACGATGCGGCGGTGGCTAAGCGCGAGGCAGGACGCAGCCTCCATGTATTCCTTGCGCCGCTCCACCAGCGCCGTCCCGCGCACGGTCCGCGCATAGTAAGCCCACTGCACGATCACTAAGGCGATGATGACCTTGTCCACGCCATTGCCAAAGATGGCGAGCAGGATCAGAGCGACCAAGATGGCGGGAAAGCTGAGTTGAATGTCCACCACGCGCATAATGACGCTGTCCACCGCCCCTCCGAAGTAGGCGGCCAGCAGCCCCAGGCTTCCCCCGACCAAAAGAGCGATGACAACGCTCACGCTGCCCACAAGAAGGCTGATACGAAGACCGTAGATGATCGCGCTTAACATATCGCGCCCTTGATCGTCGGTGCCGAGAAGATAGGTGTAGCCCGCCAAGGACGCGGAGCCGGGCGGCAGTTGGCCATCCATGATGTCGAGCTGCGCCAAATCGTAGGGGTCTTGCGGAACGATCCAGGGGGCGAAAATCGCCGCCAGCGCGATCCCCAGGAAAAGCAGCAGGCCCACCATCGCCAGGCGGGACGACGCGAACTCCACCGCGAAGCGTCGCCAGGGAGTCTCGGCGAAGCCGGCCTCCGGGGAGAGGTCGGAGGCGATGGGCTCCAAGGGTGCGGTCTGCTCGCTCATGCCTTCACCTCCGCCAATCGGACGCGTGGGTCTAGGACCGAGTAGATTAGATCCACCGTGAGATTGATGATCACGAACATGAAGACCGTGAGAACGAGATAGGCGACCACCACCGGCCGGTCGAGATTGACGATGCTGTCAATCAAGAGCTTGCCGATCCCCGGCCAGGCAAACACGGTTTCGGTGACCACCGCGAAGGCGATCATGGAACCCAGTTCCAGGCCGACCACCGTCACCACCGGGATCATGATGTTCTTCAGAATATGCACTAGCACGATCCGCCGCGGGGACAGGCCCTTGGCGCGCGCGAACTTCACATAGTCCTGCAGGGCAGCTTCGCGGGTGCCCGCGCGGGCCAGTCGAATCACCAGGCACATCTTGAAGATCGCGAGATTCAAGGCTGGAAGCAGAATATGGCTCCAACCGTCGGCTGTCAGGAAGCTCACCCGCATGCCCAGGAATTCGGTTGTCTCCCCGCGCCCTCCGGCCGGCAGCCAGCCCAGGAAAACCGCGAAGATCAGGATCAGCATCAGCCCTTGCCAGAAGTTCGGCAGGCTGAAACCCAAAATCGAACCCGCCATGATGGTCTTTCCGGAAAAAGCATAGGGCTTGAGCCCGGCCCAAAGCCCGAACAGCACGCCGAACACCAACGAGATGGCGAGGGCCACCACCGCAAGCTCCATGGTTGCGGGCAGCCGTGTCAGGATGATCTCCATGGCCGGTTCGCCGTGGAGGAACGAGCGGCCGAA
Organism: Pelagibius litoralis; assembly: GCA_029287455.1. GTDB lineage: Bacteria > Pseudomonadota > Alphaproteobacteria > Kiloniellales > DSM-21159 > JARFRB01. The sequence continues at coordinate 9,171 of JARFRB010000104.1, read as the reverse complement.
GTCACCCTTCACAGCGTTGCCCATGAACACAAAGAGCTGCTCGTGCAAGGGCAGGTCCAACCCCAGCCGCTCGATGGTCGCCTGCTGTTCCTGAAGGTCCGCCTCGGGATTGATCAGCACGTCAACCGGATTGCCGACTGCGAAAATCCCAACAAATACGAGCACCGCCATTACAAGCAGCACCAGTATGCTCTGCGCCAAACGCCGTATGAGATAGACCAGCATGCCCGCTGCCGCTTGTCGCTCGCGGCGGGGGCCAGGACGTTGCCTGGCCCCTCGCCTCGCCTAAACGGACGTCAGTTCGACGGCTTCGCGCTCGTTGCCACGGTGTACTGATCCGTGCGCGGGGTATAGTCGACACCCTTGCGCATGGCCCAAACCGTCACTTCGTAATGCAGCGGCAAGATGCCGTAGTCCTCCATCACGATCTTGCTCGCTTCCTGCAGCAAGGCTTCGCGCGTTGGATCGTCGATGGTCTGCAGTGCCTCTTCGAGCACTCCGTCCATGTCCGGGTTGGAGTAGCGGCCACGGTTGGTCCCGCCAAAACCTGTGTCCTTGTTCGGCGTGCCGACGAGCGCACGCAGAGGCGAGGACATCTCGCCGGTGCCCGACCCCCAGCCCGCGAGATACAGGCTGAACTCGTACTTATTGCGCCGCTTGAAGAAGACGGACTTCGTGGAGGCGTCGACCGTCGTCTTGATGCCCACGCGAGTGAGCATCTGGGCGATCGCCTGAGCCACCTTCTCGTCGTTGATGTAACGATCGTTGGGTGTGCCCAGAACCAACTCGAAGCCGTCGCCGTAGCCCGCTTCCGCGAGAAGCGCCTTGGCGCCCTCGGGATCGTAGGCGGTCATCTTCAGGTTCGGATTGTTGCCGAACATGCCCGGCGGCAATAGCTGCGCCGCGGGCACCGCGACACCGCCCATGATGCGCTCAACAATGGCTTCCCGGTTGATCGCCTTTGAGACGGCCTCGCGCACCCGCGCGTCCTTAAAGGGATTCTTATCGGTTCCCGTGATGCCCGGAGAGGGCTCCTCGAAGTGATCGAAATGCAAGTAGATCACGCGATTGGAGAGGCCTTGCACCAGTTCGATGTCGGGGTTCTCTTCCAATGCGGCCATGTCCTGGGTTGGCGGATTATCGATCAGATCCACGTCCCCGGCAAGCAAGGCCGCAACGCGCGGGCCATTGCTGGAGATCGGCCGGAAGGTGACCTTGTCCCAATCGGCCTTGCCGCCCCACCAGTTATCGTTGGCGTTCAAAACGATCTTTTCGCCCTTGATATACTCACCGAAGGTATAGGGGCCGGTTCCAACGGCCAAGGTGCCGTCGTTGAAGTCTTCCGTCTTCGGCCAGTCGGGCGCGTCTCCACCAGCAGCCTTGTATCCGGCCACGGCGGCATCGGCGGCTTCCTTGGAGATGATCGAGATGTTGGAAAGCTCCACGGGCAAGAGCGGCCGCGGCCCCGGAGTCTTGATGATCAGCGTATGCGGATCCTTGGCTTCCAAACTCTCCAGGCTCTTGGTGTAAATGGCGAAGGAACTGGGGCTGTTCGGTACATTCGGCACGCGCTGGAGCGTGTAGATCACGTCCTCCGCGTCGAAATCGCTGCCGTCGTGAAATTTCACGCCCTGGCGCAGATCGAACTGCCAGGTGGTGTCGTCGAGCGCCTTCCACGAGGTGGCGAGGCCCGGCGTGAGGGCTTGCGTCTCGTCCTGGATAATCAAGGACTCGAAGATATGCCGCTTCATCGCGTTATTCGGACCAAGGTTATGATAGTGAGGATCCATCGCGCTGGGTTCGGCGGCAACTCCAATCGTGATATCAGCCGCCTGAGCTGGTAGCGCCAGGATGAAGGCGCTAGATGCCAGCGCCGCTATCCATTTCATTTTCCCCTCCATTTTTATTTGAAACGATGCTTGATCAAGTTCCAAGGTCGCGAGCCTCAAATCCTGTCGGATTAAGGGTACTCCTCGAACTTCCGCAATGACAGGGGAATTGATTGAGAGGCTACGCCAAGTCGTAGCCGAAGCGCGACGCGACGGAAGCCGTTTCCTCGCGAATAACCGTCATCTCGGCGGCGCTCAGCCGGGGATCGTAGTAGCTGGGTTTTGCAAGACGCGCCGCATGGGCCTCCACGAAACCGCCCGGCGACTCTAGGCCGGCGTGGCTGAGCAGCGCGGACAAACACGCTGCCGGCGACTCGCAGAGGTCCTCGTAACGGAGCACGTGGCAAGCTTCGCCAAACGCGCCGCCCTCCTCTATCCAGTCGGCCAGAAAGCCGTGGATGGAGGCCCAATAACGCGCCCAGCCGCGCAGCTCTTCGCCGTTAGCCCAGAGGCTTTCTATGGAGGCCACGAGTTCGCAATCGCCGGTATTGATCGGCCGGCGGTCCGGACCGAATTCGTAATGACCCACACGCCGCAGATGCGCTAAGCCCTTCGGATTACTCGCCAAGCCCTCGCCGAAGCGCAGATGCTGGCGCAGCATTGAGGGAACATGGGTGAAGGGGGAGCGCACCGGCACGATCATGCGCGCGTCAGGAAACACCCGCCGAATATAGCCGAGCCGCGTCAGATTGTAGTTCCCCTTCGACAAGTAGCGCTTGGCCCCGCGCGCCAAGAGCAGCTTGCCCAGGTGAGCCCGGTAGAACCGCTCGAATGCGGGCGCCTCCACCGCGCCGTCTAACACGGCACTCACGTGCGGGTCATGCGCGTTTGGGAAGAAGTGCATCCAGATCACTTCCTCCATAGCTTCCGGGCTTGATGGCGTCACGAGGATACCATCGCCGTGGGCGCGCTCTTTCGCCGAAATATTTTTATTTTCAATGATATTTAGAAGCTTATTCCACCAGTATGGGAATTGAACGAAGGGGAAATCCCGGTATTGATGGGAGCCCGTATCCGGGTGCTGGCTCAAAATCTCCAGGAGGATCGTCGTGCCCGCGCGAGCCAATCCGCTGATGAAGATCGGGCGATCGATGGGGCGGACGGCCAACTCAGCCTCCACGCTCTCCGTCTCAATGTTCGCCAGGCGCCCAACGAGCTTCGGATGCCGCTCGACAAGGGTAGCCAGCCAGTCGATCCATGGGGTCGTGCGGAAGGCGCCGTCCCCAAGAGCCTCGCTCATTGGATCCGAACCGCGAATTTCAACGCCAGGGAAAAGCCGATAACCGCGGCGAAGAAGATCGCCTCCCAACCGGCGAGCCACCTTGGCAAGCCTGTGAGAATCTCCTTCGGTGGAAGCTCGAGTTCGATCCGTTCTACCACGTCGTCGGCGGGAATGTACCCAAGCGGATTGCCGAACAGCGCATTCCACCAAACCTTCTTGTGGATCACCGGAACGGCCGAGGGCCCCTGGGTTTCGATGCGAATGCCTGCGGCTTCGTTCCGCAGGATCATCGGATCGCCCGCCAAAGGCCAGGGCTGCTCCCACTGCACGACGCTTTCCGTGTCGCCCTTGCTGCTATGAGCCGTGATCTCGACCTCCGCTCCTGGCGCTGGCGTGCCGAAGCTGTAGGTGTTGCTGATCCAGGCCAAGAGAAACAACACCGGCAGGGATGCCACAAGTGCCGGCCCTAAGGTCATGCCTACATGCTTGAGGTTCAGCGCTAGCAGGCGCTGTGCCCCAGGCCACATCTGCCCGATTTCACCGTCATGCTTCAAGAGCTCGCGCCGGAGCGAGCCGATCTCCTGCTTGAGCACGCGGATCCTTTTCTGAGGCGAGATATATTTGTAGAAGAACATCGAAATAACCGAGCCGACCGCTGCCCAGAAAATCAGTTCCCCCGCATCCCCAATCGCCGCGGGAAAGAGGCCGGTCAGCCAATTCAGCAAAGGCGAGAGGATGTCGAAGAAACCCATGGGATACTCGCGTTCCAAAGCGGGGTCCGGTCAGCCGCCTGCAGTCCAAGCGACCTAGTCTTCCAGCGTTTCACCGGCGGGACCGGCCGCCGCCTTGGCGCTCTTGCGCCGGCGGTTTCGAATCGCTTTGAAGGGAATAAGGGCAAAGATCCCGAAGATGGTGGCGAATGCAATCAGCAGCCCAAGGATCGACCCCAGCACGCCAACCCCAGCACCGGGGCCAACGTAGGCAAAGGCGGGAGACGCCAGAAACACGGCGCCCAAGAAGGCGGTCAGGCCCGGTTTGATGCCAGGAATGCTCATCGTGTCACCTCTTCAATGTGATGTGAGAACTGGGTGTTGGTTTCCAGCGCGTTGCCCGGGTTCGAAAACGCAAAATCGAAGTCCGATCGGGCGTATCTGCGCGCGGACATTGTCTGGCAGATGTGCGTCGACTCGCGCGCGTGGCGGTACGGGCAGCGGTATTCCCAAGCAATCTCGCCGGCCCGCGTGACTTCAAGCAGACGATTCTGCGAGAACTCGTTCAAAAGGACGTTGCCATTGGGCAGAACCTCCGACTCGCCGCGGATCACGCTCCAGACCGCTTCGTCGGAGGCTTTCGGGTACTGCCAAACGATCTCTTGGGTTTGCGGATCAACCTCGATGACACGGGTCTTGCCGCCGAAGTTCCAGTCACCGCGGTTGTCATAGATCAGCAGGTTTCCGTTCGGCAGGAAATCGGGATCATGCTGGCGGCTCCAGGATCCACGCATAGCCCAGACGATCGTCTCCTCGGTCATGTCGAGCACCGCGATCACGTCGACCTCACGCATGGAGAGCAGGACTTGCCCCGGCTCAAGGAAATCGAAGCGCCGCGCGATCGCCTCGGACGCCACGTCAACGTTGTTCGCATGCAGATAATCGCCCCAGCTAATCTTGTTGACCGCGACGTGGCGATTGATCATTTCCGCGTAGGGTGAGTTGGAGAACGCATCAATGATCGAGACCCTGTGGACGAGAGTTCCGTCGGGTCCGATCACCGCGATTCCATCGTCCAGCAGCGGCCCAGTCGCACGCGGAATGTTCTTCGGCGGGGCCTGCCGCACCAACTGATCCAAGACGAAGACATTCCCGGATTCGTCTACGTCGAAGTCGTGGTGGAAGGGGCCGTGGGCCACCCAGACCGGATTGGAGTCCCGGTCGAGCCGGATCATCGCTAGGCCGTCGGGCGATGACTGCGTCTGGTTGACGATGGCCAGCAGATCGCCGTTCGGCAGCGCGTGGGCCCGCTGAAAATAGAGCCGCATGTCGTCGTCCGCGGAGCCGGGCGCGTTACCGGCGGCATCGCGCGGAAGGGATTGATAATCCACGCTCCAAGAATGCCGCGCCTCGCCATCATGGCCGATGAGATAGGCGGTCTGGCCGGCGGTGATCAGGGTGAGGCCAGGCGACACCGCATCCTCGTCGAGCTTCGTCACGCCAAGAGCGATCTCCGAATCCTCCGGCAGGGTGCGCCAGACGTCCCCGTTGTAGCCGAAGAGCTCTCGATGGAGCGTCACCAGTCCTGCTTGTAGCCCGAGGACACCATTACGCAGCCAGGGATCGAAGGGGAAAACACCCGTCCAGGTCAGGAAGACACCAAGCATAAACGCCAAGAAGATTCCAACGATCTTATCCATACCCTGCCCTATGCATGCTCTCGAACCGCCAAATTAGGATCCCGGGCCGTGCCCGGCACGGAAATCACCTTGGGCGAAGCCCCAACTCTCTTCGATCTCTAAGGAATTTCACAAAGCGTGGTTGAGGAAAGGTTAACACCGGCCCCAGATCGGAATGCTGACTGGCTTAACTGGCATTTAACCAATTCTCCCCTCTATTCCGGTTAAGGAACCGCGAAACGAAGGGGCATGATGTCTTTCCAAAGCGAATTGATGACACCGACCGCCGAGGCCGAAGCCGGCGCGGTCCCGGCCGCGTCCCGGTTCTCGTCCCTTCTGCGCGCCGAGCTCTCCCATCACACCCTGCTGATCCGCTTCGTGCTTGTCTATTGCTGCGTCGCGATGGGCGTACTGGCCTTCACGGGCCAAGAGGTCGGCACCCTTGGGCTTAGCTATCTCCTTGCCGTCATCGTGCCGGCGGTCGCTGTCGTGATGATTCGCGCGCTGGGGGAGCTATTGCACCACGCAACCAGCGTGCGTCCCTTTCGCTGGCGTGGCGTCGCACAAGGGATCCGGCGGAGTGAAATTTTCTCTCCGGCCCATGTCGCGGCGGCCCTTCTTCCGATCATTCTGCTGCCCGTCTTCACGACAGCCTTCACATCGTTCAAGCTTTCGATCCCCGCACTCATTCCTTTCGCCTGGGACCAAGCCTTGATGGAGGCCGACAAGGCCCTGCATTTCGGGCGGCATCCCTGGGAGTGGCTGCAGCCGGTGTTCGGCCACCCTGCCCTGACGTCCCTCATCAGCTATTTCTACAATCTCTGGGCACCGCTGATGATGTTCGTCTTTTACTGGCAAATGTTCAGCCTACGGAACCGCCCGCTGAGGATGCAATTCATGCTGACCTACGTTTTCGCTTGGGCGATTCTCGGTAGCCTCGCCGCGCTGGCGTTCTCCTCCGCGGGACCCTGTTTCTACGGCGACATCGTCGACGGTCCTAATCCCTATGCTGGGCTGATGTCCTATCTCAATCACGCCGACGGATCGGTGAAAATCTGGTCGCTGGAGGCGCAGTCCTATCTCTGGGAGAACTATCTCGACAAGGACGCAAAGATTGGCGGCGGCATCTCCGCCTTTCCCTCGCTGCACCTTTGCATCACCACTCTGATCTTCCTGCTTTGCCGCGAAATTGACCGGCGTTTGGCCTGGTTGAGCGGAGCTTACGTGGTGATCATTCTGATCGGATCGGTGCACTTGGCATGGCACTACGCCTTGGATGGCTATCTCGGCATTCTTGGCGCGGTTCTGTGCTGGCACCTTGCCGGAAAGCTCCTGCGCTATACCGGCGAGGCTCCCCAAAGCCAAGGCGCCGAACCGACGCCGGCTTCATAGGACCTGCTTATCTTCCTCGTCAGCCAGGCTCGGGAAACGCTTTAGCAGCCATCCCACCGCACGCCAGACAAGCAAGGTTGCGACGATGCTCGCATAGCCATCGATCGCGTAGTGCCAGGCCAGATGCACCGAGCCAAGCAGAATGACCACCGCGAAGGCGGTGAAGGCCCAACCCAATACCCGGGAATGACGCCAGGCCACCAGGGCGAAGAGCACGGAGATCGAAACGTGCATGCTCGGCATGGCCGAGATCCCCGCGCCAATCCCAAGAGTTCCCGCGGTATACTTCTCCCAAAGCATGTTCTGCGTCGCCAGCGCCCAGACCGGATACAAGCCGTCAGCTTCGTGCAGATAGGCCATAAGCGGCGCGAAGGAATCCGGCCCCTCGACCAGCCCGGCGTAGAAGCACGGGCCGCCTGACGACAGGGCAACCGCCGCCAGATTGCCAAGCAGCACCCAGAGCAGCACGTAGGTCACTAGAAACTGCATGCGTGTGCGCCGGCGCGAATGCTGCAGTACCTGCCAGACAAGAACCCCAATCAGCAGCACGAGCCACAAATTGTAGATCACGTTCACGGCGAAGGTCACAAGCGGATAGCCCAGAACGGGTTGAAGCAGCACCCAAGGATCGGTGCCGCCATGCAGCCAGCGGTCTAACTTCGCGAAATCGGGATCGAACACGAAGGGCTGAAAGGCCGGGATCAAGGTCTTGATGGAGGTCGTTACCGAAAAGAAAATCGGAATGACCACAAGGTAAGGCAGCGAACGGCGAAACCGCTCCGATTCAATGAATGCGCGGTACTGCGCGAATAGATGCGCCATCAGCCGCCGAGGCCGGTCGACCAGCATCACCTTCAGAGGATAGAGACCGAAACTGAAGCTCGCGATCCCGATCAGCCAGAGCGAGGAGTAAATTGATACCGAGAAGTGCTCCCCGAGCCCCGACATGTGAACGATGCAAGCCGCGCCCGCGCAATAGAGGGCCACGGATAGGAAGAACAGCCTCTGGCTATGAATTCCCCATGCTATGCCACGTCCCAGGTCGATGAACCGGCCCCAGGCGGGATTCTGCGCCCCACCCCCGGAAAAGGTCAGAAAATCCATCGCACCTTCGCCTTCATGTGTTACTTATCAAGGTATTGCAGGAAGGCATTAAAGGTGCGTTAAGCATCTTGCGGCGTTACGGATCTGCAAGCGCGCCCGGCGCAGGGTGGGCAAACCCGCGCCGCAGCCACCACCTTCCTAGTTCTTGCTCTCGAGGCCGCCCCATGACGCCCACCACTCCAAGCCAATACCCGATCGAACTGCTGCCCCCCGACATCACGGCGCACAAGCCGGGCAACACGGGTATCGAATACGTATGGAGCTTCGCGTCGGAGCGCGACGGGCCACACGTGATGATCGCCGCCGTGACCCACGGCAACGAACTGTGCGGCGCGATCGTGGTCGATGAGTTCCTCCGCCAAGGCCTGCGTCCCCAGCGCGGGCGCCTGACGCTCGCATTCATCAACGTGGCAGCTTTCCACGCCTTTGACCACAAGAATCCAACAGCATCAAGATTCGTGGATGAAGACTTCAACCGCCTCTGGAAGTCGGAGGTCCTGGACGGCCCGCGTGACTCCGTCGAACTGCGCAGGGCCCGCGAGCTGCGCCCGGTGCTCGACAGTGTGGACTACCTGCTGGATATCCACTCGATGCAGCACAAGACGCCGCCCCTTATGATGGCAGGCCCTTTGCCAAAAGGCCGCGCGCTTGCGGCAGAAATCGGCATCCCCGAACTCGTTGTCAGCGACAGTGGCCATGTGGCCGGGCGGCGCATGCGCGACTATGCCAGATTCTCCGATCCGGTCAGTGAGAAGAACGCCTTGCTGGTGGAATGCGGCCAGCATTGGGAAGCCGCGGCAGCCCCCCGCGCCAGGGAAACGGCGCGCAGGTTTCTGGCCAATTTCGGCACGGTGCCGGCGGGTAATGAGGATACGGCAGCGAACGAGACGCCTCCCCCGCCGCAAAGGTTCATCGAGGTCACGACAGCTGTGACCATCCAAAGCCACGACTTTACTTTTGCAAATGACTACAGAGGCGGTGAAGTTATCGAGAAGGCCGGCACGCTGCTTGGGCACGATGGCGAGGAGCCGGTCGTCACGCCCTACGACAACTGCATTCTGATTATGCCTTCCCGGCGACTGAAGGTGGGGCAGACGGCCGTTCGGCTTGGCCGCTTCGTCCCGGCGCCAAAGGCCGCGTCCGCTTGAGCCGGGGACGACCTGTCTCTTATACAC
>JARFRB010000064.1 GCA_029287455.1 Pelagibius litoralis | reverse complement strand
GATGCCGAGGATCAGGGTGGCCGGGGCAACGATAACGGCGGTGGTGACGACGGCGGTGGCTCGGACGCTGGTGACGCAGGCGCGGGCAGCTCTGGGTCGGGCGGCGGCAGTTCGGGTGGAGGCGGCTCTAGTGGCGGCGGCTCTAGTGGCGGCGGCTCTAGTGGCGGCGGCTCGGGTTCCAGCGGTTCTGATGGGGGCAGTGGCAGCGGCGGCTCAAGCGGCGGTTCCGAAAGCAGTGGCGGCGGCGGCAACGACAACGGTAACGGCAACGGCAACGGCAACGGCAACGGCAACGGCAACGGGAACGGAAACGGAAACGGAAACGGAAACGGCGGCGGAAACGGCAACGGGAACGGAAACGGCGGCGGAAATGGTGGCGGTAACGGCAATGGAAGGTAGACCCGCTATCTGAATGGCCGAGATTCTCGACCCATCAATCCCTTCTTCATTCCGGACCCGCCTGATTGGCGGCCTTGACCGGACTGCCGCGTAGCGGCGAGCCGCCCGCGCGCCTGCCTGCGTGGTTGCAATGGAATGACGGGCAGGGCAAGGTTCGTGGAGGTCCAATAGCAAACCGCTGGCAACAGAATGAAAGCGCGAAGCGTGGCGCGAGGGCCAGGGAGGGGAGCCGTTCGGTGACGGGGCACTGGCGACACGGACGAACCTGGCGCAGATTGATCCTGCCGCTCGCATCGCTCTTGCTGTTCATTTGTGTACCTGTGGCCGCGTCGGCGCAATCGCCGGCGCCCGAGCAGGGCTCGCAACCTCCAGCCTATATCGACGAAATGGTCAAGTCCGCCCAGGACCAGGGCATGCGCGTGATCATTCTGGAGCCAGGCGCATCCGACTCCGCGGGGACTTCGGCGACGCGCCATGGGCCACGGGCGGCGGGAAGCGAACCCTTGGTCGCGCTCGCCGGGACGGTGACAAAGCGTATCGCCGCATTGATCGAGCGTGTCGGCGAACCGGATTGGCCCGCGCCCTCCAGCAACCCCATGAAGCCGCTGCAGAACGGTTTGCTCGCGCTGCTTGGCTTGATCTTGGGTGGACTTCTCGTCTGGCGTCTCGGGTTCTATTTCCGACCCGTCTTTCCGCCTACGCAGCCACCGGTTACGGCCGGGGGGCGATCGCGGCCCCAGCGGGTCATCCTGGCACTGGTCGGCATTGCCATTCAGGCGGCTCTCGCCTTGATCCTGCCGCTGGCGATCTGGGGCGGGGGATCGAAGACTGTTGAACTCGTCGGCATCGTCATCGATGTCTTCGTCACTTGCAGCCTCATTATCCTGATTTCCGGCGCCATGCTGGAAAGCGTCGGTGAGCGACTGGCGGAATCGCTATCGCCGGTGAAACCGCAATGGATCGAACGGCACATCAGAGTCGCCTTTACGCTGCTCTTCTTCCTGGTGTCGGGCGCATACGTCGTGGCGTTCATGTATCCGGACGAGGACGTCAGGAAGCTGCTGGGGCTGGTGGTGGTGACCATCATCGTGATCGCGGCGGCTGTGTTGATCGTGATGCATCGCGCTGATCTGAGGATTTGGGCTCGGAATGCCTTTGGCGAGCGCGTCGAGAGTTCGGCCCACTACGCCTGGGTTGTTGGGCTTTGCTACCTCGCGATCGCGTGGGTGATCGCTTGCGCGCGGATGATGCTCGATCTGCCAAGGCCCATAGAGTTCGTGCTGTCTCCCTTCATCGCTATCTTGATTGCCTTCGCCGCCTACCACAGTTTCGTCTATCTCGCCCGGGCGGTGTTCGACAGACCGCCGGAGGGGACGCTCGATGAGGCGGAGGCCGAGGCCAGGCGCGCAACGGCCAGCGACCGCATGCACTGGGCCGAAGGCATGGCAAGGATGGTCGCGATTGTCCTGGGTGCTGTCGCGCTTCTCGACCGCTGGGGTGTGGGCTTCCTCGATGACGACGGCACGCTTGGCTTCGTCCCGACGGCGGCCCTGGTGGTGCTGTTCGGTTATGGCATCTGGACCTTCGCGCGGGATGCAATCAACCGGCGCATCGCCCTAGAAAGCGGCGGTGGCCCGGAGGAGATGGGCGAGGGGGAGGGGGGCGCCGGCCAGTCTCGCTTGGCAACCTTGCTGCCCCTGATGAAGAACACGGTGTTCATCACGGTCGTTTTCCTGGGCGCTCTCATGCTGCTCTACGAGGCCGGGGTAAACATCACGCCGATCTTCGCGAGCGCCGGCATCATCGGCCTTGCGATTGGCTTCGGGGCGCAGAGCCTCGTGCGTGACGTGATATCCGGGTTGTTTTTCCTGGTGGACGACGCCTTTCGCCTGGGCGAATACATCGAGGTCGGCGGTGTGAAAGGGCGTGTCGAGCGGATCTCCGTGCGTTCCATGCAGCTGCGCCACCACAATGGACCGCTGAACACCATTCCCTTTGGCGAGATCAAGGAAGTCATCAACTATTCTCGCGATTGGGTCATCATGAAGCTGCCCATCAAGCTCACTCTCGACACGGATCCGGAGAAGGTCCGAAAGATGGTCAAGGCCTTGGGGCAGGAACTGCTCGAACATCCCTTGGTCGGGGACAGGTTCCTGGAGCCGCTGAAGTCCCAGGGCGTGCTTTCAATCGATAACTGGGGCACCACCATGCGGGTGAAATTCAAGACCCGGCCCGGCGATCAGTTCGTCGTTCGGCGCGTGGTCTATGGGGCCCTGCACGACGTCGTCGCGCGCGAAGGCATTGAGTTCGCGAGCCGGGAGGTGCGGGTGCATGTCGAAGACGGTGATCGAGGAGAGAAGTCGACCGCGGCGGCGGTGGCGGCGCGGGCCGCCGCTGGCTTGACCGCAGAGGCCGCGGCGGCTCCGCCGCAGGGGGGCACCCAGCCGG
>JARFRB010000058.1 GCA_029287455.1 Pelagibius litoralis | reverse complement strand
CACGCCGGCGGAGATCGTCACCGCTAGAGCGACACCGGGCGCCGCCGCCACCGGCTCAGACTGGATCGCGATCCGCAGACGCTCGGCCACCATCCAAGCCACTTCTTCCGGCGTATCGGGCATAATGACAGCGAACTCCTCGCCGCCATAGCGCGCGACCAGGTCGAAGTTGCGAACCTTCGCCGCAGCACGTTCCGCAACGCAACGCAAGACCGTGTCCCCGGCCGCGTGGCCATACCGGTCGTTGACGCCCTTGAAGTGATCGATATCGAACAGCATGACCGAGACCGGCTTGCCTGAGGCAGCGATCTCTATCAGCTTCCGCTCCAGGTGGGCCGCCATGTAGCGCCGGTTGTATATGCCGGTAAGCCCGTCGGTGAAGGCCATCGACATGTTGCGATCGAGCACGCTGCGCAGCTGGTTATGGTAGCGGCGGCGGCGCATCTGCGTGCGCGTGCGGGCCAGGAGTTCGTTCTTGTCGATAGGCGTCAGCAGGTAGTCGGTGACGCCCACGTCCAACCCCTTGGCCAGGCGTGGCAGGTCGAAATCCTCCAGGGTAAGAAGGATCGGAACGTGGCGGGTGTTTTCCTGGCTTCGCAACTGACCGCACAGGGAGAGGCCATCCTCGCCATCGACGTTGAGCGCCACGATCACGAGGTCCAGCTCGGTCATGCCGAGACCAATTTTCAGGCCGTCCTGAATGTCGCTGGCGAGCATCACGCGATAACCTGCCTCGGTCAGGGTTTCGCGCACCCTGTCGGCATTCCGCTCGTTGGCATCAACCAGCAGAATATTTCCGCCAGCGGGCATGGCCTCGAAAGAGTCCGAAGGTTCGCCCCACTCTTCTCCCGCGGTGGCTTGGCGGGCGCGGAGCTCGTCCATCAGCGTCTTAAGGCGCACAAGGGAACGGACTCTCGCGAAGAGAACGATTTCGTTCAGCGGCTTCGAAAGGAAATCATCAGCTCCAGCCTCAAGGCCCCTGACTCGGTCGGCCACATTGGTCAAGGCGGTCACCATGACAACTGGCAGGTGCCTGGTCTTGGGGTGGGCGCGCAGTTGGCGGCAAACCTCGAAGCCGTCCATTCCCGGCATCATCACATCGAGCAAGATCAGATCGGGCGCTTCGCGCTTCGCGATGCGCAGCGCAGCCTCACCGTCGGTGGCGGTCAACACCTCAAAGTATTCGGCTTTCAGCTTCGCTTCGAGAAGCTTAATGTTGGGCGCGATATCGTCTACGACGAGAATGCGGGCGGTCATGCCGGGCCCCCGAAATCGCTTGCAGCGACACTCAATCCAGTAAGCGCTCGACCGTCTGCAGGAAATTGGCGACCGAGATTGGCTTGGCGATATAGGCTTCGCAGCCACCCTCGCGGATCTTCTCCTCGTCGCCCTTCATGGCGAAAGCGGTCACCGCGACCACCGGTATGTCGCGCAGGTTGTCGTCGTCCTTGATCCACTTCGTGACCTCCAGCCCCGAGACTTCGGGCAACTGGATATCCATCAGGATCAAGTCCGGGCGGTGCTGTCGCGCCAAGCGCAGCGCTTCCATGCCATCCTTCGTCTGCAAGATGTTGTAGCCATGTGCTTCCAGGAGGTCATGGAACAGCTTCATATTCAGTTCGTTGTCCTCGACCACCAGAACCGTTTTGCTCTCCGACTCTCGCATGGCCGTATTCTGCGCATTTGCCATATATAAAAAAACTCCAAGAGCCGGTGCCCGGCCGCCGACCGGCCGGAAACACTGAAATCCGGGCCGGTGAACCACTACACGTTCTTATGGTCTAAACCGTATCGGTTAATAAAGTGTAAGGCGGCCCAAGCCGCTTAAGGGTTGATTACCCACCTAACGGGAAAGGCTGATAACCCCTATGCGCATCGGAATTGACCTTGGCGGAACCAAGATCTCCGCGATCGCGCTCTATCCGGACGGTCGTGAACGCGCAAGAGCGCGCCGGCCCACGCCGCGGGGCGATTACGCGGGCACGCTGGCAGCGATTGCCGGGCTCGTTTCTGATATCGAAGCCGAGACCGGCCGCCAGGGGAGCGTTGGATTGGGCATGCCGGGCGCGATCTCGACGAAGACAGGCCGGGTGAAGAACGCGAACTCGACCTGGCTCAATGGAAAGCCCCTCGACCGAGACCTTGCCCGGGAACTCCAGCGGCCAGTGCGCGTGGAAAACGATGCGAATTGCTTCGCCCTCTCCGAGGCAAGCGATGGCGCGGCGGCGGGTCTGGCTTCCGTATTCGGCGTGATCCTGGGCACCGGGGTCGGCGGAGGGCTCGTCATCGCGGGGCGCATCCTGCATGGCCGCGACGCAATCGCCGGCGAATGGGGTCACAATCCGCTACCCTGGCCAAAAGATGAAGAACGGCCAGGAACCAATTGTTATTGCAAAAAATTTGGCTGTATAGAAACCTGGCTCTCGGGCCCGGGGCTGGCACGCGACGCAGGCGCACCGGACGGCAAATCCGTCGTCGAGATGGCTGGCGCCGGCGACACCCGGTCATCGGCGGCCTTAACCCGGTACACCGACCGTCTGGCGCGCGCGCTCGCCACCGTGATCAATGTCTTCGATCCGCACGCGATCGTGCTTGGCGGGGGGCTATCGGAAATTGCCGCGCTTTATGAGGAGGTACCCGACCTATTACCGCGATACGTCTTCTCGGACCGGGCGGATACGCCGGTACTCCCGCCGCGCCACGGCGACGACAGCGGTGTGCGCGGTGCCGCTTGGCTGTGGGGAAGCGACGAAGCGGATGAGGGTCTGCCATGACGCTGTTGTGCCGCGATTGCCGACGTGCCCTGCCGCCCTCGCGGAGCACGGCACCGCCGGCACGTTGCCTCTTCTGCGGCCACCGGCGGCTGGTCGCACACCCGGAACTTTTCGACTTGGCGATCGCGCATTTGGATTGCGACGCCTTTTACGCCAGCGTGGAGAAGCGCGACAATCCGGAGCTGAGGGACAAGCCCGTCATCGTCGGCGGCGGAAAGCGCGGCGTGGTCTCGGCCGCCTGCTATGTGGCGCGGATCTACGGCGTGCACTCGGCGATGCCGATGTTCAAGGCCCTGTCGGCCTGCCCCGACGCGGTGGTCATCCGCCCGGACATGGCCAAGTACTCGGCGGTGGGCCGGCAGATCCGGGAGATGATGCGCGAACTCACCCCTTTGGTGGAGCCGCTATCGATCGACGAGGCTTTCCTCGATCTTACCGGAACAGCGAACCTGCACGGGCGGAGCCCCGCGGAAAGCCTGGCTCACCTCGCCGCGCGCGTCGAAAGCGAGCTTAACCTGACGATTTCCGTCGGGCTAAGCTACAACAAGTTTCTGGCCAAGATCGCTTCCGACCTCGACAAGCCCCGCGGCTTCGCCGTTATCGGCCGGGCGGAGGCTCGCGGCTTTCTGGCCGAAAAGCCGGTGAGCATTATCTGGGGTGTGGGCAAATCCCTGGAGCGCAGACTTAACGAGCGCGGCATTCGCCAGGTCCAGGACCTTTTGCCCTACGAGGAGCAAGAGCTGATCGCGCGCTTCGGCAGCATGGGCCGGCGGCTCCACCGATTCGCGCGCGGCGAGGACAACCGCAAGGTCAATCCGAACGCTCCAACCAAGAGCATTTCCTCGGAAACCACCTTCAATCAAGACGTAGCGGATCCGGCCGTACTGATGGCCGAACTCTGGCCACTCTGCGAGAAAGTCGCCGAGCGATTGACGCGTGCGAACCTTGCGGGCCGAACCATCACTGTGAAGCTTAAAACGCAAGACTTCAGGCAGCTGACCCGCAGCCGCGGCCTATCCTCGCCCACCCGCCTGGCCGAAAGAATTTACCAAGCCGCGAAAGCCCTTGTCGAAGCAGAGACCGACGGGCGCCGCTTCCGCCTGATCGGCGTCGGCGCCAGCGACCTGGAGGACCGCTCCATCGCCGACCCCCCGGACCTGCTGGACCAAGACCGGTTGCGCGCCGTCAAGATCGACCGGGCCATGGAGGCGGTGCGGGAGAAGATGGGGCGCGACGCAATCGCTCGGGGGCGCGGCTTGAAAGCGCGGCGGAGCCAGGAGTCCAAGCTTAAGTGAATGCGCGCCCGTGGGCTGGGCCACCCTGGCGAATCTGGACCAGCAGAGGGCTTGTTGTGAAAGAGGTTCGACGTATGTCAAATAGTCGAGTTAGAGCAAGTATTTTTCGCCCATGGGTTTGATCGTGTTGAACCCGAGTCGAACATTGTTCGTTGGCTTCCCTTTTGCAGTCTGACTATCGGCGAAACTCGAAGGCGAGCGGTTGTCTACGGCGCTCTCGCAACTCCCGCGCGTCGAGAAAGGCTTGGAAGTGAACAAAGCTTTGGTTTCGCACGATATGCCCAACGTCTGGATCCGGCCCGTCACCGATCCCGCCGCACTCTACAGCGACCTGCATCTCGCGACTTTCCAGAACTGGAATGAAAGCCGAGGGGGCAACACCGTGCCCGGCATAGAGGCCCTGGACCCCTTGTCCATGCCCAGGCGGATCCTGCCCCATATGATCGTCGTCCAACCCTTGCCCGATGACGGGACCTACAAAATCCGGCTGGTTGGAACCAAGCTGGCGGACGCGATCGGGAGGGACATCACCGGCGTCGTGATCCGTCCGAAAGACGGATTCCAGGGCGCGGTGCACCGTTTCAAGTGGTTGCAGGAGAACCACCAGCCCTACTTCGCGGTCGCTCCGCTGACCTTCACTCACCGCGACTACAAGACCTAAAACACCTTGACTCTCCCCTTTGCCAACTCCGAGGGCGAGGTCGTTCGTATCGTGTCGGTGATTGAATTCACGCCCTACGACCAGATTGCCAACCATTTGAAGCCGTTCTTGGCGCCGGTCTAGCCGGTCGAGGCAATTCTGGGAGAGACAGGGTCGCGAGGTCACCGGCGAGAGGCCGGAGCTTCAGCCTCCAGCCCGGGTCCAGTCCCGCGCGGCACCCAAACCCAGGCGACGACGGGCTTGTGCTCCTGTGCGTTCAGAAAATCCTAATTTGGTTGTATATATTATCAGGTGTTTTCTGCTATTTGGTTCGGCCGCTCGGCAGCCGCGGCGGTGGTTGCCCGCTGTCGCGCTGGAGCGGATCGCGTTGCCGTGGAAGGCGAGCGGCGGGCCGATGTATCCGGCGCGTTCTTCACTTCTTCGCGTGGAGAAAGGCTTGCAAGTGAGCGAAGATTTAAGTTTGCACAGTTTGCCGAATATCTGGATCAGGCCCCTGACCGATCCCGCCGTCTTGTTTTGCAAGCTGCATCGGACAATCTTCGAATACTGGCATGAAAGCCGTGGCGATGCCGTTTTGCCGGGCGTTGAGGCCATGGACCCCTTGTCCATGCCGCGCTCGGTTATGCCCCACCTCACAATCATCGGACCCTTGCCCGATGGCGGGACCTACAAGGTGCGGTTGGTGGGAACGAAACTCGTGAACACCGTCGGCTTCGATCACACGGGCATTGTCATGCATCCGGACGACGGTTTCCAAGCACAGTTGAGCCGGTTCAAGTGGATGGAAGAGAACCGGCAGCCGTATTTCTCCGTCGCTCCGCTTACTTTCTCTCACCGCACCTACAAGACCTACAATGCCGTCGCCCTCCCCTTCGCCGACCCGGAGGGGAAAGTCGTTCGCATCGTGGTGGTGTTCGATTTCACGCCCTACGACAAGATTGCCGCACATCTGGAGCCGTTCTTGGGACGGGACTGACTGGCGCACCCTGTGGCCGAGCGTTGGAAAGCCGGTCCTGGTGCGCGGGATAACGTAGTCAGCAACCGGTGGGCGGCAGTTCGGAGAGTTCCACAAGCCGAGCCCGCAAGGCGAAATCCCCGTAGTCGAAGACGAAATCCTCGGCAACTCCGGTCACGAATAGACGAAGCTCCTGCTCGTGGATTGGCAAGGCCTCTTGATCATCGAGCGTATAATACGCCAGGATCATGCGCCACGAGGGCTGTGCCTGGATCAAAGCTGAATCCAGCAGGCCTTCGCGCTGCGGCTTAGCCTCACCGGTTATGAAGGCCGAGACCGCCGAAAGCCCATCGTCATCTCCCGCACCATCGAAGAGCACGCTCCACAAGCCCCGCTCCTCGGACTGGGCCAAATCCAAAAGCTCGAAACTGTGCCAGGTCGGAAAGACCGTGCCCGCCGGCAAGCCGACTTCCTTTTCGTCCGGCGACGAGAAAACGGCACGCCCCTCACCGCCGATTGTCTCCAAGTGGGCCTCGCCGCGCAGAAGTTCGCTTTCCTGCCCGTCGGTGTAGCGCCGAATGAAGAAGCGATAGGCAAGGCCGTCCTTCGCCTCCCAGGTGCTAAGAGACCATCCGAAATTCAAATTGTAGCCTTCTGATCTACCGACATAAATCTGCGTTTTCTGGGTAATCGACCAACCGTCGCAGACGTCCGCCCACTCGAACTCCATGCGTCCGCCCGCCGACGACACGCCGTCGCCGCGCCGCTTGCGATCGAGGAAGAGTTCGTAGGTCGCCTTGTGCGGAACGAAATCGGCCACCGCCGCCGGCATGGCAACGGCCCCGGCCGAAGGCAGCAGAGCAAGAGCCGCGCTGATCAGGCCGGCCCGCGCGCACAATGACATCCAAGGAAGCTTTTCGTGACTCATCGTGCGCATGCTAGGACCCAGCGCTGCAAGTTGAAACCCTCATCTCCTCCTGGGAGGACCAGACATATCTCCCAGTGCTGATTTGGAAGCTTGGCGCCGGTTTGCCCATACCTGTTCCGCACCAAGATGGCGGACAATCGGATTTTTGCATCGGACAGTGGCGCGGATGCCGAAGGTTTTCAATCTCCGGGCAGCCAGTGATCGAGAAATGTCTCAAGCCACAGACCGCTGGGCTCGAAGTGAATCTCGGCCATCGACCTATGCCGCTCGGGAGGTTGGGCACCAGGCTTGGCCAAGGACTCCTTTGCGTTCTCCAGCCACTGTGCCATCATCTCCTTGGTGACCTCCGGATGGAACTGCAAGCCATAAACATTTGCCCCGAAACGAAAAGCCTGGTTCTCGAATACCTGACCCTCGGCCAGAAGCTCGGCACCATCCGGCAGGTCGAAACCTTCGTGATGCCAGTGATACACGGTCATCGGCTCCGCGATCGGATTGCCCTCGGCGTCAGTAGGTGCAATCTCGGCGTAACCAATCTCGGTCATGCCGTCGGGATGCGGGCAAACCCGGGCGCCCAGAGTGTTGGCGATGAGCTGTGCGCCGAGGCAAATCCCTAGCAGGGGCTGGTCCTCAGCGATCCAGGACGACAGCCACTCCCGCTCCGCCTTCAGATAGTCGATCCCCTCGATCTGGCTGACCATTTGAGAGCCGCCGTAGATCACGGCGCCCGCGTAGCCGTCGGCGCGCGATGGCAGGGCCTGGCCTTCGGCGACCCAAACTTGATCCAGCTCATACCCGCGGCGCGCCAGATTGACCGCGACGCGGTCGGCGCGTTCGCCCGGCATGTGCCGTATAAGAAGGATACGCTCGGTCATGAAAGCAGCGAGTGGTGGACGACGCCTGCGAAATCTCGACTGCCCCGGCTCACGCCCAGGGCGCGGATGGATTATCCTAGAATGCCTTGCCGGTCCAGCCCCCAGCCGCGTGGCGGGACCGAAAAGCGAGATTCGCTTGGCGAGGGTTTTCCGGAGTGACTATCCTGCTGCGCGCATTTCGAGAAGGAGGCAGCGGGATGGCGGTCGAGGAACCGGGGACTGAAAGCGCGGCGGCGCCGCGGCAGGTCTTCGGGTTCTTGCTGTTGCCCGGCTTTTCCTTGCTTGCCTTTAGCTCCGCAATAGAGCCGCTGCGCAGCGCCAACAGGCTTTCAGGGCGCGACCTCTACGAATGGTTCTTGATCACGAGCGACGGCGAGCCGGTCGCCGCGTCCAATGGCGCGCGCATCATCCCCGACGGCGCCATCGATCGCTTCGAGCGCTTGCCCAACCTGATCATCTGCGCCGGCGTTGGGGTGCGCAATTTCGCCGACAAGAAAGTCTTTGCCTGGCTGCGCCGGCTCGAGCGCACGGGCTGCCGGATGGGTGCCGTTTCCACGGCGAGCCACGTTCTCGCGAAGCTCGGCATGCTCGACGGCCACAGATGCACGATACATTGGGAGAACTTGCCGGGTTTCCGCGAGGACTTCCCGCAGCTCGACGCCACGAACGAGCTCTTCGAGGTCGACCGGGGCCGCTTTACCTGCTCCGGCGGCACGGCCTCCTTGGACATGATGCTGGCCCTGATCGCACCCGATCACGGACGGGCACTGACCTCGAGGGTGGCGGACCAGTTCATGCATGAACGCCTGCGCGACCAGCACGACAAGCAGCGCATGGACCTCCGCTTGCGCCTGGGCATCAGCCACCCCAAGCTGCTGAAGGTGGTCGCGCTGATGGAAGCGCACCTGGAAGAACCTCTCGCGCGCGCCGATCTAGCGACGCGCGTGGGCCTTTCGACGCGCCAATTGGAGCGCTTGTTCCGCAAATACCTGCAGCGCACGCCAACCCGATTCTATCTGGAGCTTCGGCTGGAGCGGGCCCGACAGTTGCTCACCCAGACGTCGCTTTCGGTTCTGGACGTGGCCCTGGCCTGCGGGTTCGTATCGGCGTCGCACTTCTCCAAATGCTACCGGGAAATCTTCAAGAAGACGCCACGGGAAGAACGCTTGGTGGTCAGCTGAGCACCCGTTCCGCAAGCGCAGCCCCAGTGATATAGCTTGAGCGCATCACCAGCCGAGGGAGTACCGGGATGGCCACGGACGATCGCCTTATCCTCGTTCCGGGCGAATTGCCGTTCAGCGATTTGCACGCATTCTGGCGCCAACCCAAACCCGTGGAGATCGCGCCCTCGGCATGGGGCGCGGTGGAGGCCTCCGCCGAGACCGTGGCGCGGATCGTGGCCGAGGACCAGCGGGTCTACGGCGTCAACACCGGCTTCGGAATTCTCGCCAAGCACTCGATTTCACAAGATCAGGTTCACGAATTGCAGCGGCGCCTGGTTCTTTCGCACTGCGCCGGCGTGGGCGAGCCTCTGGAGCCGGGGGTGGTGCGCTTGGTCATGCTCCTGAAAGCAGGATCGCTCGCGCGCGGCTACTCCGGCATTCGCAAGTCGGTCATCGAGCTTCTGGTCAATCTCCTCAACGCCGATGCCTGCCCGGTCATTCCCTCCCAAGGCTCCGTCGGGGCATCCGGCGACCTTGCGCCGCTCGCGGCGATGTCGGCGGTCTTGATCGGCGAAGGCGAGGTTTTGCTGAAGGGTGAAAGGCTGCCCGGGGGCGAAGCGCTTGCCCGCCTGGGCCTGGAGCCGGTCATCCTTGAAGCGAAGGAAGGATTGGCCCTCCTGAACGGCACCCAGGTCTCGACGGCCTTGGCCCTCGACGGACTGTTCCGCGGCCTCGACGTTTTCGCGGCGGCCCTCTACGCGGGCGCCATGAGCGTGGACGCAGCCCTAGGCAGCGACACGCCTTTCGACCCGCGAATTCATGAGATTCGCGGCCAGCTTGGACAGATCACCGTCGCCGGTTGGCTGCGCCGTTTGCTGGACGGCAGCCGGATCCGCACCTCCCATCTCGAGTGCGACCGGGTTCAGGATCCCTACTCGCTGCGCTGCCAGCCTCAGGTCATGGGTGCCGCTTACGATTTGATCGGGCAAGCGGCCGGGATGCTGGCGCGAGAGGCCAATGCCGTCTCCGACAACCCCCTGGTCTTCAGCGAGAGCGGGGAGATTCTTTCCGGCGGCAACTTCCACGCCGAACCGGTCGCCTTCGCCGCGGACATGCTCGCGCTTGCGCTTAGCGAGGTCGTCGCCTTGAGCGAACGGCGCGTCGCTTTGCTGACCGACGCGCATATGTCGAGCCTGCCCGCCTTTCTGATCGCCGAACCCGGCCTGAACTCGGGCTTCATGATCGCGCATATCACCGCCGCCGCGCTCGCCGCTGAGACGAAGACCCTGGCAACGCCGGCTGTCGTGGATTCCCTGCCCACCTCGGCAAACCAAGAGGACCATGTCTCCATGGCCACGCATGGCGCCCGGCGGCTACGTGCGATGACCGTGAACGCGGCCAACGTGGTCGCCATTGAGCTCCTCGCCTCGGCCCAAGGGATCGACCTGCGCGCGCCGCTGGCCACCGCGCCCGAGCTGGCGAAAGCACATCGCGCAATACGCGAACGAGCAGCGACGCTGATCGACGATCGGCCCTTCTCGCCCGATGTCCAAAAAATCGCGGATTTGGTGGTTGAAGGTTTTTTTTACGATGGCCTCTGGCCAAATTCCGAGGCAGACCTATTTCTACCCTAACGATAAGACGACTCAATCTGGCATGCTGATTGTCTTGCTCGGCACAGGGATCGAATCGAAATTTTTTGCGCCTAGCGGGCGCTGTTATGGAAACCAAGACAGAACTTTGACAGGGAGCGAAACTGCTTTGGACGCTTACAGCCGACCTTTCATCCCCGACCCGCAGGGCGACTCTGTATTCGCGCTGGACGACCAGATCTCGCTTCTTCTCAAGCGTGCTCACCAGCGCGCCTCAGCGATTTTCCAGGACCGGCTCGGGGGATATCAACTGACGCCCACGCAGTTCTTCGCGCTCGCCCGCCTGCACGAGATGGGCCAGCTCTCACAGAACCGCCTGGGCCGCCTGTCCGCCATGGATCCGGCGACAATTCAGGGCGTTATCCACCGCTTGGTGGACCGGAAGCTCATCCAACGCATGCCGGACCCGACTGACCGGCGCCGCATGGTCCTTCGTCTCACCAATGAAGGTCAGGAACTTGTCGGAAGCCTCTTGAGCGATGCGGCGGCGATCGACGAAATGGCTTTGGAAAGGCTGAGCCCGGAAGAGCGAAAGACCTTAACCACCCTGCTGCGGAAGATGATCTAGACCACCTGCCGCCGGGCGCAGCCTAAACGCTCCAAGTATGGCCAGTCCTTAGCAGCGCATCGACATCGCAGCGAACCGGCATGGGCAGCTTGGAGCCGGTCGCCGACTCCATCTCGGCGTCGACAAGCGCCTCGTAGGTCGGCGCTTCCAGTTCGAGCAGCACCCCCAGCGCCACGGGCAAATCGGGAGGGGTCATGCGCGCCAGCAAATTCGCCAGGACCGGGTTGTGGCGGTCGTGAATCAAGATATCCGCCTCTGAGAGGCCGCTCGCATCCAGGTCCATGGCTTCAAGGCCCAGCCCGTCCGACCGCAAGCGCAGCCCTTTGCGCCGATCCGTTCCAAACAGTAGGGGCTTGCCATGCTCCACATGTATCTGGCGGTCCTGCGCGACCTCACGCTCCGTGAAGTGACTGAATGCAGCATCGTTGTAAACGATACAATTCTGGAAGATTTCCACGAAGGACGTGCCTCGATGCGCTTGGGCTTGCTTTAGCACCTCCTGCAAATGCTTTTGCTGCGTGTCGATGGCGCGCGCAAGAAAGCGCGCTCCGCAGCCAAGCGCGAAAAGCGCCGCGGAAACCGGCTGATCCAAGGAGCCACGCGGTGTCGAGGGGGAGCGCGTGCCGACTTGGCTGGTCGGCGAATACTGGCCCTTGGTCAGGCCATAAATCTCGTTGTTGAACAGCAGGAAGTTGATATCGAGATTGCGCCGAAGAACGTGGAGCACATGGTTGCCGCCGATGGAGAGCGAGTCACCGTCGCCACTGATCAGCCACACGTCCAAAGCCGGGTTAGCCAGCTTGATGCCAGTGGCGATCGCCGGCGCGCGGCCATGGATCGTATGGAAGCCGTATGTCGACATGTAGTAGGGAAAACGCGCCGCGCAGCCGATCCCCGAGACGAAGACCGTACGGTCGCGCGACAGCCCCAAATCCGCGCAGGTCTTGTGTACCGCCTTTAGGATCGCATGGTCACCGCAGCCCGGGCACCAGCGCACTTCCTGATCCGAGGCATAATCCTTAGCGGTTAGCCCCTCGGGTGGCGTCGCGACATTCATTGCTTGGTCTCCAGTCGGCTGCGAATGGCGGCTTCTAGTTCCGCGATCTTGAAAGGCTTGCCGGTCACCTTCGTCAGAGGTTCCGCGGGAACCAGGAACTCGGCGCGCAGCAGGGTGCTGAGCTGCCCGTTGTTCATCTCCGGCACCAAGATCCGGTCGTAGCTGCGTAGAAGTTCGCCCAAGTTTCGTGGAAGCGGCCAGATGTGGCGCAGATGAATGTGGCTGACATCCAGACCCTGATCGATAAGCCCAAGCACCGCCCGGCTGATCGGCCCGTAAGTCGAGCCCCAGCCGACCACCGCCAGGCGCCCGCTTGGATTGCCCTGGGCCACCGCTTGCAGGGGAATGTCGCCGGCGATCCGGTCGATCTTCTCCGCGCGCACATCGGTCATGCGCTGATGGTTCTCCGGATCGTAGGAAATGTTCCCGGTCTCGTAGTCCTTCTCGATCCCGCCAATTCGATGCTCCAGGCCAGGCGTTCCGGGCTTGGCCCAGACCCGGGCCAAGGTCGCCGGATCCCGCAGGAAGGGCTGGAAGCCCTCCGGGTCCTCGCGGAAGGTCACCGGGAAGGGCTCGTAATCAGACATGCTGGGCAGGCGCCACGGCTCCGACGCATTCGCCAGATAGCCATCGGTCAGCAAGATCACCGGGGTCATATAGCGTGTGGCGATGCGCACCGCCTCGATTGCAACCTCGAAACAATCCGAGGGCGAAGACGCCGCCAGCACCGCGAGCGGGCTGTCGGCGTTGCGGCCGTAGACCGCCTGATAAAGATCCGACTGCTCGGTCTTCGTCGGCAATCCCGTGGATGGCCCGCCACGCTGGGAATTGATCACCACCAGCGGCAATTCCGTGGCGATCGCCAATCCCAAGGCCTCCGTCTTCAGCGCGATGCCGGGCCCCGACGACGAAGTGACGCCCAAGGAGCCCGCGTAAGACGCGCCAATCGCCGCGCAAACCGCCGCGATCTCGTCCTCGGCTTGGAAGGTGACGACGCCGTGCGACTTCAAAGCCGCCAGGGTATGCAAAAGTTGGGAGGCTGGCGTGATGGGGTAAGAGCAGAAGGTCATCCCCAAGCTGGCCAACTGCACCCCCGCCAGCAAACCGAACGCTAGGGCCTCGGTGCCGGTGACGTTGCGATAGGTGCCGGGTGCCAGGGTCGCCGCCGGCACAACGTAACTCTGCACGTCCGCTGGAAGCTCCGCGGTTTCCGCGTAGGCGTGACCGGCATTCAGCGCGGCGGCATTTGCCTTCGCGATCTCCTGCCGGGCGGCGAACTTGGCGTCGAGCCAATCCACGGTAGGCTTCCGGTCGCGCCCGAACATCCAGTAGATCAGCCCCAACGCCCACATGTTCTTGCAGCGCAGGCTTTCCTTCTTGGTCAGGCCCAGGCCCTCCACGGCCTTCTCCGTCTGGCCGGACATGTCGATGGCCAGAACGCGCCGGTCCTCCAGACTGCCGTCCTCGAGCGGGTTGGCCGCGTAGTGCGCCTTCGCGAGGTTCTTCGCCCCAAAGCTGCCGGTATCGACGACAATCAATCCGCCCGATTTGAGATCGCCGAGATTGACCTTAAGGGCCGCCGGATTCATGGCCACAAGCACGTCCACCGCGTCGCCCGCGGTCTTGATCTCCCGGCCGCCGAAATTGATTTGATAGGCTGAAACGCCATAGGTGGTGCCCGCGGGCGCACGGATTTCCGCCGGAAAGTCCGGGAAGGTCGCAAGGTCGTTCCCGGCCAGCGCGGTGGCCAGAGTGAACTGGCTGCCCGTGATCTGCATGCCGTCGCCCGAATCCCCCGCAAAGCGCACCACCGCGCTTTCCAGGGTTTCTCTGGGCTGAGTCAAAACTGTCGTGCCTTCCATCTTCACCTATCCGAAATTCGGGCCGCGCAATCGCTCGGGCTTGTCATGCTCTCCACCGCCGGGCCATGCAAGGCTTGCCTGACTAATCTCTCGCCAAATATGCATTCCGGGCGCCATCTTCCAGCAAAGCCAGCATATCGGCGACGGTGACGAACTTTCGGCGCGGCGCCCCAGGTGCCGCGGCCGCCTGCTCCGCCTTATCGATAACCGCCCATTGCTCGTAGTCGACCCAGCGCGTTTCCCGACCCCTAAGCAAGCTCTCCAAGCCATCGCGCCCCGGCTTCCCTCCGCCCGCGCCATTGGTGAAATCCTTGCGGATCGCCAGCGCGGCCTCCTCGCCGTCGGCCTTGCTCGTGCCGATTACGCCGACCGGGCCGCGCTTGCACCATCCCACGCAATATAGGCCCTCAGCGATGCGCCCATCGCGGTTGCGAAAACGGCCCCTTGCAGCATCGTAGGGCACGCCGGGGATTCGGATCGACCGGTATCCAATGGCCGGTATGACAAGGCCGCAGTCGAGCGTAATGCGCTCACCGGTGCCCTCCACCCGGCCGTCCAACACCCGAGTGCGCTCGCACAGCAGGCCGGAAACCTGAGCGCCGCCCGCGACCTCGACGGGCTGCGCGAAAAAGCGGAATACCACCCGCTTCGGGCGGCTCTCGGCTTCTGCAGCGCTTCCCTTCTGGGCGAAATCGCTCAGGATCGCCAGATTCCGTTCGGCCACGCGGCGCGCCCTTTCCGAAAGCCGTGGCGGGATGGGCTGTTCCAAGTCCGCTGGATCGACCAGGGGCCGAGCGGCCGCCAGGCTGCCCATCTCGCGCAGTTCCTTCTGGCTGAATTTCGCCTCCACCGGCCCCCGGCGCCCCAGCAGCACGACTTCGCGGATCGGCGAGGCTGCGATGGCTTGGCCGGCTTGCTCGGAAATGTCCGAGACCGCCATCTCCTCGGGCGTTTTGACCAAGACGCGGGCGATGTCCAGGGCGACATTGCCGTTGCCGATCACCACCACCCGCTCGCTGTCGAGGGATGGGTCGAGATCATGAAAATCCGGGTGCCCGTTATACCAGCCGACGAAAGCCGCGGAGCCGATCACGCCTGCCTTGTCTGCTCCAGGGATGTCCAGCGGCCGGTCGCGCGGTGCCCCGACCGCGAGTATCACCACGTCGTAGAGGCCCCGCAGCTCTTCCATGGTGAGGTCGCGCCCAATCTCCACGTTGCCGAAATAGGCGATCGGGGTCGCCAGCGCGGTCTTCTCGAAGCTTCGCGAGACCCGCTTGGTGCTCTGATGGTCTGGCGCAACGCCGCCCCGGATCAAACCGAATGGCGTCGGCAAGCGCTCAATCAAGTCAATCCGCGCGTCGCCGAGTCGCAAAAGGGCATCGGCGGCGTAGAATCCGCTGGGTCCGGAGCCGACGATGGCGACCTGTAGGGTCATGCCATCGCCCGCCCTCAGGCTGGAACGCCCTCGTCGGGGGCGTCCTTTCGATATTGGAATGTTGCGTCGTAGCGCGACTGCAGATACTCCCCGGCCAAGACCGGCGCGTAGCGCGGCACCTCGCCCGGCGCCAGGCAGGATGGCAGCGCTTCCACCAAGGTGTCGTAGTTCGGGTCGAAGAAGAACGGCAGGGAATAGCGCTCCCGCCCGCTGCGATTGATCACGCGATGGCGCGTGGCGGCGAAGCGCCCATTGGTCCAGCGCGCCATTTGGTCGCCGATGTTGACGATGAAGGTATGCGGGATCGGTGGCGCCTCGATCCAGTTCCCGGCGGCGTTCTGGAGCTGCAGTCCGCCCACCTCGTCCTGCGCCAGGATCGTCAAGCAGCCATAGTCGCTATGGGCTCCACAACCAAGCGTTCGCTCCTCGATAAACCCGGCTTGCGGGGGATAGTGGAGCAGACGCAGCTGCGCCAACGGAGCATCCACCTTGTCCTCGAACCAGTCCTCCGGCAGCGACAGCCCAAGAGCGAAGCAGCGCAATAGTAAGCGGCCCAACCCCGCCATCTCCGCGAAGTAACGCTCCATGGTCGGCCGGAAATCAGGCGAGAGTTCCGGATCCGGCCAAACGTTCGGGCCATGCAGGGGTTTGCTGGCCAAGACGTCCGGATGATCGACCGGCAGGTCCCGAGCAAGATCAAAGCCTTCCTTCAAATCACCCGTCAGCTCTGGATTGGTATTCTCCTCGAATGCGGGGAAATACCCGCGATGGATCGGGGAGTGTCGGATATGGAGCCTCTGCTTGATCGATTCGGGCTGCGCGAAGAACCGTTTGGTTTCGGCGAAGGTCTTCTCGACCAGCGTGCTGGGAACGCCGTGGTTGGCCACATAGAAGAATCCGACCTCTACGCAAGCGCTAACCAGTGCGTCGATTACGGCCGCTCTGTCCGACCCGTTGCGAAATCCGGAAAGATCGATAACCGGGACCTCGGTGAAGGCGGCGAAGTGTCCTTCAAGGCCCCTTGCGAGATGGAAATCCGGATCTCCGGCCATCAATGCGTCCTTAAATGCCTAATCGACTAGGATGCTCGTCCTCTAGTGCCTCGAAAGTCAAGACCGGTGCTCGAGGCTTGCCCGCCTTGACTTCGCCGGCGGGAGTCCGCTCCAATACTGCCTAGGCCGTGCCCGCGAAGCCATACCCCTATAGTTGGGGAAGAGGGTGGAGCGCGATCGACGGGAAAAACGAGAATGCTGGGGAGCGCATGGCAGTATTTCTAAGGCCAGCCACGCTGGACGCAGCCCTTCGCGCTCTCTCACAGGGCCGATGGGCCATGCTCGCAGGCGGCACTGACGTTTTCCCCGCGAAAGCCAACGATGCCGCCTGGGGACGTGGCCGCGAGGAACCGGTCCTCGATTTGTCCGCCATACCCGAATTGCGTGGCATAGCCCAAGATCCTCAGGGCTTTCGGATCGCCGCCGCCGTCACCTGGAGCGAGCTTCTCGCTGCCGATCTGCCC
Organism: Pelagibius litoralis; assembly: GCA_029287455.1. Classification (GTDB taxonomy): domain Bacteria; phylum Pseudomonadota; class Alphaproteobacteria; order Kiloniellales; family DSM-21159; genus JARFRB01. Next base: position 22,471 of record JARFRB010000058.1, on the reverse strand, counting down.
CCGGATTTCGACGCGCTGCGCCTCGCCGCCCGGGAAGTCGGCGGCCGGCAGATCCAGAACCGCGGTACGCTTGCCGGAAACCTTTGCAATGCCTCCCCGGCGGCCGACGGGGTCCCGCCCCTGCTCTGTTTGGACGCGGAGGTCGAATTGGTGTCGCTGGAAGAGACTCGCCGGCTTCCTCTTTCCACCTTCCTGCTGGACAACCGCAGCACCGCCCTGCGGCCGGACGAACTGATGAGCGCTATCTTCGTGCCGCGACCACCGGCAGGCGCAAGATCCACCTTCCTCAAGCTTGGGGCGCGGCGCTATCTGGTGATCTCCATCGCCATGGTCGCCGCATGGCTCCGGCCAGACGCTGACGGAAAGGTCGCGGAGGCTCGGATCGCGGTGGGTGCCTGCTCGCCGGTTGCCCAGCGCCTCTCGAAGCTTGAAGCCGATTTGCTCGGGTCGCCCCTGGACGAAAGCCTGGCCGCGACGGCCACACCCCGCCATCTCGAGCCACTCGCCCCAATCGACGACGTGCGGGCCAGCGCCGGCTACCGGCGGGAAGCGGCCTTGACCCTCGTCCGCCGCGCGCTCGCGCAGCTCGCGGCCAAGCCATTGGGCCGGGTGGCATGAGCCCGGACGCCGGCAGCATGGCGGAAAGCGTTCGCTTAACCGTGAACGGTGCGGCGGTCACGGTCAGCGCGCCGCCAATGACTCGCCTGAGCACGGTCTTACGTGACCACCTGGGCATGACTGGCACGAAGGTCGGCTGCGACGCCGGGGACTGTGGCGCTTGCACGGTCCTGCTCGACGGCCAGCAGGTTTGCGCCTGCCTCGTGCCCCTGACACAGGCCCAGGGGCGCGACGTTGCAACCGTTGAGGGGCTTGCGGCCGAAGGTAAGTTGAGCGCCTTGCAGCACGCCTTTCATCTCCACGGCGCCGCGCAATGCGGCATCTGCACGCCCGGCATGCTGATGGCCGCCGCGGACCTCTTGTCACGTATTGAGCGCCCGACCGAGGCGGAGGTAATGGACGGCCTGGGTGGCGTTCTTTGCCGCTGCACGGGTTACCGGAAAATCGTGGAGGCCGTTTTGGCCGTGCCGGCCCTTGATAAAGGCGCGGCGCTGCCGGAACCGCCGGGTGCAGGCGTGGCGGTGGGCGCCTCGATGCCCCGCGCGGACGGTCTGCCGAAAATTACCGGCGAGGACCGTTTCGCCGCCGACGCGGCCCCAAGCGATGCCCTCTGGCTCAGGGTAGTGCGCTCCCCCTATCCCGCGGCGCGTTTTGCCCTTGGCGACATGGAGCCGCTGCTCCGCGCGTATCCGGGCCTGAAGCGGGTCATCCAAGCGCGCGATATCCCCGGCGAGAACGGCTTCGGAATCTACCCCCACCTGAAGGACCAGCCGGTCCTGGCGGAAGGAATGGTCCGCTACAGGGGGGAAGCGGTGCTGGCTCTGGTGGGCGCCCGTGAGACAGTGGAAGCGATCCGCGACGAGGAACTGCCAATCGAATGGGAGGTCTCACAGCCGCTCCATGGTGTGGCCGCCGCCCTCGCCCCCGATGCGGACCGCCTGCACGATCACGCCGAGGAGAATGTCCTAATTGAGGGCTACGTGGAGAGCGGCGACACGCGAGCCGCCTTCGCCGAAGCGGCCGTCGTCGCCGAGGGAGACTGGGAGACGGCTTATGTGGAGCATGCCTACATCGAACCGGAGGCGGGCTACGCGGAACGGATCGGCGACCGGGTGGAGGTGACCGCCTGCACCCAAGCCCCCTACATGGATCGGGACGAGGTGGCCCGTGTGATTGGCCTGCCACCTGAGAGCGTGCGGATCTTGCCGTCGGCTTGTGGTGGCGGATTCGGGGGCAAGCTTGACGTCTCGCTGCAGCCGATCCTGGGCGTAGCGGCCTGGCTGCTCAAGCAACCCGTCCGTTGCGTTTACAGCAGGGTGGAATCCATGGCGTCCTCTACAAAGCGCCATCCCGCCCAGATGAGCGCGGCCGCCGCAGCCGATGGCGGCGGCAAGCTAACGGCTCTCCGCTTTTCCGGAGACTTCGATACCGGCGCCTACGCCTCCTGGGGGCCGACGGTCGCGGGGCGCGTGCCGGTGCATGCGACCGGCCCATACCGGATCCCGAACGTCACCGCCTCGGCACGGGCGGTCCACACCAACGGCCCACCCTCGGGCGCGTTCCGGGGGTTCGGCGTGCCGCAAGCCGCCATCGCCCACGAAGCCCTGATGGACGATCTCGCCGAAAAATCGCGCATCGACCCGTTGGAGTTTCGCCACCGGAACGCCCTCAGGGCAGGCGACGTCACCGCCACTGGCCAGCGCCTGGAGCATTCGGTCGGTCTGGCGGCCTGTCTGGAGGCGCTGCGACCGGCTTGGCAAGACTTGCGCGGCGCGGCCGAAAGCTTCAACGCCGGTAGTGCACGGCTTCGCAAAGGCGTGGGTGTCGGCTGCATGTGGTACGGCATTGGCAACACCTCCATGTCCAATCCCTCGACTCTGCGCCTCAAGCTCGGCCGGAACGGGCATCTGACACTTTTCAATGGGGCCGTCGACATTGGCCAGGGCTCGACCAGCGTCATCTTGCAAATCGCGGCGGATGCCTTGGGATTGCCGGTTTCCGCCTTCAGGCTCGTCCTCGGGGACACGGACCGCACCCCGGACGCGGGCAAGACCTCGGCCTCGCGGCAAACCTTCGTGTCGGGCCGGGCCGCCGAACTGGCCGCTCGGGACCTGCGCGCCAAAATCCTGCGCTTGGCTAATGCGGGCCCGGACGCAGCCCTAGAACTCGCCCAAGACAGACTGCTGATCCACGACGGCGAAGGCACCCATGCGATCTCGCTTGGTACTCTCTCCGAAGACCTGATCGGCGAGGGTCGTTTCGACCCGCCCACTGAACCCCTGGATGCAAAGGGCCAGGGCATTCCCTACGCCACCTACGGCTTCGCGGCGCAGGTGGCCGCACTCACCGTGGACCACGAACTGGGCACCGTCCAGCTCGAGCGCATCGTGGCAGCCCATGACGTCGGCCGGGCGATCAATCCAATGCTGGTGGAGGGCCAGATCCATGGCGGCATTGCCCAGGGCATCGGGCTGGCCTTGATGGAGGAATACTTGCCGGGGAGGACCGAGAACCTGCACGACTACCTTATTCCCACCTTCGGCGACGTGCCGCAGATCGATATCCATCTGATCGAGGACCGCGAGCCGCTCGGGCCCTTCGGCGCCAAGGGGATCGGCGAGCCGGCCCTTGTGCCAACCGCTCCGGCGATCCTGGGCGCCATTCGCCAGGCGACCGGTGCGCGCATAACACGGCTTCCAGCCTTGCCGCATCGCGTCTTGGCAGCGATCCAGGCGGCGCGTCATGGCTAATGGCCCTCCTCCGTCCGGCGGTCCGGCCGCGGACTCCAACAAATATGGCGCCCGGGAGGGTAACGAGGGGATCGTGCGCTGCGATGCCTGTCCGGTGCTCTGCCGCATCCGCCCCGGCAAGACCGGCGCCTGCGACCGCTACGCCAACGAAGACGGCGTCTTGGTCCGGACCGACCCGCTTGTTCTGAGCCAGCGCGTCTCAGAGAAGGGCGGCGCCATGGTCCCCTTCGAGGAAGGGGCAGGCGATTGGGATGGCCGGATCGTGAGCGATCCCGATACCTTCGTGACGGGGATCGGTTCGGGCACCACCTACCCCGATTACAAGCCAGCCCCCTTCATCGTCGCCGCCGAGCACCAAGGCGTGGACACGGTGACCGTGGTGACCGAGGGCATCTTCAGCTACTGCGGCGTGAAGGTGAAGATCGATACGGACCGCCACATCGGCCCCGAGCAAGCGCCGGTCCGCTGTCAGGGGGAACAGATTGGCCATGTGACAACGGCGGAGTACGGCTCGCAAATGCTGTCGCTGGGCGGCGTGCGCCACCTCACAGGCGGCAGCAAGCGCGAAGGGAACGTGACCTGCCAGGCCTTGCTGTCCTTGTGCGGCAAACAGCCGGTGGACCTGGAGATCGACGGCGGTTCGGCCGTAACCGTTCAGGCGGGAGCGGCGCCGATCGTGGACGGTGTCGCGGAGGAGCGCATGCGCGTGGGCTGCGGCTCGGCGACGGTGGGGATCTTCGCCCAACAGTGGTTCGGCCAGGTGGACGAGGTGATCGTGGTGGACGACCACATCACCGGCGTGCTGACCGAGCATCAAGCCGGCCGATGCCTCGACATGCCGCCGGCGGGCATTCGGGTGCGCGGCAGGCGCTCCACGCCCGGCCGCTATTTCCAGGTCGCGGAGCCGGGCGGCGGCTGGGGCGGCACAGACATCACCGATCCGCTTTCCATCATCGACAAGGTCGACCCCAAGACCGCATGGCCCGGCCTGCGGCTGCTGCTGACAAGCACCACCGGCGAGGACGCGCTCTACTGCGTGCTGGACGAGACCCTGACGCCGGTACCGGCCAATCTACCCGGCCCCGTCACCAAAGTGGTGGAGCGGATTGGCGAAAACTGCGAGCCGGCGCTCGTTTCCGTAGTCTTCATGGCAGGTGCTGGCGGCAGCCTGCGCGCCGGGGTCACCGAGAATCCGGTTCACCTGACGCGCTCGGTGAAGCAGGCCTTGACCCGTGTCACCATGGGCGGCGCGCCGGTCTACGTCTGGCCGGGGGGCGGGATCACCGTGATGGTGGACGTGACGCGCATGCCGGAAAAGGCCTTCGGCTACGTCCCCACGCCCGCCTTGGTCGCACCCATGGAGTTCACCCTGCCGCTCGCCGACTACGAAGCGCTGGGGGGCCATCGCGGTCAAGTGGTCTCCCTCGAGAGCGTGTTGCGGGATCACAGCGGAACCGCCCGGCACGATACTTGGATGGACGCGAACCCCTGGCCCTTGGACCTAAAGCCAAGGGGAGCCAAATGAAGCACGCCGATGCCCTCTTGGCGAAGTGGCAAGCGAGCTCCGCTTGGCTGCCCAGCGGCCGCCTGCACCTTCAGCAAGGCCCGATCGACCTGGTGATTCGCGCGGAAGGCAGCGAAACGGAGACGCAAGCCGCTTATCGGCAAGCTGCGGAAAGCTTCGACGAAATCCTGCCCGGACTGATCCGCGATCTGAAGCGCCTGCGCGCACCGCTGACCGGCAAAGAAAACAGCGCTTGGTCAAGCCCCACGGCCGAGCGCATGCACCGGGCGTGCCGCCCTCACGCGGCTCTCTGGATTACGCCCATGGCCGCCGTGGCTGGCGCTGTCGCCGATACGATCCTCGCCGCCATGCGCGAGGGCCGGCGTCTCGAGCGCGCCTATGTGAACAATGGGGGCGATATCGCCTTCCACATCGGCGAGGGGCGAAGCTTCAAGGTCGGGCTGGTCACCTCGCTTCAATCGCCAGGCGTTGGTGGGCGCACCGAGATCCCTCACGAGAGCCCCGTTCGCGGCGTCGCGACCAGCGGCTTCGATGGCCGGAGCCTCAGCCGCGGGATCGCCGACGCAGTCACCGTGCTCGCCAGGGACGCGGCCACGGCGGACGCGGCGGCCACCATGATCGCCAACGCCGTGGATGCCGATCATCCCGCGATCCTGCGGCGCCCGGCCGAGGAGTTGCAGGCCGACAGCGATCTTGGCCGCTCTCCGGTAACCGTGGCCGTGGGAAAGCTGCCCGCGAAGGTCATCGAAGCGGCCTTGAACAGCGGCGCCGCCACCGCCGAAGGCATGCTGCGCGGAAACCTGATCGAAGGGGCCAACTTGGCGCTTCGCAACCGCCGCGTCACGCTGCAAAATGCGAAGGGAAAGGTCGTGACCCGATGGAACTGATCAACATCCGCAAAATCCTCGTTACCGTCGAAGAACTGCGCCACGAGGGCGGCATGCCGCCGCCCACGCCCGTGCTGCGCGGCGGTGTCTGCTGCGTCATGGCCAACCCCTACGCGGACCACTACGTGGAGGATATCCTGCCGCTTATGGAAGCCTTGAAGCCCGTTGGGCTGGAGATGACGCGCCGCCTGCTGGCGGGAATGGGGGTCGAGCCGAGCGCCATCGAAGCCTACGGCAAGGGCGCGATTGTCGGTGAGGACGGCGAGTTGGAGCATGGCGCCCTCTGGCACGTCCCTGGGGGCTATGCCATGCGCGAGGCCTTGGGCAACGCCAAGGCCATCGTCCCGTCAAGCAAGAAAGTCGGCACATTGGGCACCGCCATCGACATTCCCATTCACCACATCAACGCCGCCTATGTGCGCAGCCACTTCAGCGCCATGACGCTGAACGTGCCGGACGCCCCGCGCCGCGATGAGATCGTGTTCTGCTTGGCGATGACAACGGGTGAAAGAATCCACGCGCGAGTGGGTGGCCTGCGCAAGGAGGAGATCAAGGGCGAAGACGGCCAACGCTAACGGCCCGGACGCAAGAAGAGCACTCGATACTACTCGAACAGGGAGTAAAGGTGATGAACAGACGGAACCTTATTGTTGGCGTGGCGGCGACCGCCATTGGTCTTGCGGGCCTGACCGGCACCGCAAAGGCCGCCGAGCCGGTGAAGGTTGGAGAGCTTTTCAGCTATGCCCGGATCGCTGCCTTCGCCGATCCCTATCGCAGCGGCTGGCAGCTCGCTATCGAGGAGATCAACGATGCGGGCGGCGTCCTGAACGGGCGGCCCATCGAGGTCATTTCCCGGGACGACGGCGGGACCACCGCCGACGCGGTTCGGGTGGCCGAGGAGCTGGTCTCGCGCGAGGATGTCGCCTTCCTGTTCGGAACCTTCTTCTCCAATATCGGCCTGGCAGTCGCGGACTTCGCCAAGCAGCGCGAGGTGCTCTTTATCGCCGCCGAGCCGTTGAGCGATGCGCTAACCATGGCGCAAGGCAACGCCTACACCTTCCGCATGCGCCCCAACACCTACATGCAGACCGGCATGCTGGTGGACGAGGCGGCCAAGCTGGGCAAGACCCGCTGGGCCATCGTCGCGCCGAACTACGAATACGGGCAAGCAGCGGCGGCGAACTTCAAGAAGCTGGCAGAAGAGAAGATGCCTGGCGCGGAAATCATCATCGAACAGTACCCAGCACTCGGCAAGATCGACGCCGGGGCCACGGTGCAAGCCATCCTGCAGGCCAATCCCGACGGCATTTTCAACGCGCTCTTCGCGGGCGACCTGGCCAAATTCGTGCGCGAAGGCCAGACGCGCGGCCTCTTCGAGGACCGCACGGTGCTGTCCTTACTGACCGGCGAGCCGGAATACCTGGACCCGATGAAGGACGAAGCTCCCGAGGGCTGGATCGTCACCGGCTACCCCTGGTACGACATCGACAATCCGATCCATGACAGGTTCGTGGCGGCGTACCAAGAAAAGTATGGAGACTCACCCCGGCTGGCCTCCTTGCTTGGCTACACCATCGGCTATGCGATCAAGGCGATGCTCGACAAGGCGGGCTCGACCGACACCGATCAGATGATCGCGGCGCTGGAAGGCTTGAACATGTCCACGCCCATTGGCCCGATGACCATGCGCGCGATCGACAACCAGTCCTCGCTCGGCGCCTTCGTGGGCACCATCGCGGTCAAGGACGGCAAGGGAGTGATGGTGGATTGGCGCTACGCGGACGGCGCCGACTACATGCATCCGGAAGCCGAAGTCAAGGCGGCGCGCGGCGACCAGTGACGCAGCGCGCAAGTTCGCCCCCTCCCCTCCGCGGCACCTCCCTTGGAGCGGGCGGCGGAGGGGTGGTAAGGCCTTGACCCGAAGGATGCCGCGCTGATGGATCTTTCCTTCGTCGTCGTGCAGTTCCTGACGGGGCTGGCAAGCGCGTCCAATCTCTTTCTCATCGCCTGCGGCTTGACGATCATCTTCGGGGTGACCCGAATCGTGAACTTCGCCCACGGCAGCTTTTACATGCTGGGCGCCTACATGGCTTACACCCTGGTCGGGCCGCTAATGTCCGCGCTGGGCGGGGTCGTCGGGTTCTGGGGTGCGGTCCTGCTGGCGGCCTGCGCTGTCGGCCTGGTGGGCGTGGCGATGGAGGTCTTGCTGCTGCGGCGCATCTACCGCGCGCACGAGCTTTTCCAATTGCTCGCGACCTTCGGCGTGGTTTTGGTGATGCAGGATCTAGTGGTGGTGATCTGGGGTCCCGAGGAGCTACTTGGCCCCCGGGCTCCCGGTATCTCCGGCAGCATCGAGATCATGGGGCAGCGCTTTCCGGAATACGAGGCGGTGATGATTTTGGCCGGGCCGGCAGTCCTTGGGCTGCTCTGGCTGCTGTTCCACCGCACCCGTTGGGGCACTTTGGTGCGCGCCGCGACCCAGGACCGTGAGATGGTGGGCGCCTTGGGCGTCAACCAAGGCCTGCTTTTCACCGGCGTCTTGTTCTTGGGCGCCTTTCTGGCGGGCTTGGCGGGCGCGCTTCAGCTTCCCAGGGAGCCGGCCAATCCCTTCATGGATTTCAACATCATCGCCGAGGCCTTCGTGGTGACCGTGATCGGCGGCATGGGCAACGTGCTGGGCGCCTTCCTCGCTGCCTTCATTATCGCCGAGCTGCAGGCCTTCGGCATCCTGATCTTTCCCAAGATCACCCTGGTGCTGATCTTCCTGGTCATGGCGGTGGTCTTGGTGATCCGGCCTTGGGGCCTGCTGGGCAAACCGGAGGCCCCGAGCGGCCATGGTTTCGCCACCGACCGGCCGCTTCGGCCATTGTCCGGCAAGGGTCAACTCGCCATCGCCCTGCTTTTGGCCGGACTTCTCGCCCTGCCGCTCGTGGTGGACGACTACGGCTTGAACCTGGCCATCGAGGTGCTGGTCTTCGCGTTATTCGCCTTCAGCCTGAACTTCATCATGGGCAACGGCGGCATGGTTTCCTTCGGCCATGCCGCCTATTTCGGGCTTGGCGCCTATGGTGCCGCGCTGACTGTCAAGCACCTGGGCGCGCCGATGGAGCTTGCGATCCTCGCGGCACCGGTCGCGGCGGCCGCCGGCGGCCTGCTGTTTGGCTGGTTCGTGGTGCGCTTGTCGGGCGTTTACCTTGCGATGCTGACACTGGCTTTCGCCCAGATCGTCTGGTCCATCGCCTTTCAGTGGTGGGAGGTCACGGGGGGCGACAACGGCTTGATCGGCATTTGGCCCTCGTCCTGGGCCTCCGGGCGGCTGGTCTACTACTACCTGACGCTCATTATTTGCGGCGCGGCGATCGCAGTGCTGTGGCGCGCCGTCTTCGCTCCCTTCGGATACACACTCAGGGCCGGCAGGGATTCCCCCCTGCGCACTGACGCGATCGGGATCGATCTCAGGCGGCACCAATGGCTGGGCTTCGCCTTCGCGGGCACCGCCGCCGGCATCGCGGGCGGAGTTTTCGTCTTCTCGAAAGGCAATGTGGATCCTGGCGTCCTGTCGATTCCCACCTCGGTGGACGGCCTCGTGATGGTCCTGCTGGGCGGGATTCAGACCCTCACCGGCCCGCTGCTCGGCGGTGCTGTCTTCCCGCTTTTGGAAGCCTACGTCATGCCGCTGACAGATTATTGGCGGGCCATCCTGGGCGGCGTGATCATCGCGCTCGTATTGGCATTTCCAACTGGGATCGTGGGCTTTTTCGACAATCGCGCTCACGTAGCCAGTGAGGCGCGAGAGCCATGAACACCGTCCTGCAAGTCGAGCGTCTCGCCAAAGCCTTCGGAGGAGTGAAAGCCGTCACCGATCTGTCCTTCGGCGTGGAGGCCGGCGAGCTCTTGGCGATCATCGGCCCGAATGGGGCCGGAAAGTCCACCTGCTTCAACATGGTTGGCGGACAATTGACCCCGGACAGCGGAACGGTCCGCCTAAGCGGCCGGGACATCACCGGATTGCCGCCGCGCGCGATCTGGCGTCTGGGCGTCGGCCGCACTTTTCAGATCACCGCCACCTTCGCCTCGATGACCCTGCGGGAGAACGTGCAGATGGCGCTAATCAGCCATCATCGTCGGGTCAGGGCGCTCTGGCCGAAGGCGAACGGGCTTTACCGCGAGGAAGCCATGGCGGTGCTAGCGCGGGTCGGGATGGCGGACCAAGCCGAACGGGCCTGCGGCGTGCTGGCCTACGGCGATATCAAGCGGGTGGAGCTAGCGGTCGCTCTGGCCAATGAGCCCAAGCTGCTGCTCATGGACGAGCCCACCGCCGGCATGGCGCCCGGCGAGCGCATCGCGCTCATGGGCCTCGCCGCCGAGATCGTGCGGGAGCGCGGGATCTCCGTGCTCTTCACCGAGCACGATATGGACGTGGTCTTCGCCCACGCCAACCGTATCCTCGTGCTCGACCGCGGGCGGGCGATCGCGAGCGGCCCGCCAAGCCAGGTGCGCGCCGACCCGGAGGTGCGGCGCATCTACCTGGGCGGTGCGGCGGAACCGCCGGAGCCTGTTTCATGACGCCGTTGATCGCGATCGAGAATCTCGATGCCTACTACGGTCAAGCTCACATCCTGTTCGGCGTGAACTTGGAGGTCGGGCGCGGTGAGGTCGTGGCCCTCCTGGGGCGCAACGGTGCCGGCAAGACCACGACCCTGAAATCGGTGATGGGCCTTGTCGCCAACCAGCGGGGGACACGCCGCTTCGACGGGCGGGACGTTAGCCGCCTTCCCCCTTATCGCCTCGCACAGCTCGGACTCGGCTACGTGCCGGAGGAGCGGCGCATATTCACCGAGCTGACCGTGATGGAAAACCTTGAGGTCGGCCGCCAGCCCGCGCGCGACAACCTGACGCCCTGGACGCCGGAGCGCCTGTTCGAGATGTTCCCCAATCTCGCGGAGATGCGCGACCGCCCCGGCGGGCGCATGTCCGGCGGCGAGCAACAAATGCTGACGATCGCCCGCACGCTGATGGGAAACCCCTCGGCCATCCTCCTCGACGAACCCTCGGAAGGGCTGGCGCCGGTGATCGTCGAGCAGATGGCGCGCAGCATCGCGGCCTTGAAGGCGGAGGGCCTGACAGTCCTGCTGTCCGAACAGAACCTCTACTTCGCCCGCGAGCTTTCCGACCGCGCCTACGTGATCGAGAGCGGCCGGATCCGCTACGAAGGCTCCATGGCCGAACTGGCGGCGGACGAATCGCTGCGCCAGGCCTATCTGACGGTTTGACCCGGAGGGACCGGACACCATGAGCGGCAAGATCGTTGGCGTGGACGTGGGCGGGACCTTCACCGATCTGATCTTGCTCGGTGAGGGCGGCGGCGAGGATGGCGGCCAGGTTTCCATCGCCAAGGTCCCATCGACCACGGACAACCAAGCCTTCGGCGTCATGGCGGCCCTGGAGGCGGCCTCGGAAGCCGCGGGCGCCACTCTGTCTGAAATCGAAAGCATCGTTCACGGCACCACCACCACCACGAACGCGCTTCTGGAGCGCAAGATTTCCAAGGTCGGCCTGATCACCACAGAGGGCTTTCGCGACGTGCTGGAGCTTGGCCGCCGGACGCGGCCGCAGCCCTATGGCATGTTCGGCAGCTTCGAGCCCTTGATCGAACGGGACCTGCGCCTTGAAGTTCCGGAGCGCATGGACGCTGACGGCCAGGTGCTCACTGCCCTCGACGAAGCGGCGGTCGTGGCCGCCTGCGAAGCCCTGCTGGCGCGGGGAGCCGAAACCTTGGTGATTCACTTCCTGCATGCTTACCGCAATCCGGCACACGAGCTGCGCGCCAGAGAGATCGCCCAAGAGATATGGCCAAATCCCTACATCACCCTGGGCCACGCCATCGTCTCGGAGTTCCGGGAGTACGAGCGGGGCACCACGGCCGCGGTGAACGCCGCGGTACAGCCGATCCTGGATCGCTACATCGCGCGCTTGCGCGGTGAACTCGGCGACCGGGGCTACGGCCACGACCTTCTTGTCATGCAAGGCAACGGGGGCACGGTCTCCTCGCGGATCGTGACCGAGGAGGCGGTGAAGACCGTAATGTCCGGCCCGGCCTCGGGCGTCATGGCCGCTGCCGCCACAGCCCGGCAAGCGGGGATCGCCAACGCTATCACCTACGACATGGGCGGCACGTCTTCCGACGTTGCCTTGGTGCGCGACGGCGTGCCCCAAGTGTCGAGCGAGCTGGAACTGGAATATGGCATTCCCATCCACGTGCCCATGGTGGATGTCCACACCATCGGCGCGGGCGGCGGCTCCATCGCGCGGATCGACGAGGCGGGCCTCTTGCAAGTCGGCCCGGAAAGCGCCGGCGCTCTGCCGGGGCCGATCTGCTATGGGCGCGGCGGCGCACGGCCCACCATCACCGACGCGAACCTCTTGCTGGGGCGCCTTGACCCGGAAAAGCTGCTCTCGGTGGACCGGCCCGTCTCCTTCGATCAACTGCGCGAAACCTTCGAACGGGAGTTGGGCGAACCGCTCGGCCTTTCGGCGGACGCGGCGGCGGCGGCGGTCCTGAGAGTAGCCAACACCAAAATGGCGGGGGCTATCCGCATGGTCTCCCTGGCGCGCGGCCACGACCCGCGCGATTTCGCGCTTTTCGCCTTTGGAGGTGCCGGGCCGCTGCACGCCGCCGCCTTGGCGCGCGAGCTGTCCATACCGCGCGTGGTGATACCGGCGCGCCCGGGAATCACCAACGCCATCGGCTGCGTCGTCGCGGATGCGCGCCATGACTATGTGCGCACCCTCAACCAACCGCTCGGCCTTGTCGACATGGACCAAGTGACCGCCATCTTCGACGCCCAGATCGCCGAGGGCCACGCCACCCTCGAGCGCGAAGACATCGCCGTCGAGAAGGTCGTGACTCTCCACAGCGCCGACATGCAATTCCAAGGGCAGACCCATATCCTCACCATCCCCCTGCCCGGCCGCCGGCTTTCCCGCACGGAACTGGAAGGCCTCTTCGCCAAGGCCTATTGGGAACGTTTCGCCGTCGAGCTCCCCGAAATTCGCCCGGTTCTCGTCAACCTCAACACCGCCGTCATAGGGCACCGCAAGACCGTGGGGGTGGAGGCCTTATCCGACGACACCCTTCGCGGCACCTCTCTGAAAGACTCCTTCATCGGCGAGCGCCAGGTCTGGTTCGAGGACGGCTGGCGGGCGACCCCTATTCACGCCCGCGAGGCGCTGCCCGCCGATGCCGCGTTCCCCGGCCCCGCCATCGTGCGACAGATGGACACCACGGTGGTGATCCCTCCGGACGCTACTCTTTCCCAGGACGGGCATGGCAACCTGATACTGACGCTCAATCGCGCCGGAAGTGAAAGGACGGGCGGATGACGATCGAAAAAGACAGCGCTCTCGACCCGGTCACGCTCACGGTGATCCAGAACGGTCTGCAGCAGGTCTGTAACGAGATGGACCTGGCGTTTTCGCGCTCGGCCTTCTCGCCGGTGATCTCGGAGGCGAACGACCGCTCCGACGGGATCTATCACCGCGACACCGGCGACCTGATCGCGCAAGGCGATTTGGGCTTACCGGTCTTCGTAGGCACCATGCAGGACTCCACCAAGGCGGTGCTGGCGAAGATCGCCGCCGGGGACACCGCACCCCCGGAGGACGGCGATATCTACATCGTCAACGACCCTTATCTTGGCGGCACGCATCTGATGGACGTGCGCTTCGTCATGCCTTTCTTTCACGAGGGCACGCTCTTCGCCTGGCTGGCGAACACCGGCCATTGGCCTGACATCGGCGGTGCGGTGCCGGGCGGCTTTTCCGCCAACGCCACCGAGGTCGAGCAAGAGGGACTGCGCCTGCCGCCCGTGAAGCTTTTCAAGCGCGGCAAGATGGACCCGGAAATCTACGCCATCATCATGTCGAACATCCGCATCGCCGACCAACGGATCGGCGACGTCAAGGCGCAGGCCGCCGCTTTGACCGTGGGCGCGCGGCGCCTCACCGCGATGATCGAGCGCTACGGCAAGACAACCGTCGACGAGGCCATCGTTGAACTGCGCGAGCGCGCGGCCCGGCGCATGCGGGCGAAGATCGCGACCATCCCCAACGGCGTCTACAAGGGCGAGGCCTTCGTTGACTCCGACGGCGTTGTCGATGAGCCATTGCGGATCGCTTTGACCATCACGAAGCAGGGCGAGGAGCTTACGTTCGACCTATCCGGATCAAGCCCGCCCTGCCTTGGCCCGATGAACTCGGTGATCGCGACCACCCGCTCGTCGATCTACCTCGCCATGAAGCACATTTTCCCCGAGGTGCCGATCAACGCCGGCACCTTCGAGCCCCTGAAGATCGAGGACCCTGAGGGGACCTTTCTCTACGCTCGTTATCCCCGTCCGGTTTCCGGCTGCGCAGCCGAGGTTTCCCAGCGCATAGCCGAGGCCGTCTTCTCCGCCTTGGTGCAAGCCATTCCGGACAGGGTCACGGCCGCCCCGGCCGGCACCTCGGGCAACTTCGCGCTGGGCGGCTTCGATCCTGAACGCGGCCGCGCCTTCGTGATGTATCAGATCAGCGGCGGCGGTTATGGAGGCAATGCCGACCACGACGGCTTGACGAACGGCTGCTCCACCATCGGGATCTCGAAGACGCCACCCATCGAGGTTACGGAGCAGATCTATCCAGTGCTCTTCGACCGCTACGCTTTACGCGAAGGCTCCGGAGGGGCCGGTGCGAAACGCGGCGGCTTCGGCGTGGATTACAAAGTCACGCTTAGGCGCGGCGAGGCGCGCGCCTCCTTCGTGATGGACCATGGCCGGGTCGGCCCGCCGGGCGCGAAAGGCGGAGCCGAAGGTGCGGCAAACCGCGTAACCGTCATCCGCGAGGGACAGCCCTTCACGCCCGAACACCTTTCGAAGGATCAGGGCATCGCCATCAAGGCCGGGGATTCCGTAGCGGTCTCGACGCCGGGCGGCGGCGGCTTCGGCCACCCCTTCGACCGTCCCGTGGAACTCGTCGAAAGAGACCTGCGCCGGAGCTACTACTCGCTCGACCAGGCCGAGGCCTTGTTCGGCGTAGTCGCCGATCCGGAAACCCGCGAGGTCGACACGGCGGCCACCATGTTGCAACGCAGCAAGAAACGGCCATAACCCCTTTGCTTGTTTCACGAATTCGTGTTTACTCCCTTCAGCGTCTTGTACCGGGCGCGAAGACAGATCACCCTACTATCGGGGACGCCAGCGTCGCTTTGTCGCAATCCGAACAGCATAAGTCGCGGGCGTTGCAGCCGGAGGTCTCATCCGGTTTCAAGGATTAGAGTGCACGGTCCCCAACGTCCGGCAAGGGGTACGTTTGTGCCAGCGAGGATAGAGTGGCAATGAGCGACGACGACGATCTTGATCTCCGCAGCTTGGACGACGATGAACTGGTCGCCCAAATGCACGACGACCTTTACGACGGCCTCAAGGACGAGGTTGTCGAGGGGGTCGAAATCCTGCTGGAGCGCAAATGGGCGCCCTACAAGGTCCTGACCGAAGCTCTCGTCGAGGGGATGCGCATTGTAGGCATCGATTTCCGCGACGGGATCCTCTTCGTGCCGGAGGTGCTTCTGGCGGCGAACTCCATGAAGGCGGGAATGGCAATCCTGCGCCCGCTGCTGGCCGAGACCGGCGCGCCCAAGATGGGCAAGATGGTGATCGGCACCGTGAAGGGCGACATTCACGACATCGGCAAGAACCTGGTTTCCATGATGCTGGAGGGTGCGGGCTTCGAGGTGATCGACCTCGGGATCAACAATCCGGTGGAAAACTACCTCGACGCCCTGGAAGAGCACCAACCGGATATCCTCGGCATGTCGGCCCTGCTGACCACCACCATGCCCTACATGAAGGTCGTCATCGACACCCTGAAGGAAAAGGGCATCCGTGACGACTACGTCGTGCTGGTGGGCGGCGCGCCCTTGAACGAGGCCTTCGCCGATGCGATCGGTGCCGACGCCTATTGCCGAGATGCCGCGGTGGCCGTGGAAACCGCCAAGGACTACATGGCGCGCCGCCACAACCAGGCCGACCACGGCTCGGCCGCGGCCGTCTGACGCCACACGAGCCTTGAGAGCGCCGACATGCCGTCCGCGCCGGACAAACCCGAGCCCGAAAAAACGCTGGTCATCGCTTGCGGTGCCCTGGGGCGGGAAATCGTGGACGCGATCCGGCTAAACGGCTGGTCGCACCTCAGCGTCACTTGCCTGCCGGCCCTCTGGCACAATAGGCCGAGTAAGATCCCCGAAGGCGTGCGCCGCAAGATTGCCGAGGCCCGAGGTCACTACGGCCGGATCCTCGTCGCCTACGCCGACTGCGGGACGGGTGGAGAACTGGACAGAATTTTGGACGAGGAAGGGGTCGAACGGATCGATGGGCCCCATTGCTACGCTTTCTATGAGGGCCTAGAGGCATTCGAGGTGGCGGCGGAGAAGAACCCCGCTTGCTTTTATCTCACCGATTACCTGGCGCGACATTTCGACCGCTTGATAATCGAAGGCTTGGGAATCGACCGGCACCCGGAACTTTTGGGCGACTATTTCGGTAACTACACGACGCTGGTCTACCTGGCGCAGACGGAAGATCCGGCGCTCCAGGCCAAAGCCGAGGCGGCGGCGGAAAAGCTGGGGCTCAATTTCGAAATGCGGACGACAGGTTTGGGCGGCCTTGGGCGGTTCTTGGCCGGCGCCGCCTGATTGGATTGGAAACACGAGGACATGGCGCAGATCACGATCGTTTACTGGCGGGACATACCCGCGCAAGTCATCGCCAAGGAGGGGCGCAAGACGGCGAAGGTGGTGCTCGACGAGCGCTTCGAAAAAGCCATCGACCGCGCGGCCATGCGCGCCAAGCTGCGTGACACCGATAGCTATCTCGCCGAGTGGCGGCGCGGCGCGCCCCTGCCCTGCGGCGACGATCTGGAGGCGGCCGCCGCGGAAGCGGCCCAAGGCCTTGAACAGGAATTCGACACCGAACGCCTCGACGCCTTGGTCGCGTCCGGCGGTCTAGACACAAGCCAATGAAGGACGAAAATCCACAATGGGCATGCTTGATACAGCGGTCCGCGGGGCCGGCGATATGAATCTGGCTCAAGAAATCTCGGGATTTCTGGAAGGTTTCACAGTCGAAACCACGCCGGGCACCTCGGCGAAAACTCCCGATTATCGCGAGCACCTGCGCCCGGGTATCACGGTGGCTGTCACCTTCCTGCCGGGATCGGACTTCAAGGACACCGTCGCGACGGCCAAGCGCCTGAAGGCGGAAGGCTTCAATCCGGCACCCCACTTCGCCGCCCGCTCGATCCCGAGCAAGGACGCGCTGGCCGAGTATCTTGCCGAGCTCCAAGGCGAGGTGGGCGTTGACGAGGTAGTGGCGCTTGGCGGCGCGGTGGATCATCCCCTCGGCCCCTTCGACAGCTCCATGCAGCTTTTGGAGACGGAACTCTTCGACGCCCACGGTATCCGCCGCATCGGTGTGGCGGGGCACCCGGAAGGCAGCCCGGACATTCGCGACGAGGATATCGCGGACGCCTTGGCCTGGAAGAACGCCTTCGCAGAGCGCACCGGTGCCGAAGTTTACGTGGTCACGCAGTTTTGCTTCGAGGCGGCGCCGATCATAGCTTGGGACAAGGCAATTCAGTCGGAGGGCAACCGTCTGCCGGTCCACATCGGCGTGCCGGGTCTGGCGACGATCAAGACCCTGCTGTTGCACGCGCGTAACTGTGGCATCGGCCCCTCCATGAACTTCCTGGCCAAGCAAGCGCGCAACGTGGCAAAGCTGATGACCGTTAGCGCCCCCGATAAGCTGCTTATCGATCTCGCGCGCTACCGCGCCACAGATCCGAAATGCGGCATCCGCAAGGCGCATATGTACCCCTTGGGTGGCCTGCGCCGCACAGCGGCCTGGAGCTATGCCGTCGCCGATGGCGACTTCACGTTGAAGGCCGGCGAGAAGGGTTTCGACGTTACTCGCAAGATCGACTGACGGCACCCGGGAAGAGAGCTAAGAGCCGGCGGCGAGCGACGGAAAAGCGTAAACTGGAAAGACTTCGTCGCCTTGATGTAAGTTCCTGCCCGAACGCCACGGCATATAACCGCCACTTCGACAGCCTTGGCCCTTTACGCCAAGCCCTCCAACTTTAGGAGCCGCCCGCAATGTCCCGCACCCTGGTTTCCTCTCACAAGCAGGAAGTGATCATCGGTTTCGACCAGCCGTTCTGTATTATCGGCGAGCGAATCAACCCCACGGGGCGCAAGAAGCTGGCGGCGGAAATGGCGGCCGGAGACTTCTCGACCGTGGAGCGCGACGCCTTGGCCCAAGTTGCCGCCGGCGCCCAGATGCTCGACGTTAACGCCGGCATCCCGCTCGCGGACGAACCGGCGATCCTAGCCGATACCGTGAAGCTGGTGCAGTCGCTGGTGGACGTGCCGCTGTCCATCGACTCCTCCATTGTCGCGGCGCTGGAGGCTGGCCTTTCGGTCTACCAAGGAAAAGCCCTGGTCAATTCCGTGACCGGCGAGGAGGATCGGCTGGAAACGGTTCTGCCCCTCGTGAAGAAGCATGGCGCCGCGGTGGTCGCGATCTCTAACGACGAGACGGGCATCTCCGAGGATCCGGACGTGCGTTTCGAGGTTGCGAAGAAAATCGTTCACCGGGCCATGGATTACGGCATCCCCAAGGAGGATGTGGTGGTCGACCCCCTGGTGATGCCGATCGGTGCGATGGGAACGGCGGGGCGTCAGGCCTTCGCCATTCTGCGGCGTTTGCGCGAGGAACTCGGCGTCAACTCGACCTGCGGCGCCTCCAACATCTCCTTCGGCTTGCCGAACCGGCACGCCTTGAACGCCACCTTCTTGGCGATGGCCTCTTGCGCCGGCATGACCTCGGCGATCCTTAACCCACTGCACGAAGAGGAAATGGCGGGCGTCATGGCCGCGAATGTGCTGATGGGCGTGGACCGGGACTGCAGCCGCTGGATCCGGAAATACCGCGAGCCCGCCCCGGCTGGGGCGGAAGCCGCGGAAGGTGCCGGGCGGCGGGAACGGCGCCGGCGGCGTGCCGGCTGATCGCGGCTCGGATAGGGAGCGCCACTTGGACCGGCAGGACGCCCTCGTCGTATTCACACCATCGGGCAAGCGGGGCCGCTTTCCTGTCGGCACACCAGTTCTGAAGATCGCCCGCCAGCTTGGCGTGGATATCGATTCGGTCTGCGGCGGCCGTGGCCTCTGTGGCCGCTGCCAGATCGAGGTTGGCTCCGGTCATTTCGCCAAGCATGGCATCTCGAGCGGCCAGGACAGCGTCTCCGAGTGGAACCAGGTGGAGGCGCGCTACGCCAGCAAGAAAGTCATCAAGCCGGGCCGCCGTCTTTCCTGCCAGACCCGGATCGAGGGCGACGTCGTCATCGACGTGCCCCCGGACAGCCAGGTCCACAAGCAAGTGGTGCGCAAACGCGCCGAAGTGCGCGACATCGAACTCGATCCCGCCATTCGCCTCCACTATGTCGAGGTCGAGGAACCCGACATGCACAACCCCACCGGCGACCTTGAGCGGCTTTACCTGGCATTGGAGAAGCAGTGGGGCATCACCGGGCTCACCAGCGATCTAAAGGTCCTTCAAGGTCTCCAGCACAGCCTTCGGGAGGGCGGCTGGAAGGTCACCGTGGCCATCCACCGCGATCAGGTGCTGACGGGCGTATGGCCGGGGTTCCGGGACAAGGCCTACGGCCTGGCGGTCGATGTTGGCTCGACCACGATCGCCGCCCACCTCTGCGAACTCCGAAGCGGCGAGGTCATCGCCTCCAGCGGCGTGATGAACCCCCAGATCCGCTTTGGTGAGGATCTGATGAGCCGGGTCTCCTATGTGATGATGAACCCAAGCGGCGACGCGGAGATGACCGACGCGGTCCGCCAGGGCATCAACGCGCTAACCGCCCAGGTTTGCGCGGAGGCAGGCATCGATCCGGTGGACATCGTGAATGCCACCTTCGTCGGCAACCCGATCATGCACCACCTCCTGCTGGGCATCGATCCGACCGAACTGGGCGGCGCGCCCTTCGCGCTTGCCCTGAACAGTGGATTGACCCTTTGGGGCGTAGACTTGGGCCTGCAATTCGCCCCCACAGCCCGGGTCTACATCCTTCCATGCATCGCGGGACACGTGGGTGCGGATACCGCTGGCGTCATCTTGTCCGAGACACCGCACCTTAACGATGAAATTACCCTGGTCGTGGACGTGGGCACGAATGCCGAGATCGTACTGGGCAACCGCGAGCGCCTGCTTGCCTGCTCCTCGCCGACCGGCCCGGCCTTCGAGGGCGCGCAGATCTCTGGCGGACAGCGCGCGGCCCCCGGCGCCATTGAGCGGGTACGCATTGATCCCGAGACCTTGGAGCCACGCTTCAGGGTGATCGGCTGCGACCTATGGTCGGACGAACCGGGCTTCGCCGAAGCGACGAAATCGAGCGGAGTGACCGGCATCTGCGGCTCCGGGATCATCGAGGTCCTGGCCGAACTCTTCCTGGCCTCGGTGATCCGCTCAGACGGCACCATCGACGGCGGCCGGGCCGCACGAAACCAGAGGGTTTTCGCCGACGGACGCACCTTCAGCTACCTGCTCTACGAGTCGGCCGATCCTCATGACCCGCGCATTGTCATCACCCAGAACGACGTCAGGGCCATCCAACTGGCGAAGGCTGCGCTCTACGCCGGAATTCGCCTGCTGATGGATCGGCTGGACATCGAACATGTGGACCGCATCCAACTCGCCGGCGCCTTCGGCAGCCACATCGATGTCAAGTACGCCATGGTCCTCGGCATGATCCCCGATTGCCTGCTTGAGAATGTGCACTCCGCGGGCAACGCAGCCGGCACCGGCGCACGCATCGCGCTGCTCAATCAGCGGGCACGCGACAACATCGAAGACGTCGTCCGCCGGGTCGAGAAGATCGAGACGGCCGTAGAGCCGAAGTTCCAGGCGCACTTCGTCGAAGCCATGGCCCTGCCCCACAAGACCGCCCCCTTCGCCCGCCTGGCCGAAGCGGTCACCCTGCCCGCCGCCAGCGAGAGCGATGCGGACAGCGACAGGGACACGGGCCGCAGGGAGGGCCGGAGAGAGCGTCGGCGCCGCCGCGCCGGTGCTGGACCCGGCGCCGAGAACGCTGTGTAATAGCCGGGTTTCCGACCCGCCGCACCGGAGGAGAAGGCGATGGACACGGTCAGCTTCGTGAACATGGCCGATGGCAGCCGCGAGGAGTACGAATTCCTTCACCGGGAGTGGAAGGCCAACATGGATGGCCAAGCCGCCCGGAACGCCCTGGAAATGCTCGGCAAACTGAAGGGACCCACCCTCGGCTACAAGATCGACCGCTACCAGCATTCCCTGCAAAGCGCCACCCGGGCGCTGCGCGCCGAGGAGAGTGAGGAGATGGTGGTCGCCGCTCTGCTCCACGATGTCGGTGACCTGCTGGCGCCGGAGAACCATTCCGCCCTGGCAGCCGCCATCCTCGAGCCCTACGTCAGCGAACGCACCCACTGGATCGTCAAGCACCACGGCATTTTCCAGGGTTACTACTACTTCCATCACCTAGGGGGGGACCGCGACGCACGGGAGCGCTATCGCGGCCATCCCCATTTCGAGGCCTGCGCGGCGTTCTGCGAACGCTACGACCAGAACTGTTTCGATCCGGATTACGACACCGCCCCGCTAGAGACTTTCGTAGAGATGGTGGAGCGGGTCTTTGCCCGGCCGCCCTACGCGGCCTCGGGCCAGGCTACTTAGCGGCGCTCTGCACGGGACCGGTGCTCTCCAGCGCGCTGTCCTCAAGGTCGAGGCTGGCGGGAAGCCCGCGCTCCTTGCGCGGCGTGCGGCCGAAGAAATCCCGGTAGCACTTCGAGAAATGCGACGCCGAGACAAAGCCGCAGGCCAAGGCCACGTCGATCACGCTCATGTTCGTCTGCAGCAACAGCAGCCGCGCTTTGTTGAGGCGCAGCTCCAGATAGTACCGGGCCGGCGAACGGTTGAGGTACTTGCGGAACAGCCGTTCGAGCTGGCGGGTCGAGAGGCCGGCCTTGCGCGCCAGGGCACCGCGCGTCAACGGCTCCTCAAGCGTGTTTTCCATGACATCGATCACCGACAGCAGCTTGGGGTGCCGCACGCCGAGCCTGGCCGGCAAGCTCATGCGCTGATGGTCGTGACGGTCGCGGATCCGGTCGTGCATGAATTGATCGGCAACGCCCGCGGCAAGGTCATGCCCGTGCTGCAGGGTTATCATGTTCAGCATCAGGTCCAGGGAGGCCGTGCCCCCGGCGCAGGTGAAGCGGTTGCGGTCGATTTCGAAGAGCTCGTTGCTGATCTCAAGCTCCGGAAAATCCTCCACGAAGGCCGCCAGGTTTTCCCAATGGATTGTGCAGTTATAGCCGTCCAATAGGCCATGGCGCGCCAGGATGTAGGGTGCCGTGCAAATCGCACCCAGGTCGGCGCCCCGCCGGTCCATGCGCCGCAGCCAGGGGCCGAGCGGTTTCTCGGCGATCTTCTGAACGTCAATGCCCCCGCAAAGCACGATCGTGTCGAGCTTCGAGGCGGCCTCCAGGTCCCCCTCCGGATTCAGGCTGAGCCCGTTTGAAGCACCGACTGGCCCACCGTCCAGCGACAAGACCGGCC
>JARFRB010000040.1 GCA_029287455.1 Pelagibius litoralis | reverse complement strand
AAGGTCTTCGTCGCGGTGAAGCGCAAGCTGCAGCCGGGCGACAAGATGGCCGGCCGCCACGGCAACAAGGGCGTCATCTCCAAGATCATGCCGATCGAGGACATGCCCTACACCGAGGACGGCACGCCGGTCGACATCGTGCTCAATCCGCTCGGCGTGCCAAGCCGCATGAACGTGGGGCAAATCCTCGAGACGCACTTGGGCTGGGCCTGCGCGGGCGTCGGGCGGCAGATCGGCGCCGTTCTCGACGAGGCGCGCCGGAGCGGCTCGATGGATAAGATGAAGGCCAAGCTCGTGGAGGTCTACGGGGAGGACACCCGTAAGGAAGACCTCGACAAGATGGACGACCAGCAGCTGGTCGAGCTCGGCGTCAATTTGAGCGATGGCGTTCCCATCGCGACACCGGTCTTCGACGGGGCGCACGAGGCCGATATCGTCGAGATGCTCGACAAGGCCGGACTCGACTCCTCGGGCCAGGTCACGCTGTGGGACGGCCGTAGCGGCGAGCAGTTCGACCGCAAGGTCACGGTGGGCTACATCTACATGCTGAAGCTGCACCATCTGGTTGACGATAAGATCCACGCCCGTTCCATCGGCCCGTACAGCCTGGTCACTCAGCAGCCTCTGGGCGGCAAGGCGCAGTTCGGCGGCCAGCGCTTCGGCGAGATGGAGGTTTGGGCGCTGGAGGCCTACGGCGCCGCTTACACCCTGCAGGAGATGCTGACCGTGAAGTCCGACGACGTGGCCGGCCGCACCAAGGTGTACGAGGCCATCGTCAAGGGCGAGGACAACTTCGAGGCCGGTATCCCCGAATCCTTCAATGTGCTGGTGAAGGAACTGAAATCCCTCGGACTCAACGTGGACCTGAAGCAAATCACCTACTGAGCCCGCGACCCGGTGAGCGCTTCCAAGGACCACACAGACTGGAGACCGTCATGAATGAGTTGATGAACCTCTTCGGCCAACCCACTGGCACGCAGAGCTTCGACCAAATCCGCATCTCGATCGCGAGCCCGGAGCAGATCCGCTCCTGGTCCTACGGCGAGATCAAGAAGCCAGAGACCATCAACTACCGGACCTTTAAGCCCGAGCGCGACGGCCTGTTCTGCGCGCGCATCTTCGGCCCGATCAAGGATTACGAGTGCCTCTGCGGCAAGTACAAGCGCATGAAGTACCGTGGCGTGATCTGCGAGAAGTGCGGCGTGGAGGTCACGCTCTCGAAAGTGCGCCGCGAGCGCATGGGGCACATTGAGCTGGCCAGCCCGGTCGCGCATATCTGGTTCCTGAAGTCCTTGCCGAGCCGCATCGGGCTCCTTCTCGACATGACCCTGAAGGACCTGGAGCGGATTCTCTACTTCGAGAACTACGTGGTGATCGAACCGCATTTCACGCCGCTCAAGAAGCATCAGCTTCTGAGCGAGGAGGAATTCCTCGACGCCCAGGACGAATATGGCGAGGACGCCTTCATCGCGAAGATCGGTGCGGAGGCCATGAAGGATCTGCTCTCCGCCCTGGACATGGAGGAAGAGCGCGACACCCTGCGTCAGGAATTGAAGGAAACCGCCTCCGAGGCCAAGCGCAAGAAGCTGGTCAAGCGCCTGAAGCTGGTGGAAGCTTTCACGGAGTCCGGGTCGCGGCCGGAGTGGATGATCCTGGACATCGTGCCGGTCATTCCGCCGGAGCTTCGGCCCCTGGTGCCGCTGGACGGCGGCCGCTTCGCCACCTCGGACCTGAACGATCTCTACCGCCGGGTCATCAACCGGAACAACCGTTTGAAGCGGCTGATCGAGCTGCGCGCCCCCGACATCATCGTGCGCAACGAAAAGCGCATGTTGCAGGAAGCCGTGGACGCGCTTTTCGACAACGGGCGGCGCGGCCGGGTGATCACCGGCGCCAACAAGCGCCCCTTGAAGTCCCTTTCGGACATGCTGAAGGGCAAGCAGGGCCGCTTCCGCCAGAACCTGCTCGGCAAGCGCGTGGACTATTCGGGCCGTTCGGTCATCGTCGTCGGGCCGGAGCTTAAGCTCCATCAGTGCGGCTTGCCGAAGAAGATGGCGCTCGAGCTCTTCAAGCCCTTCATCTATTCCAAGCTCGAGATCTACGGCAAGGCCTCCACCATCAAGGCGGCCAAGCGCATGGTCGAGAAGGAGCGCCCGGAGGTCTGGGATATCCTGGAAGAGGTGATTCGCGAGCATCCGGTGCTATTAAACCGCGCGCCGACGCTGCACCGCCTTGGGATCCAGGCCTTCGAGCCGGTGCTGATCGAAGGTAAGGCGATTCAGCTTCACCCGCTGGTCTGCACCGCCTTCAACGCGGACTTCGACGGCGACCAGATGGCGGTGCACGTGCCCTTGTCCCTGGAAGCCCAGCTCGAGGCGCGTGTGCTGATGATGTCCACCAACAACATCCTCAGCCCCGCCAACGGCAAGCCGATCATCGTGCCCAGCCAGGACATCGTTCTCGGCCTCTATTACATGACCATGGAGGGCGAGGAAGAAGAGGGCGACGCGCTGGTCTTTGGGGACATGGCGGAGCTCGAGCAAGCCATGGAGCAAGGCTCGATCACGCTGCACAGCCACGTGAGAGCGCGCCTGGAGCTGATGGACGAGAACGGCGAGATGGTGCGCCGCATCGTCGAGACCACGCCGGGCCGCCTTAGGCTCTATCAGGTCCTGCCGCGCAACAAGAACGTGCCCTTCTCGCTGATCAACCGCCTTTTGACAAAGCGCGAGATCACGGAAGTGATTGACATCGTCTACCGCCACTGCGGCCAGAAGGAAACGGTGATCTTCTGCGACCGGGTCATGGCGCTGGGCTTCGGTCAGGCCTGCCGTGCCGGCATATCCTTCGGCAAGGACGACCTCATCATTCCCCAGGCGAAGACGGAGCTGGTCGAGCAGGCCCAGGAAG
Source organism: Pelagibius litoralis (assembly GCA_029287455.1). Lineage (GTDB taxonomy): Bacteria > Pseudomonadota > Alphaproteobacteria > Kiloniellales > DSM-21159 > JARFRB01. Next base: position 5,859 of record JARFRB010000040.1, on the reverse strand, counting down.
AGGTCAAGGAGTTCGAGCAGCAGTATCAGGACGGCCTGATCACCCGCGGTGAAAAGTACAACAAGGTCGTGGACGTCTGGTCGAATACCACCGACAAGGTGGCCGACGAGATGATGAAGGTGATGAGCGGCGAGGTCGGCCGGGACATCAACTCGGTCTACATGATGGCCCACTCGGGCGCGCGTGGCTCCGCGGCCCAGATCAAGCAGTTGGCCGGCATGCGCGGCCTGATGGCCAGGCCCTCGGGCGAGATCATCGAGACCCCGATCATCTCCAACTTCAAGGAAGGCCTGACCGTGCTCGAGTACTTCAACTCGACCCACGGCGCCCGCAAGGGTTTGGCCGATACCGCCTTGAAGACCGCGAACTCGGGCTATCTGACCCGCCGCCTGGTGGACGTGGCGCAGGACGCCATCATCATCGAGCGCGATTGCGGCACCGATAAGGGCCTGACCATCCAGTCGGTCATCGAGGGTGGCGAGGTGATCGCGCCCTTGGGCGAGCGGGTGCTTGGGCGCACGGCGCTGACCGACGTGGTTGATCCCTTGTCCGGCGAGGTGATCGTGCGCGCACAGGAGCTGATCGACGAAGTTGTGGTCGAGCAGTTGGAGCGGGCCGGCATCGACTCGGTGAAGATCCGCTCGACCCTGACCTGCGAATCCCGGGGTGGAATTTGCGGCCAGTGCTATGGCCGCGACCTGGCTCGGGGCACGCAAGTGAACATCGGCGAGGCGGTGGGGGTTATCGCCGCTCAGTCGATCGGCGAGCCCGGCACTCAGCTCACCATGCGGACCTTCCACATCGGCGGTGCCGCCCAGCGCGGCGCGGAGCAGTCGAGCATCGAGGCCTCTCACGACGCCACGGTGCAGATCAAGAACCGCAACGTGGTCGCCAACTCCGAAGGGATCAACGTGGTGATGAGCCGCAATCTGGAGCTGGTGCTGCTCGACGAGCAGGGCCGCGACCGGGCGCGTCACCGCTTGCCCTATGGGGCGAAGCTCTTGGTGGACGAGGGCGGTAAGGTGGAGAAAGGCCAGCGTTTGGCGGAATGGGACCCCTACACCATCCCGATCCTGACCGAGCGCGAGGGTATCGCCAACTACGTGGATCTGGTGGACGGGCTGTCCATGCGCGAGGTGATGGACGAGACCACCGGGATCTCCTATCGCGTGGTGATCGACTGGAAGCAGCAGCCGCGCGGCAACGACCTCAAGCCTCGCATCACCTTGCGGGACGAGGCCGGGGAGGTGGTGCAGCTCGCCAACGGCATGGAGGCGCGCTACTTCATGTCGGTCGATGCCATCCTTTCCGTGGAGAACGGCGCCCATGTGAAGCCGGGCGACGTGCTGGCCCGCATCCCGCGGGAATCCTCCAAGACGCGCGACATCACCGGCGGCTTGCCGCGGGTGGCGGAGCTCTTCGAGGCCCGCAAGCCGAAGGACTACGCGATCATCAGCGAGATCGAGGGGCGCGTCGAGTTCGGCAAGGACTACAAGACCAAGCGCCGCATTGTCGTGCGCCCGGAAGGGGACGAGGGCGAGCCCGTGGAATACCTGATCCCCAAGGGCAAGCATATCTCGGTGCAGGAAGGCGACTATGTGGGCGTGGGCGACCTTCTGATGGACGGCAATCCGGTGCCCCACGACATCCTGGAGGTTCTGGGTGTCGAAGAGCTGGCGGAGTATCTGATCAATGAGATTCAGAGCGTCTATCGCCTGCAGGGCGTGAAGATCAACGACAAGCACATCGAGGTGATCGTTCGCCAGATGCTGCAGAAGGTCGAGATCACGGAGGCCGGGGACACGGTCTTCTTGGTGGGCGAGCAGGCCGACCGGGAGGAATTCGAGGAGGTCAACGCCAAGACCATGGAAGAGAACGGACGGCCGGCCACCGGCAAGCCCGTCCTTCAGGGCATCACCAAGGCAAGCCTGCAGACCCGCTCCTTCATCTCCGCGGCCTCCTTCCAGGAGACCACGCGGGTGCTCACCGAAGCCGCGGTCAACGGCAAGGTGGATTCCCTGATCGGGTTGAAGGAAAACGTGATCGTCGGCCGCTTGATCCCGGCGGGCACCGGCTCGGTGATGAACCGCTTCAAGCGGGTCGCCGCCGACCGCGACCGGGAGATCCTGGCCGAGCGAGAGCAGGCGCGCCTGGCCGCGGGCGAAACCGACGGCGAGCCGGAATCGGAGTCCGCCTCCGTCGCATAAGGCGGGGCTTTGCGTCCCGCGCGAGTTCGGCACCGGCCGGCTTTCCGCCGATTAAGGCTGAGAGCCGGCCGGTGTTGGTTCGGCCGCGACTTCCATCGCGAGTCGGCTCCGGCCGGAGGCACGTGAGGCGGTGGAAAAAACCCCTTAACGCGGTCTTGACTGGGGGGAGTCGCATCAATAGGATGCGCGCCGTTCCAGATAGGGGAGCTGGTGGTAGACCCAGTGGCGGTCTAGACGCAGGTCCCGTGGAAGCACGGACAAAAACGTACGACTAAGCGGAAGAGGCCGCGCCCGAGTTCGTCGCGGCCAAGTTTCGTTTTCGGACGCTCTCCAAGGACGGAGGGCGGGCCGATGGGTCGGAAGAGATCATAGGCGCCAGCCGAGGGGCAAGGGATTGCCCCCGTTTGGCGTCTGTTTCGCATGAAGCCCAGGCCATAACGACCTTGGGATGGTTCGAGGATTAAAGTCGCATGCCGACAATTAACCAGTTGATCCGAAAGTCCCGCGAGCCGCAGCTTGCGCGCAACACGGTGCCCGCGATGGAGGCCTGTCCGCAGAAGCGTGGCGTCTGCACGCGCGTCTATACGACCACGCCGAAGAAGCCGAACTCGGCGCTTCGCAAGGTGGCCAAGGTGCGCCTGACCAACGGCCACGAGGTGGTGAGCTACATCCCTGGCGAGGGCCATAACCTGCAGGAGCACTCGGTGGTCCTGATTCGTGGCGGCCGCGTGAAGGACTTGCCGGGCGTGCGCTACCACATCGTGCGCGGCACCCTGGACACCCAGGGCGTATCCGACCGCCGTCAGCGCCGGTCGAAGTACGGCGCCAAGCGGCCGAAGTAAGGAGAGCCTAGGATGTCCCGTCGCCATCGTGCCGAAAAACGCGAGATCCTGCCGGACCCGAAGTTCGGTGACGCGGTCTTGAGCAAGTTCATGAACAACCTCATGTACGACGGCAAGAAGTCCGTCGCCGAGGGAATTGTCTACGGCGCCTTCGACACCTTGAGCAGCCGTGGCGCCGCGGATCCCTTGCGCGTCTTTCATGAGGCGCTGAGCAATGTCCGGCCCGATATCGAGGTCCGCTCCCGCCGCGTCGGCGGCGCCACCTATCAGGTGCCGGTGGAGGTGCGCAGCGAGCGCGCCCAGGCGCTGGGCATGCGTTGGATCATTTCCGCCGCCCGTGGCCGGTCCGAGTTGACCATGGAGCAGCGCTTGGCCGGCGAGCTGATGGACGCCGCCAACAACCGCGGCTCGGCCGTGAAGAAGCGGGAAGACACGCACAAGATGGCCGAGGCCAACCGTGCCTTCTCCCATTACCGCTGGTAACCGGGCCTAGCAGAAGAGATACGAACCATGACTTCGCGAACTACTCCGCTCGAGCGTTATCGCAATATCGGCATCATGGCGCACATCGATGCCGGCAAGACCACCACGACCGAGCGCGTGCTCTACTACACCGGCCGTTCCCACAAGATCGGCGAGGTGCATGACGGCAACGCGACGATGGATTGGATGGAGCAGGAGCAAGAGCGCGGCATCACCATCACCTCGGCCGCGACCACCTGCTTTTGGCGTGATCACCGCATCAACATCATCGACACGCCGGGCCACGTGGACTTCACCATCGAGGTCGAGCGCTCCTTGCGTGTGCTGGACGGCGCTGTGGCGGTCTTCGACTCGGTTGCCGGCGTCGAGCCTCAGTCCGAGACGGTGTGGCGCCAGGCGGACAAGTATCAGGTCCCGCGGATGTGCTTCATCAACAAGATGGACCGCATGGGCGCCGACTTCTTCCGCTGCGTCGACATGATCGTCGACCGCTTGGGCGCCACTCCCTTGGTGACCCAGCTGCCGATCGGCGCGGAAGCCGATTTTGTCGGCCTGGTTGACCTCATCCGCATGCAGGCCGTGGTCTGGAAGGAAGAGACCCTGGGTGCCGAGTGGGAGATCCGCGAGATTCCCGCCGAGCTGGCCGACCAGGCCGCCGAGTATCGCGAAAAGCTCGTTGAGCTGGCGGTCGAGCAGGACGATGCGGCGATGGAGGCCTACCTCGAAGGCAACGAGCCGGACGCCGAGACCCTGATCAAGTGCATTCGCAAGGGTGCCTGCGACTTGGCCTTCGTGCCGGTTCTTTGTGGCTCCGCCTTCAAGAACAAGGGCGTGCAGCCGCTCCTCGACGGGGTTGTGGACTATTTGCCGAGCCCGCTGGACGTGCCGGCGGTGAGGGGCGTCAAGCCGGGCACCGACGAGGTCATGACCCGCGACTCCGAGGATACGGCGCCGATGTCGGCCCTTGCCTTCAAAATCATGACCGACCCCTTCGTCGGCTCTCTCACCTTCGTGCGGGTCTATTCGGGCTCCTTGAAGAAGGGAAGTTCGGTCCTGAACTCCGTGAAGGACAATCGCGAGCGGGTTGGCCGCATGCTTTTGATGCACGCCAATCACCGCGAGGAGATCGACGAGGCCCTGGCCGGCGACATCGTGGCCATCGCCGGGCTGAAGGACACGACCACCGGCGAGACGCTGTGCGACCCGGCGAAGCCGATCATCCTCGAGCGTATGGAATTCCCCGACCCGGTTATCGAGGTCGCGGTGGAGCCGAAGACGAAGGGCGACCAGGAGAAGATGGGTTTGGCCCTGGCGCGGCTCGCGCAGGAAGACCCCTCTTTCCAGGTTTCGACCGACTATGAAAGCGGCCAGACCGTGATCAAGGGCATGGGCGAACTCCACCTGGAGATCATCGTTGACCGCATGCGCCGCGAGTTCAAGGTCGAGGCCAACGTCGGCGCGCCGCAGGTGGCCTATCGCGAGACGATTACCCGCGCGGCCGAGATCGACTACACCCATAAGAAGCAGACCGGTGGCTCGGGCCAGTTCGCCCGCGTGAAGCTGGTGTTCGAGCCCTTGGAGCCGGGCGAGGGTTTCGTCTTCGAGAATGCCGTGGTCGGCGGCTCCGTGCCGCGCGAATACGTGCCGGGCGTGGAAAAGGGATTGGTGAACTCCAACACCTCGGGCGTGATCGCGGGCTTCCCGGTGATCGACTACAAGACCACCTTGGTGGACGGTGCCTACCACGACGTGGACTCCAGCGTCCTGGCGTTCGAGATCGCGGCCCGCGCCGCCTTCCGGGAAGGCATCTCCAAGGCGGGGCCGGCCCTTCTTGAGCCGATCATGAAGGTCGAGGTGGTGACGCCCGAGGAGTACATGGGCGACATCATCGGTGACCTGAACAGCCGGCGCGGCAATGTTTCCAACATGGACTCTCGCGGCAACGCGCGGGTCGTGACCGCGATGGTGCCGCTGGCGAACATGTTCGGCTACGTCAACACCCTGCGCTCCATGAGCCAGGGCCGGGCGCAGTACACGATGCATTTTGACCACTACGAGAAGGTGCCGCAGGCGGTGGCCGACGAGGTGAAGGCGAAGTTCGCGGGATAATCCCGGAAGAAACCCAATCCAGGAGCCCTATGGAGGGGCGCTTGGGCAACTAACGCTTAGGACCGTTTCACGGAGAAGATAGAGCGATGGCGAAGGCGAAATTCGAGCGGAACAAGCCGCACTGTAACATCGGGACGATTGGTCACGTTGATCATGGCAAGACGTCATTGACGGCTGCGATCACGAAGACCTTGGCTGAGACGGGCGGTGCGGAGTTC
>JARFRB010000019.1 GCA_029287455.1 Pelagibius litoralis | reverse complement strand
ACACCGTGTTCGACCGGGTGACCAACGTCTTCGGGCTGGCCTCGATTTCCTCGCCCGAGTTCTTTCTCGGCTACATCCTGATCCTCTTCCTGGCTTTGAAGCACCCGCTCTTCCCAGCGATCTCCTCGGAAATCACGCCCGTCACGCCGTTCGGTGAGCGGCTGTATCTTTCGCTGCTCCCAGCCTTCACCATGGTTCTGGTGGTCATGGCCTACATGATGCGCATGACCCGCGCTGCGATCATCAACCTTCTGGCCTCGCCCTATATCGAGATGGCGCGCCTGAAGGGCGTCAAGCCGTTGAGGATCATTGTCTCCCACGCCCTGCCGAACGCCCTGGCGCCGATCATCAACGTGGTGGCCTTGAACCTGGCTTATCTCATCACCGGCGTCGTGTTGGTCGAGGTGGTTTTCGTCTATCCGGGCGTTGGGCAGCTTCTGGTCGATAGCGTGTCGAAGCGCGACTTCCCCGTGGTGCAGGCCTGCTGCTTGATTTTCGCGGCGACCTTCATCTTGTTCAACCTGATCGCTGACGTGGGCTCGATACTCTCGAACCCGCGGCTCAGGCATCCGAAGTAAGGGGGGCGTGTCATGAGCGTGTTCGTCATCGTCTACTACGCCGTCCTCATCGTCGCCACCTGCACCGCCGCCTATTACGGAAAGCGCACGGCCCTGCTGCTGTTGTTCTCGCTGCTGGCCGCGTCCTTCGTCTTCGGGCTTTTGGGGGGCGAGTCGTCCCTCATCACCATTGCGGTGATCGCCGGCTTGCTCTTCGCGGCCGGGGGCGTTTCCTACAGCTTCAGGGAGTTCTTGGTTCAAATCATGCCGCCGAACGCTGCGAAGGTCTTGCGCTACGCACCCCTGACCGCGTCCTTCGGAATCTTGATGATCCTGATCTACGTGATTACCGCAGTTTTCGCCCCGGTCATCGCGCCATTTGGCGAGTCGGAGGTCGTTGGCAGCCCCTTTGGACCGCCGGACGACGTGATGATCCTGGGCGGCGACCAGCTTGGGCGCGACATGTTCAGCCGCATCGTCTACGGCGCGCGCAACACGGTTGGCATCGCCCTGGTCACCACCACTCTGGCGTTTCTCGTGGGCACGGTCACTGGGCTTATCGCCTCGACTATGGGTGGTTGGGTCGATCAGATTCTTGGTCGCCTGGCCGACATTCTTGTGTCTATTCCGCAGTTGATCTTCGCCCTGCTGCTCCTAACCATCCTGGGCACCGGGATCGTGAACCTGACGCTGGTCATCGCCTTGCTCTACTCGCCCTTGGTCTTCCGCCTCACCCGGTCCGTCGCAAACAACATCGTGGTGATGGATTACATCGAGGCGGCGAGGCTGCGTGGCGAGAGCACCTGGTACTTGGTCGTGCAAGAGGTTCTGCCGAACGCGGCTGCCCCCTTGGCGGCCGAGTTCGGCTTGCGCTTCTGCTTCGTCTTCCTGGCGATTTCCGCCCTGTCGTTCCTGGGGCTGGGCATCCAGCCGCCGACGGCGGACTGGGGGTCCATGGTGCGCGAGAACGCCACCTTGATCACCTTCGGTGAAATTACGCCGTTGATTCCCGCTGGTGCGATCGCCTTGCTGACGGTGTCCATCAATTTCGTGGTGGACTGGCTACTTTACATCTCCTCCGGCCTTAAGGAGTGATCCCATGAGTCGTGAAAAGAATGTCCTCCTCGAAATTGAAGGACTAAAGATCGAAGGCTGGTCTGACGAGAAATGGATAGAGATTGTCCACGGCGTTGATCTCACCCTGCACCGTGGGGAGGTGATGGGCCTCATAGGTGAGTCCGGTGCGGGCAAGTCGACGATCGGCTTGGCCGCCATGGGCTTCACCCGCGATGGCTGTCGGATCAGCGACGGCACCATCGAGTTCGATGGGATGGACCTGACCTCGGCCACGGAAGAGGAACTGCGGGCCTTGCGCGGGTCGCGCATCGCCTATGTGGCCCAATCAGCCGCGGCCTCCTTCAACCCGGCGCACCGGCTGATCGATCAGCACACCGAGGCGCCGGTCCAGCATCACATCAAGGCCCGCAAGGAGAGCGAACTCGACGGCATCGAGCTTTATCGGCGCTTGCGCCTGCCGAATCCGGACGAGATCGGCTTTCGCTATCCCCATCAAGTCTCCGGTGGGCAGCTGCAGCGCGCCATGACCGCCATGGCCATGGCCTGCCGCCCCTCGCTGATCATCTTCGACGAGCCCACCACAGCCCTGGACGTGACGACTCAGATCGAGGTCTTGGCGTCCATCCGCGATATCGTCGAGCAGTTCGACACCGCGGCGCTTTACATCACCCACGATCTGGCGGTGGTGGCGCAGATGGCTGATACCATCAAGGTGCTCCTGCGTGGCAACGAGGTGGAGCAGGCGGATACCCGCACCATGCTCTCTGCGCCCAAGGAGGAATACACAAAGTCGCTCTGGTCGGTGCGTTCCTTTCAGCGCGAGCAAAAACCTCCGGCACCGGCGGACGAGACCCCGGTAATCTCGGTGCAAAACGTCAGCGCCGCTTATGGCCCGGTCAAGGTCTTAGAGGACGTTTCCTTCGACATTCATCGCGGTCGCACCGTTGCCGTGGTGGGCGAATCCGGTTCGGGCAAATCGACCACCGCCCGCTGCATCACCGGCCTACTGCCGCCCATTTCCGGGCAGATCTTCTATAATGGCACACCCTTACCCGCCAGCTATAAATCCCGCAGCAAGGATCAACTGCGTCAAGCGCAGATGATCTATCAGATGGCCGATACGGCGCTGAACCCGAAGAAAAGCATCGGCGATATCATTGGGCGGCCGGTGGCCTTTTATAGTGGCTTGCGAGGTGCGGATCTCAAGCGGCGCGTGGACGAGATCTTGGACGAGATCGAACTCGAGCCCTCGCAGTACTTCCACCGCCTGCCGTCGGAGCTTTCGGGAGGTCAGAAGCAGCGGGTCGGCATCGCGCGTGCTCTGGCCGCCGAGCCCGAATTCATCATCTGCGACGAGGTGACCAGCGCCCTCGACCAGCTGGTCGCCGAAGGTATTCTCAAGCTGCTCGACCGCTTACAGAAGGAACTCAACCTCGCCTATATGTTCATCACCCACGATCTGGCGACCGTGCGTGCAATTGCCGATGAAGTGGTGGTGATGAAGGAAGGTCGCGTGGTCGAGGCTGGGCCGAAGGACGAGATGTTCCGTCCGCCCCACCATCCCTACACCGACTTGCTGCTCTCCTCGGTGCCCGAGATGGATCCGGATTGGCTGACAAAGCTACTGGAGGCGCGTGGCGTGGATAACATCGGCGAGGCCGCGAACACGTAGGGCGTAAAGCGGCCCACGAAAAAACCCGGGCGGAAGGTATCCGCCCGGGTCTTCCTTTCGCTCAATGAGCGACAGCCTAGCCCATCAGCTAAACCACCAGCGGTGATAACCGCGGGCGCCGTCCAGCTCCCAATTGCCGGCGATTTCTTCTGGATGCTGCACGTTCTCCCGGCGGGCCATGGTGCGGTTGCGGAAGAAGGGAACGATCGTGCCTCCGTCGTCCTTGCAGAGCATCTGCATCTCCGCGTACATCTGCGTCCGCTTGGCGTCGTCCAGCTCGGACTTCGCCTGCAGCAGAAGCTCATTGAAGCGTGGGTTCTGCCAGTGGCTCTCGTTCCAGGCTGCGTCGTCCTTATAGGCCAGCGAGAACATCACGTCCGGCGTCGGGCGCGCGCCCCACTGCACGAAGACGAAGGGCTTCACCAGCCAAACGTTCGACCAGTAACCATCGGCGGGCTCGCGTACCACCTCGATATCGATCCCGGCGGCCTTAGCTTGCTCGGAATAGAGCACGCACATGTCGACAGCACCCGACATCACGCTATCCGCTGCGGAGAGCGACACCTTCAGACCTTCGGCGCCAGCTTTCTTCAGGTGGAACTTCGCCTTCTCCGGATCGTAGACACGCTGCTCCAGGTCCGCCCAGTAGGGCAGGGACGGGGCGATCGGATGATCGTTACCGATGCTGCCGTAGCCGAAGAGGATGCGGTCGATGATCTCTTGACGATCAATCGCGTACTTCAGGGCCAAACGAACGTCCACGTTGTCGAAGGGCGCCACGTCGCAGAACATTGGCAAGGTCACGTGGCTTCCGCTTGCCACGTTGTCAAGCACCACGCCCGGGGCGCGCTGCAGCAGGCTGATCGTCTTCAGGTCGACGTCGGTGATCGCATCGACATCGCCGGTGATCAGCGCGGTCTGGCGGGCGTTGGCGTCGTTCAGCACGGTCAGGCGCACGCCATCGAAGTAGGCGCCTTCGCGATGCCAGCCTTCGTGGCGGGTGAATTCCGTGGCCACCCCCGGCTCGTGGTTGACGATCTTGTAGGGGCCGGTGCCGTCGCCGCTCGCCCAGTCCACCTTACCGTCAACCGAGGGCAGCATGACCAGGTGATAGTCGGACAGCAGGTATGGAAGGTCCGCGTTGCCCGACTTCATCTTGATGATAAGGATATTGTCGCCCTCGGTGGTGATATCCTCCACGTCGGCGAGCAGGGCCTTGGCGGCGGAGGCGGAATCCTCACCCCGGTGATAATCCAAGGAGGCCTTCGCGTCGGCGGCGGTGAGGGGCTTGCCGCTATGGAAGGTCACCCCCGAGGCCAGCTCGAAGCGCCACTCCGACGCGTCGTCGGACGCGGACCAAGAGACCGCGATATCCGGCCCCAACTGGTTGGTGTTGGTGATCTCCGTCAGATAGCTGCGGAAGATGTGGCTCATCTGGATCATGTAGACGGATTCCGTCGTACCCGGATCCATGCTATCGGTCGTGTTCCCGTCGTGAACGCCGACACGGAACAAACCGCCGCGCTTTGGCGTCTGGGCCTGCACGTCCTTCGTCCAGAGTGACGTGGCCGCGGCGACGGTCAAGCCGGCGGCGAGGGACCCTTCCATGAAGTGCCGGCGGCTGACCCTTTGCTTGCGGCCTGCTTCAAGCAGGCTCTTGATCAGCCTATCGCTTTCTCTCCTGTCCATGAACATCCTCCAGTTCGAAGTTTTGCGGCGGTCTTGTTTCCTGCTTACCGCCTCGGTTAACCGCATTAGCGCGGATAGCGCTTGACCTGCATATTTGAATATAAGTCGCCATAAATCCAGCGCTAAGGCCCAAATCCCGGGCGTGGCGAGCTTACATTACAGTGTTTTAATATTGTTTCCTGCCTTTACAAGGTGTTCCCGGGGCGCCGCCTGGATGAAAAAATCGCTTGAATCCGAGTTGGATATACGTACTGTGCACATATTGTATACGCAATCGCAAGGTCGAAGATGAAGCTTGATGCGACGGCGGCTGTTGGCAGGCCCGACTCGCGGCGACGTGGCCGCGAGGCGCGCCGCGATCAAAGGACGGCGCCGCGCAGCGACATGCTTCCGGGCTTGACCCGAAACCTGCCCTTGGTCGAACCGATGAGCCCGGAGCAGGTCGAGAAGATCGACGATGCCTCCATGGGAATCCTTGAAGAAGTTGGCGTGGTCTTCCGCGATCCGGTGGCGCTTGAGGATTGGAAGCGAGCGGGCGCGGATGTGCGCGGAGAGCGGGTCCACCTGGACCGAGGCTTGGTGCGCGAGCTGGTCGCCTCGGTTCCTTCCGAGTTGACCTTGCACGCCCGTGACGCCGCGAAGACGGTGCGTGTCGGCGGGCCCCACAGCATCTTCGTTCCCATGACCGGGGCGCCTTATCTGCGCGATCTTGATGATGTGAGGCGCTACCCTACGCTCGACGATCTCGCCACTTTCCACAAGCTGGCGCAGATGTCGCCGGCGCTGCATTCCTCGGCGCACCACATCGTTGAGCCTATGGACCACGTGGTCGCACATCGTCATCTGCGCATCACCTATTCCTCCATGAAGCACTCCGACAAGACCTTCATGGGCATGACCACCTCGGGCAAGAACGCCGAGGATGTCCTGGACATGTGCGAGATTCTTTTCGGGCGGGACTTCATGGAGGCCCACCCGGTGGTCACCGGCAATTGCAACGGTAACTCCCCGCTGGTCTGGGACGCCACGATGCTGGGGGCAATGCGGGCTTTCTCGCGGCGCAATCAGCTGGTGCTTTGCTCGCCCTTCGTGCTGGGTGGGGCGAACACGCCCGCCTCCACGGCGCCGGCGGTGGCGCAGTTGAACGCCGAGGCCTTGTCGGCCCTGGCCTATACACAGGTGATCCGCAAGGGGGCCCCGGCCATTTACGGCCACTACCTTTCGACCGTCTCCATGCAGTCCGGCGCCCCCATGGCGGGAACGCCGGAGATCAGCCTGATGAACTTCATGATCGGCCAGATGGCGCGCCACTACGATGTGCCGTGGCGCACCTCGAACACGCTCGGCGGCGCAAAGACTTTCGACGCCCAAGCGGGCTACGAGAGCGCCACGACCCTGATGGCAGTGCTAATGGCGGGCGCCAACTACATCTGGCACTCGGCGGGCTGGAACGAGGCCGGCATGCACTGCTCCATCGCGAAGTTCGTGGTCGACGCCGAGCAATGCGCCATGGGCTACCGCATGGCCGAAGGCGTCCGCTGGGACGATTTCGACGAGGGTCTCGCGGCGGTGCGCGACGTGGGGCCGGGCGGACATTACCTCGGCCATCCCCATACCCTGGAGAATTTCCAGCGGGCGTTCTTCATGCCCCAGCTCTTCGACAACAATTCCATCGAGCAGTGGACAGCCGAAGGATCGAAGGACATCACGGCCCGCGCCCTGGAACGGGCCCGTCAGATGCTAAAGGATTACGAGGAGCCGAAGCTCGACCCTGCAAAGGACGATGAACTCCTCGACTACATTGCGCGGCGCGAACGGGAGATCCCCGCCGTGGACGCGCTCAACGAGGAGTACTAGAGGGAGCGTCTGGGATCGTCATTGCGAGCCGCCCCTTCCTCCGTCATTGCGAGCCGAAGGCGTGGCAATCCAGAGGTATTTGGTTAGCGGCGGGCCGGGTAAACCAACAAACTCTGGATTGCCACGCCTTCGGC
>JARFRB010000005.1 GCA_029287455.1 Pelagibius litoralis | reverse complement strand
ATGTGTATAAGAGACAGACGTTCGGTTTGGCGGAATTCCCCATTGCCGACGATCTACTTTCGCTGCTTGAAACCGGAGATCCGGTCGCTATTACCGCGGCCAAGGAGAAGACATATGTAGTGCAGGGCCGACTCGGGGCTTTGCTCGTCTCCCTAGCCCACCAACGGGCGGGGGAAGTGCGAGCGAGCCGGGCCACCTTGGAGCACCATCTGGACGAAAATCCGGAAGACATTCAGACCCGCGAGATTTTAGCGAACCTCTATACGCTTGACGGCAACAGGGAGCACGCCGAGCCTCATCTGCGTCGGCTTTTTGAGGGCGATCCCAACAACCCTATAATTATGAATAATTTATCAACTATTCTTATAACACAAGGTGAGCTAAGCCAGGCGCGCTCGTTGGCCGAGCGCGCGGTGAGACTCTCCCCCGAAGATCCGCGAATTTTGGATACTCTCGGCGTCGTTATGCTGAGGCAGGGAGACGCCGAGGGAGCCATCCCCCTGCTCTCGAGAGCCGCGCGAAACGAAGCTGCTGGGCCGGAAATCTCCTTGCACCTAGCACAGGCCCTACGCGATCATGGAAGAATAGCTGCTGCTCGATCGGTCCTGCAGGATCTTCTGGCATCAGAGTCCAGTAGCGCCACTCACGGGGCCGCCGAAACTCTGCTGCGAGATATGTCATTGGACGGAGCGAACTAAGAATCGACGCATGAGAAGATTTGCATTGCTCCTTGCACCGATCTTGCTTGCGGGGCCGTCCGAAGCAGCATCTAAGACGGTGGACGTCAAATTGATCGCCTTGGAGGCACAGGCAAGCGAGCTGGCCCCAGCGACACGCGCCATGATCGACCGCGCAAAGAAAGGAAACCCGCGAGCCCAAAATCGGCTAGGAGAGATGTATGAGAACGGCGAAGGCGTCGAGCAAAGTTTCGAAGAAGCGATAAAGTGGTACCAACTCGCTGCGGAAGCTGGCATCGCCGAAGCACAACTTAATCTCGGCGCACTCTACGAAAATGGCGAAGGCGTGGCGCGCGACGATCGCCAGGCTGCGGCTTGGTATCAGCTCGCGGCCGCTCAAGACGATATCCTGGCACAACTTTCTCTCGGGGTCATGTACCGGGAAGGCCGAGGTGTCGAACAGAATAACCGGAAAGCCTTCGAATTATTCGAGGCCATAGCCGATCGCGGCTTTGCCGTCGGCCAAATCAATCTGGCCTTCCTTTATCTGGACGGCCTCGGAGTGAAGCGCAACGAAATGAAGGCCGCGGCGCTTTTCAGCCGTGCGGCATTGCGAAATCACCCTGTTGCGCAAAACAACCTTGGCCTGCTTTTCGAGCAAGGGCGCGGCTTGCCGGAGAACCAAGAGAAAGCTGCCATGTGGTTCCGAAGGGCCTCGGACCAAGGCCTTCCGAACGGTCAATTCAACCTGGCGAGATTGCTTGAGGACGGTCGTGGTTTGCCCCCCGACCGCGGGCAAGCCGCGGCCCTTTACCTGAAGGCTGCGGAACAAGGGGAAGCTCGGGCGCAAAGACGACTTGGCCTTCTGAATCTGGAAGGTGTTGATGGTGTGCCAAACATCGAGAAAGCAATCGAATGGTTAAGCAGGGCCGCGAAAAACAAAGACCCCGAAGCGCAGTTGCAACTTGGGATCTTGTTGTCCGGCAATAGAGTTGGAGAAGAGCAGCCAGTGGAAGGCTATATTTGGGTCAGCCTCGCGCACAGACATGCGCAATCCGATTCCCTTCGCGCTGATGCCGAAGCGAAATTGAAAGAGCTTGAAACCCGCCTGTCGCCGAGCCAGCTTAGCGAAGCCGAGGCGCGGGTTTCGGCTTGGCGCCCAAGCGACGGTTCCTAGAAACAGATGATAAAGTCAAGAGCGCCACATCGGGCCTAGCGCTCAAGGCAGGCCTCGCCGATCCCCTGGCTAATGCGGGCGGCGGGCTGGTGCGCGGTCAATTCGATTTCTTGACCTTCGCAGGTCAGCACCTTAGCTTCGCCCTGTGTCACAACAATTTCAACGGCGCTTTCCCCGTCTTCGCCAGACAAACCTGCCGGAACAATTGCGACTTCGATCACGGTTCCCCGAATCCCAATGGTCGCGGCGGGCGTATTGATCTTGTACGCCTTTTTGGGAAGCTTGCCTGAAGCGAAACGGAACACGCCCTGCGTCGCTGTCATTACGAAAGACGCTTTGGAGGGGTCAGGGTCCTAGTAGACATTATCGAGCACATCCTTCGAACTTGTCCCCAACGTGAGCTTAGTTTCATCGACGAAGGTGATCTGCGTGGCGCTCTCGGCTTCTGTCTCAATGGTTTCGTTGTGATAGACGTCGTCCTGAAGCTTCAGCTGCCGCAAGTCGCCCTCGAACAGTCCCGTCACTGTCTTGACGACGACCTTCGCATTGCCGACCGTAACCTGCTCGGCGCCGGCCTTATCGGCACCAAGGATCACGAAAACACTGACAACAGCTACCCAAATCGCCGCCCGGGCCATAAGGATTCTCCGCGAAAATTCGAACATTCGGCCAAAGGAAATGCTCGCCACCAGCATTGTGCACAAAAAAAATTATAGCACTATTTTTCCACAACCCTAAGGAAATCCCGCCTTACGCCAAATTCCCCCCGCCTAAAAGCGTACGCGCAAGCCGACGCCGACACGATGCTCCTTGAACTCATTGACAGAATCGTTCGAGAACTGTTGGCGATATAAGTAATTACCAAAAACACCCGCGCTCTCGCCCAAGGCATAGCGAAGCCCGACGCGGCCCAAGTATTCGTCATCGTCCCGGCCGTCTTCGAATTCGATCCGCTCGAAGCCAAAACCAACCTCCCCAGTAAGCTTGCGGCGCAGTTTCCGGCTGCCCGTAAGGTCAACCTGGTAGACCTCTTGGTCCTCTGCAGTCTCTAGCTTCTCCTCGTCGAAATAGCCCGCCTGAAGCGCAACTGAATTGCGCCCGTAATCGCCTCGCAGCCCTGCACGGAAAGCCTTCACGCGTTCGGTCTCGTTATCGATATCTAGGGGGTCGGCCCGCGGGTTGAAGGGGCTGTCTCCGCGATTGTCGATGAGTTCACCCGTCTCGGGATCCAACTCGATCGACCCGAGCGTGTCGGTCAGCCGCTGCTGCGACGTGCTTAACTCCTCTTCGTAGGAAAGGTTGAAAGTCAGACGGGGCGTAATGTTGTACCTGAACTTCACACGTGGACTGTAGCGTTCGTCGCGCAACCCGTAGTCGAATTCGAGCTCTGTCCGCCGCCCCGGGCGAAGGCGGAAACCGGCGCGCCAAGTCGGGCTCTGGAAATCGACGGACTCATTGTCATCGTAGGTTTGGTAACCGACCGCGCCCAAGGCATGAAATTGCCGGGAGAAAGCGTACTCGTTTGCGAACTCGGTTTCCTTCTGGTGAATGTTCCCGCTGTCTTCACGATCCGAGAAGGAGACCAAACCGTTCGCCGTCCACTTCCACATTTCGAACTTGGGGCCACTGCTCACTGTCGCGATACCGCGATGCGAAGTCTCGTCCGAAACGCTATCGTCGGAGACCCAAACCTGGTCCAGCACATAGCGGACCTCGCCAACCGCCAGTTTCCCGAACCGAGACCGCAGGCTGGGGCTTAGGGAGTAGACTTGCGTGGTTTGCCGGTTGGCGTCCGAGTTCGATTCTTGGTTGCTCAAACGCTGCTGACTCACCGTTGCTTTCGCATCTAAGTACATCAGGTCGCGCAGGATCTCGAAGTCACCGAACCCGTTCAGCCGCGGATCCAGGTTCCAGCCCTCATCGTCCCCATCCGTCTGGTGACGGAAGGTGAGACTGCCATCAACAGCTGTCTCCGTTCTGCTGGATTCATTGCGAAGTTCCGCGCCTGGAGTAATCCGAGTTACGAAAGCGGACTGAGCATCGTCGTCCGGGCCTAAGTCGACGTTTGTCGTGTATTCTTCGGAAACGGTGATTTTCGGCTCGAACCGCGATTCACCTGCGGAGCCCACGCTTGGCGCAAACGCGAAAGCAAAGCCAGCGCAAAGGACGGCAAGGCCGTAAAATCGGGCCATGCGCTCCCCTCTTCCGTGATCCAACGCGATGCAACCCTGAATAAGCACCGCACACCCTTTCCTAAAAACGTGAATCAGTGTCCGGGAGACATCGCCGCGACCGAATGATCTTAACTTACTTTAACAATCAACGACATCAACACACTTTTTCAATCACTGTGCTTCGAATGCCGCTTTCCAATCCATGAATGTCGAGACGATGGAGGATATATCGCCCCCCTCATGTTCCTATCGGAAGTGGCAGCCATTCCTGGCAACGATCAGTGTGACGCCGCTTTTCGCGCATAGACTTTCAAAGAGATCGGCGTAGCGACCGCCCATCCGCGAGAAATCGAAGTGCTTCATGGCGTAAAGCTGGTGAGCTTCACCGATACGCGACCGCAAACTCGGATCTGAACGGAGCACGTTTAAAGCGGGGGCAAGACACGTCTGACCTACCGGGTTCGCCAAAAAGCGTGTGCTCTCGGCGGGGAGCATGATTGGGATATCGCCGACCTTGGTCGCGACCACCGGAAGTCCGGCGGCCATGGCTTCCATCATGCTGAGTGGCATCTGTTCGGTATCGGAGCTCACCGCAAAGATATCGAGCAACGGATAGAGGGCTTCCGGATCCTCGACCTGCCCGAGCAGCTCCACCCTATCGGCAAGCCCCCCATCTTTCGCAGCCTGCTCGAGCCTCGCCCGCTCCGGGCCCGCTCCCGCTATCACGAGCCGCACTTCGGGTGGCCCCGAAAGTGCCGCCACCGAGGCGATAAGGCGTTGAAAATTCTTTTCAGGTCGCAGCCCCCCGACTGCGCCGACGACAACCTCTCCCGGCGCCTTGCGGAACGAGGAGTGGGCCTTCTGTGGTCGGGCAAAGCGCTCGCAGTCGATTCCGTTCGCGATCCACTCCACACGATCCAACCTCCATCGCTCACGCGCCAGGTTGAGAAGTGTTCGGGACGGCACCACGGTCACCTGATGCTTGCCTCCCAAGGCCAAGCGCCGCGTCCAGATCCGCCGGGAGAGTTGCCGATCGGGATTCTCCTCTGGCCCGAAGCCTTCTTCCAAGTGGACCTGAGGGGCCATCGGGACCCAGCGATTCGCCAAGGCCATTTCGATGCCGCCCCAATTCAAGGTCACTAGCAAGTCGGGGCTCACGCGGCGCAACAGGCCGCGCAGGGTCGCCAGGGCCTTGAAGTTCGGCAGCGAGGACTTGGGCAGCGAAACCTGAAGCGTTTCGTACGTGATGCCGGATTTCAGGCCCCTGAGACTGGCAAAATCATTGTCCGCCGCAACGAAGGTATAGCGGAATTGCCCCATCCAGGCGTTGATCATGTCCACGAAGCGCCGCTGTGCGCCGCCGACCTGAAAGGACGGGAAGAAGAACAGAATGTGTGCCGGGACCTCCCGGAACGCTGTCTCTTCCGGCGGATTATTCAGCGGCCAGGTCCTCCGGCGGCGTGAGATAGGCCGCACTCGCCCCCAGGCTCTCCCCGGCCCGCTTGATCTCGCGGCGCGCGACGGAGCGGATATGCACCTCGTCCGGGCCGTCGATGAAACGCAGCGCCCGGCCCCAGGTCCATAGGAAGGCGAGCGGCGTGTCCGGCGTTAGCCCCATGGCCCCGAATATCTGGATCGCCCGGTCGATAACGGTCGTCTGCAGGCGCGGCACGATGACCTTGATGGCCGAAACCTCGTTGCGCGCGGCCCGGTTGCCCTCCCGGTCGATCAGCCAGGCCGCCCGCAAGACATAGAGCCGCGCCTGATCGATCTCCATGCGGGACAACGCGATCCACTCGGCCACCTGCCCATGCTCGTAAAGGTGCTTGCCGAAGGTCTTGCGCTCCATGGCCCGGGCGCAGGCCAGTTCCAACGCCAGCTCGCACTGCCCGATGGAGCGCATGCAGTGATGGATCCGCCCCGGTCCGAGCCGCGCTTGGGCCAGAGCGAAGCCCGCCCCCTCCTCGTGCAGCAAGTTGGCCGCCGGGACCCGCACGTTCCGGAAGACCAGCTCGCAGTGCCCCTCCGGCGCAACGTGATGCATGATCGGAATGTTGCGCACCACCGTCAGGCCTGGCGTATCCATGGGCACAAGGACCATCGAATGCCGCCGGTGAGGATCGCTCTCCGGGCTCGTATCCGACACCCCCAACACGATGGCGAGCTTGCAGCGCGGGTCCGCCGCTCCGGTGATGAACCACTTGCGCCCGTTGACCACGTAGTCGTTCCCGTCGCGCAGGATCGTGGTCTGTATGTTGGTCGCGTCGGAGGAGGCCACGTCCGGTTCCGTCATGGCAAAGCAGGAGCGGATTTCCCCTTCCAGCAAGGGCTCCAGCCATTGCGCCCGCTGCTCCGTGTTCGCGAACATGTGCAAGAGCTCCATGTTCCCTGTATCCGGCGCATTACAATTGAAGATCTCGGAGGCCCAGAAGACCCGCCCCATGATCTCCGCGAGCGGCGCGTACTCCAGGTTCGTTAGCCGCGTTCCCGGCTCGTCGTCGCGCAGGGCCGGCAGGAAGAAGTTCCATAAGCCCTTCCCTTTTGCCTTGGCCTTCAGGCGTTCCATCACCGCCGGGGGATAGACCCCCGCCTCCGCCTCGCGCGCCCATTCCCGGTGGGCCGGCACGATTTCCTCGTCCAGGAAGCGCCGGACCCGGGCGCGCAGGTCTTCCACCTTGGGCGAATACGCGAAGTCCATGGCTCTTCTCCCTTATCCGATCAGCTCTTCCGCCCGCCTGGCGAAGGCCACGCTGAGTTCCCCGACCCGCTCCGCGTCCTCGGAGGCCGCGTTGCCCGCCTGCGCGCGCGCCGAGATGCCCTCGAAAATCACCGCGAAACGAAACAGCGCGAAGGCCAGATGGAAGGGGGTCACGAAGTCCTTCCGGCCCGTGCGCGCGTAGTACGCCTGTAAGTACGACTCCTCGCCTGGAATGCCCAGGGCCGCGA
>JARFRB010000055.1 GCA_029287455.1 Pelagibius litoralis | reverse complement strand
GCCTTGACCCCGGCGAGCGCGTCGCTGAGCTTGCCGGTGAGTTCGCGACCCCTCTCAGGGTTGCGCGTGCCGTATTTCCTGGACCGGCGGACCTGTTTGCTCAACACCAGCACCAAGAAGGCGCCAATCGCCAGGGCTGCCAAGGCCGCCTTCCACGATATCAGCGCGGAAACGGTGATCAGCATGATGCCGCGGACGATCTGCGCGGAGAGTGTTGCCGACAGCAAATAGGCTTGGCTTGCGGCACTGGATTCCTGGACGATCGAGTTCGTCATCGTGCCTAGCGGGATTCCAGAGAAAAAACTCCACTTCGACGCGAAAAGGTTGTTCAGCAAGCGCGAACGGGTCTTGAACAGCACGTCGGTGACCGCGTAGCCGACCTGGCGCATTCCGACCCAAATCATCAAGGCCTGCAGATTGACCGCAAGCACCGCCAGGGCGAGTAAGCTGGCAAGACTGGGCCGCAATCCCAGGAAATCGAGGATCCCCTGCACGATCTGCGTGGCTTGGTTCGATTCCGTCGCCTGTTCGCCCGTTAGCAGGCCGACCAGTGGCACCAGCGTTGCGAAGCTGATTCCCCCGGCAAAGCCGGAAGCAATCAGCCAAGCAAGGACAACCCATTGCTTGCCGCCTTCGGCCTGAAGAAAGATGCGGAAGATTTTCGGCATGTCCTAACGGCTTTCCGGCGCTCTTAAAAGGCGGGGTGGAAAGGCCAGCTCGATATTGGCCTTGGTTGCGTGTCACGGGGCGACCGGTGTCACTCCGATGGAATCCGGGCAATATACGCCCCATACTCGGTTTTTCGAAGCGGGGCCGCCAGCTTGAGCATCTCTTCGTGAGAGATGAACCCCATCCTGAAGGCAACTTCTTCTATGCAGCTTATTTTTTCGTTCTGGCGGTTTTCCATGACGCGCACGAACTCCGCCGCTTCAACAAGCGAATCGACCGTGCCGGTGTCCAGCCAGGCATAGCCTCGACCCAGGCGCTCCACCGTCAGCCGGCCACGCTTCATATATTCGACGTTCACGTCTGTGATCTCCAGTTCCCCCCGGCCCGAGGGCGCCAGATTCTTGGCAATATCGACGACCTCGTTATCGTAAAAGTAAAGGCCGGTGACGGCCCAGTTGGAGCGCGGTGAGGCGGGCTTTTCCTCGATCGAGGTGGCTTGCAGGGAATTGTCGAAGGTCACGACTCCGTATCGTTCTGGGTCCCTTACGCTGTAGGCGAATATTCTGGCGCCTTGATCAAGCTTCGCTGCATCCTGAAGCTTGCGCGTCAAGTCCGGGCCATGAAAGATGTTGTCGCCAAGAATCAAGGCGCAAGGGTCCGTCCCGATGAACTCCCGTCCAATAACAAAGGCTTGGGCTATGCCGCCGGGCTCGGGCTGGACCCGATAGGTTATCTCGAGCCCCCATTGCGAGCCGTCACCCAACAAGCCTTGAAACGCTTGCTGATCGCGAGGGGCGGTAATGACGAGGATTTGCCGGATTCCGCTCAGCATGAGTATCGATAGCGGGTAGTAGATCATCGGCTTGTCGTAGACGGGCAGCAACTGCTTGCTGACCGCCAGGGTGACCGGGTGCAACCGGGTGCCGGACCCACTTGCCAGAATGATACCCTTCATCGCGTACTACCTACTTAAATGAGATAACGGGGGAGCCGAGCCGCCGGGACATGTTCCATCGGGACATGTTACGTGAGAAGCGCCGCCACCGTTTCCACCAGCGACTTCTGCCATTCCCGGCGCGGCAAATCAAATCGCTGGTCGAAGGTTGAACAGTCAAGTTTGGAATTTGCGGGTCGCCGCGCTGGGGTCGGAAAGTCCGAAGTTGGGATCGGAACGACCTTGGGGCGCCGGTTCCATGCCGGCTCCGCGAGCTTGAAGATTTCCGTTGCCAACCCGTGCCAGGAGGTGGAGCCGCGGCAGGTGAAGTGATACGTGCCCCAGGGCAGACTCTGGTCTTGCGCCCAGAACCTTGCGAGCTCCGCCAAGGCGGCCGCGATGTCGGCGGCTCCGGTCGGGCTGCCTTGCTGATCCGCGACGACGCGCAGTTCGTCCCTTTCGGCGCCGAGTTTCAGCATGGTCTTGACGAAATTTCGGCCGTAGGGACTGAAAACCCAGGCCGTCCGCAAGATGATATGCCTGTCCCAACCATCTCGAACACGGTCTTCCCCTTCGGCTTTGCTGAGTCCGTAGACGCCAAGAGGCCGCACCGGATCCGAAGCCAGATAGGGGCTGGATTGTTCGCCATCGAAAACGTAGTCGGTGGAGATGTGAAACAACGGTATGCCGGCGGTTCGGCAGGCTGCGGCCAAATTGCCCGGCCCGACGGCATTCGCGGCGAACGCGAGATCCCGCTCGCTCTCCGCCATGTCAACGTTGGTATAGGCCGCCGCGTTGATCAGAACATCCGGAGCCAGCTCGGCGATCCGGCGCGCGCTGGCGCTTGCGTCGGTGATGTCGAGATCGGCCTGATCGGTCAGGAAGCACTCAAGGTCGCGCTTCGCCAGGGCAAGCTCCAAACACCGGCCAACCTGACCGTTTGCGCCGGTCACCAGGACCCGAGACAGGGTCACAAGCCGGACTCGGCAGAAGCTGCTGTTTCGCGCGCGAGCCCAAGACGCTCGCGGTCGTATTGACGCCGCAATGGCCCCCACCACGACTCGTTGGCCAGATACCACTCGACCGTGCGGCGCAAGCCTTCGTCGAAGGAGAGGCTCGGCGTCCAATCCAACTCCGCCGCAATCTTGGATGCATCGATCGCGTATCTTCGGTCGTGCCCAGGGCGGTCCGTGACGAAAGTGATTAGTCCGCGCCGCGGCCCGCTATCTAGGGCGGGAGCGAGTTCATCGACGAGGTCACAGATTTGAGTCACCACGTCTATGTTTTGCATCTCGTTGTTGCCGCCTACGGCGTAGGTTTCGCCGATACGGCCCTTTAGGGCGACGGTCACCAATGCCGAGACGTGATCCTCGACGAAAAGCCAATCGCGGACATTGCGGCCGTCCCCGTAGACCGGCAGCGGCCGCCCTTCCAGCGCGTTCAGGATCATCAAGGGGATCAGTTTCTCAGGGAATTGGAAGGGACCGTAATTGTTGGAACAATTCGTCATGACGACCGGAAGGCCGAAAGAGTGATGCCAGGCCCTCACGAAGTGATCGGAACTGGCCTTGCTCGCGGCATAGGGTGAATTCGGCTTGTATTGGG
>JARFRB010000048.1 GCA_029287455.1 Pelagibius litoralis | reverse complement strand
TCTGCGGATCGCGATCCAGTCTGATCCGGTGGCGGCGGCGCCCGGCGTCGCTCTGGCGGTGACGATCTCCGCCGGCGTGGCCTCGACAGCCGACCCCTCTGAGTCCGGCGAGTCTATCCTGGAGCGGGCCGACGCGGCGCTCTATGCCGCCAAGGGTGGCGGCCGCAATCGTGTCATGAGCTGGCGCATGCCGCCGCTGAGGGCGAGTGCGGGTGGCGACTGACGGCTTCGGCGGGTCGGCTGCTACGCCAAGGCTTGCGTAAGATCCGCGATCAAGTCCGCCTCGTCCTCCACGCCCACGGACAGCCGCACCAAGCCATCGCCGATTCCTAGCGCCGCGCGGTTTTCGGGCGGGATCGAAGCGTGTGTCATAATCGCCGGATGTTCGATCAGGCTCTCGACCCCGCCAAGGGATTCCGCCAGGGCGAAGATTTCCACCCGCTCCAAGAAGCGGCGCGAGTCCGGTAGCCCGCCCTTTAGAACGATGGTCACCATGCCGCCGCCGCCGCGCATCTGGCGGCGCGCGATGTCGTGTTGCGGGTGGCTTGGCAGGCCGGGGTAGCTGACGCTCTCCACCTTCGGATGCTTCTCCAGGAAAGCTGCCACCGCCGCGGCGTTCTCGCCATGGCGCTGCATGCGCAAGCCCAGGGTCTTGAGGCCCCGCAGGGCCAGGAAGGCGTCGAAGGGGCCCTGAATGGCGCCCACGGCGTTTTGCAGGAAGGAAAGCTGCTCCGCCAGCTCGGTATTGGTGCCCACCACGAGCACGCCGCCCACCATGTCGCTGTGACCGTTGAGATATTTCGTGGCGGAATGCATGACTAGATCGCAGCCCAGCTCCAGCGGCCGCTGTACCCAGGGGCTGGCGAAGGTGTTGTCCGCGCAGGTCAGGATCCCGCGGGCCTGGGCGAAGCTGGCCACGGCCTCCAGATCGACGAGCTTCAGCATGGGGTTCGTCGGAGTCTCGATCCAGATGAGCTTGGTTTCCGGGCGCACGGCGGCCTCGAGGGCTTTGCTGTCCGCGAGATCGACGAAACTGAAATCCAACCCGGCGGATTTGCGCCGCACACGCTCGAAAAGCCGGTAGGTGCCGCCATAGACGTCGTCCATGACGATGACATGGCTGCCGGTTTCCAGCGTATCGAGCAGCGTGGCCACGGCCGCGGTGCCGGATGCGAATGCGAAGCCTGCCTGTCCGCCTTCCAGATCGGCGATGCACCTTTCGTAGGCCATGCGCGTCGGATTCTGAGTGCGCGAGTATTCGTAGCCTTGATGCACGCCAGGGCTCTTCTGCACATAGGTCGAGGTGGCGTAGATCGGCATCATGATCGCCCCGGTGGAGGGGTCGGGGCTCTGCCCGGCATGAATCGCGCGGGTCGAGAAGCCAAGGCGATTGGGGCGGCTGGTGTCTGGCATGGCGCTCACTTCAATTGGCGTCGGAGGTGATTCAATAGATCGATCCGCGTGATCAACCCCAGGAATTCGCCATTGTCCATCACGATCGCCACACGGTCTTGCGCGAAGATCGGGAGCAGATCCCGGAAGGGCGCGGAGGCGTCGACGGTCTCCAGCTTCGCCGTCATCGCCGTGGAGACAGGCTCGCGGAAGCGGCTCTCGTCCTCAATGACGCGCAGCAGGATGTCGCTTTCGTCCACGATCCCGGCGACAGTGCCTTGCGCATCGACCACGGGAAGCTGCGAAACGTCATAGAGCTTCATGCGGCCGTAGGCGGCGAGCAGCGTATCCTCGGGGGCGGCGGTCACCGTGGCGTTCTCCTGATAGCGCCGGGCGATGAGATCGCGCAGATCGCCCGCCGTCTCGCGCGCCAGGAAGCCTTGGTCGAGCATCCAATAGTCGTTGTACATCTTGGAGAGGTATTTGTTGCCGCTGTCGCAGACGAAGCACACGACCCGTTTCGGCGTGTCCTGTTCCCGGCAATACCTCAGCGCCGCCGCCAGCAAGGTACCGCTGGAGGAGCCGCCGAGAATGCCCTCCAGCCGCAGCAGTTCCCGGGCCGCATGCAGCGCTTCCGCGTCGTCGACGCTGTAGGCCTTGTGCACGCGGGTGAAGTCGGCGACCGGGGGCAGGAAATCCTCGCCGATGCCCTCGACCACCCAGGAACCAACCTCCTCCAAGACCTCGCCGGTGTGGATGTAGTGGGCCAGGATGGAGCCAACCGGGTCCGCCAGCACCATTTCGACCTCGGGATCGGCCTTCGCGAAAAAGCGGCTGAGGCCCGTGATCGTGCCGCCTGACCCGACCCCGCAGACCATGGCGTCCATATCGTGGTTCATCTGCTCCCAGATCTCGGGGCCGGTGGTGGTTTCATGGGCGAGCGGGTTTGCCGGGTTGCCGAACTGGTTGATGTAGAGACCGCCGCGCTCCTTGGCGATGCGCTCGGCCATATCCTGGTAGTACTCGGGGTGGCCCTTGCCCACGTCCGAGCGGGTCAAGAGCACCTCCGCCCCCAAGGCGCGTAGATGGAAGATCTTCTCCTGCGCCATCTTGTCGGGCACCACCAGCAGCAGGCGATAGCCTTTCATAGCCGCGACTAAGGCCAATCCCAGCCCCGTGTTGCCCGCCGTGCCCTCGACGATCAGGCCGCCGGGTTTCAAGCTGCCGTCGGCTTCGGCCGCCTCGATCATGGACTTGCCGATCCGGTCTTTGATGGACCCACCCGGATTCTGGCTTTCCAGCTTGAGGAACAGCCGACAAGGCCCGGTATCGAGTTTCGTGACCTCGACCAAGGGCGTGTTGCCGATCATTTCCAGTACGTTGCCGTGAACGGCGGCGCTTGAGCTCATGCGATCATCCCCTCAACCCTGATCGTCACCTTAGGGAATGGGAATTTCACTGCAAGAGGGCAGGGGGAAAGAGACCGGTGATAAAACCGCCAGAATCCAATCGCCTCAGCAGAGCTCGGAAAGGCCGCAGCCAGCTTGGGCTAGACCGCCCTGCAGGGCCTCGAGGACGCCGGCACCGGCTCCGGCCACTAGCATCGCCGCCAGTGCTGCGCCGATAAGCAGATATTTCAGGCGGCTAGGATGAGCCTTCGCCTCGGCTTCGGCGCGCGCGCCCAAAGGGCCAAGCTTGATCGCCATGTCACCCTCCTATCCGGAGTCGGCCGTTCGCGACCGTCAAGGCAAAATCCTAGCACGGGGAATAGGCCGGAGTTTGTGAACTTTCGGCCAAATTGAACACAATTATGTGTGATGTCCCTGGCGCTACCGATCGCAAGAATAAGTGTTAAATATCTGACTCCGCAGATCGAATCGAGAGTACGCGGCTCGGGAATCCGGCCTCCGCGAGGCCCGCCACGATCTCGGCGACGTGCTCGGCGTTGCGGGTCTCCACCACCACGTCCACGTCCGCGCGCTTGGCGGGCACGTCGGCGAAGAGCCGCTGGTGATAGACCTCGATGATGTTGCCACCGGCGCTGCCAATGACTTGAGAGAGTTTGGCGAGCTGACCCGGCCGGTCGATGATCTCGATCCGCAAACGGGCCATGCGGCCGTCCCGCATTAGGCCCCGCGCAAGCACGCCGGCCAGCATCCTGAGATCGATGTTGCCGCCGCAGATCACGCTGCCCACCTTGCGCCCGGCGAAGCGGCCGGGCTCGCTGGCGATGGCTGCGATCCCGGCCGCGCCCGCGCCCTCGGCGACAACCTTCTGGCTCTCCGCCAGGTTCGCGATAGCGCTTTCGATGGCGGCTTCGTCCACCAGCAGAATGTCGGATACCAACTCCTCGACAATGGCCATGGTGAGCTTTCCAGGGGACTTCACCGCGATACCGTCGGCCAGGGTGACTCCGCCGGCGTGGGGTGCCTCGTCCCGAAGCGCCTGATACATCGAGGGATAGAGGGCGGCCTCCACGCCGATGATTTCGATGTCCGGGTTGATCGCTTTGGCGGCGATCGCGATGCCCGAGATCAGGCCGCCACCGCCAATCGGCACCACCAAGACCTCGAGGTCCGGCACCGCCGCCAGCATCTCCAGGCCGATGGTGCCTTGGCCCGCGACGATCAGCGGGTCGTCATAGGGGTGGACGAAAGTTAAGCCTTCGCGCTCGGCGATTTCCCGTGCCGCGTGGGCGGAGGCATCCAGGGTGTCGCCGGTGAGTACGACCTTGGCGCCGAACCCGCGGGTGCGGTCGACTTTGGTGAAGGGCGCGAACTCGGGCATGACGATGGTCGCCGGTATGCCGAGCCGTTGGGCATGATGGGCAACACCTTGCGCATGGTTGCCCGCCGACATGGCGATCACCCCGGCGCGGGCTCGCTCCGGCTCGAGGTTCTTCAGCTTGTTCAACGCGCCGCGATCCTTGAAGGAGCCGGTGAACTGAAAGTTCTCAAGCTTCAGATGGAGATCGCAGCCGAACGCTTCGCCGAGCCTCTGCGCGCTGACGGTGGGGGTCTTCACCACCTCCCCCTCGATTGCCTCGGCGGCGGCGGTGATGTCCTTGAGTTGGACGGACTTGGGGAGTTGGACGGACATGCGCGCTCTCCAGCAAAAGCTAGGTGGCCGGAGCGAAAGCCTCGATCACCCGTTAGCGCGGACTCAGCCTGAGACGCCGCGACGCCTCTTGCGAGGGCGCGACCAATTTTACGGTGGAACCGTCGCGCCAGCGTTCCGCGAAATTCCCGTACCAGGGCGACAGCGGATTGCCAGATTGCCCGGTGGAAATAATAAACTCCGAAGCATCCAGGTCCGCCAGGTCGAAAACCACCCGCATCCCCGGGCCATGAAGGTTGTCGAAGTCCGCGCCGCCATTGTCGAAGGCGGGGGTGGCCCGGTTCACCGTGTAGTTGTCGCCCCCTGTGCTGAGATTCAGATCGACGAGATTCCTGAGCAGCGGGATCCGCCCGAACAGCGGGTGGGCGAGGCGCGCCTTATGGTGCTCGCCCCAACGCAAGTTTGAAAGGTCTTCTTCTCCGAGCAGCGAGAGAGCCGTGGCCAGGCTCTCGTCCAGAACCTCTTGGCAGTCGCCGGCGCACCAGCGCTGCGGGTCCTGGAGGGCGGCGGCAATCCTTTGGGCATCCCACTCCGCCACCTCGTCCCAGAGCGGTCCGAGGGGCTTGGCGAAAAGGCCGCGCGTTAGTTCCTGCACCCAGGCGCTGAAGATCAGGGGCTCCGGGCGGTCGGCGGCCATGGTGCCGTCCCAGGCGGAAAGCAGCCTCATGGCCTCGGCCTCGCGCGTCGGGCCGGAAGGTTCCCGCAGCATCAGCGGCAGCAGGGACTGAGCCATCAGGGAGGTTTCGTCGAGCTGCAAGGCTTTGGCTTCGGCCACCCCATGGCGTGACTCGGCCAGCAAAGCATCTTCGATGCGCTGGGCCCTGTAGGGCTCGGGCCAAGCGGTCGTCAGCAGATAGGGATAGTCGGGTCCGACCACGCGGTTGTTGGCGTTTACGATCCAGCCGGATTCGGGGTCGACCTGCCGTGGCAGTTCGTCGAAGGGGATGAA
The DNA here is from genome assembly GCA_029287455.1 of Pelagibius litoralis. Classification (GTDB taxonomy): domain Bacteria; phylum Pseudomonadota; class Alphaproteobacteria; order Kiloniellales; family DSM-21159; genus JARFRB01. Next base: position 3,031 of record JARFRB010000048.1, on the reverse strand, counting down.
GCCGGACCAGATCTCCTCCCGCTCGAACCCGAGAACCGGACGGCTGCCGTCGTAGCCGATGCGGATGGGAACCAATGCCGGGCTCAGGAAGCCGATGCGTCCCGTGATGTCCGCGTAGGCAATGTTCTGCTGCGGCACCACCCAGCGCCGCATCGCTATCAGGAATTCATCCCAGCTCCGGGCGAAGTTTAGTCCGACAAGAGCATCGGGCGTGGTGTCGTCGGGCCGCAAGGCAGGCCAGGCCAGCGCTAGCACGTAGTCCTCGCCTAAAGCACTCGCCGCGGCGGCCGCGCCTTCGCTCAAGTCCGATATCACGGGTCCGAAACGCGAGTTGCGCAGGGTGACGGTTTCGGGCTCGCCGAACCGAACGGGGATTTCCACCTCGCGCGTCTCGAAAGGAACCGGCCCCGAGGGCGTCAGGTAATGGTCCGGCCTGTCCGGGTCTAAGGTTTCGATCACCAGGTCCTGGGTATCGCTGTGGGTCGTAGTGAAGCCCCAGGCGATCTGAGTGTTATGGCCGATCAGAATGGCGGGTGCCCCCGGGGCCGTCGCGCCGGCGGCCGTCCACTCCGGTGTCTCGATGCGCGCCAGGTACCAGGTCGTGGGGGCTTCGAGCGGCAGATGGGGGTCGTTCGCCAGCACGGGCTTTCCGCTCGGCGTGCGCTCGCCGGAGACTGCCCAGACGTTGCTGGCGCCCCGGTAAATCAGCTCCGGCGGCAAGGCGGCCAAAAGGCTTCGCTGGGCTGCCCTGGCAAGTTTGCCGGCGTCGGGCAAGGTGGTGGGGGAGTCCACCGGCAGGTCGGGGAAGAGGGCGGCGAGCTCTTCCTCCGACAAAGCGGCGGCCAAGCGCGCTTGCCGAAGCTCGCTCCACCAGTTGCCCGAGAGGCGTAGGGCCATCAGCTTGCCCCAGAGCACGCTGTCGCGGGGATGCCAAGGTTCCGGCTCGATGCCTAAAACGTAGAATTCGGGCGGCAAGGCGCCGCGATGCGTTTCCATGTAGGCGTTGACGCCTTCCGCGTATGCTTCGAGCAGTTCGAGAGTTCGTGGCTCCAAATGCGCCAGAGAGGCTTCCGCGAGCCCGGCGAGATCAAGGCCGCGCATCACCGAGTCCATGCGCAAGGTGAACTTGCCCAGGGATTCGGAAAGCCGCCCCTCGCCGAGCCGCCGCATCAAGACCATCTGCGCCAGGCGATCTTGCGCATGAGCAAAACCCAGGCCGTGGATCGCGTCGCGCGGGCTTTCGGCGCGGATTGTTAGAAGGCCGTCGTCGTCGCGAAGGAGTTCGACCTCCCGCTCCAGCCCGGCTACCGCGACGCTGCCCTCGGTCTGCGGCAGCCCACCGCGCAGCCAGAGATACCCGCCTGCCACCAACGCCATCAAGATCAGCACCAACCCCAGCAGGGTATAGCCGGACCACCGCAGAAACCGTTTCATTCTTGAGGCCGCCGAGTGCTCGTTTGCGTCATGCCTTACAGATAGGTCGAAGTTGGGGCAAACCTACGCTGTATGGGCGGGAAAGGGGAGGGCCGGTGTCTTCCCCTCAGTGAAAGGGTCCGCCGAACAGGGCGGCGTGCATAACTCGTCCCGGCGCGAGGGTGAATCCTCCCGCAACGATTAATCCCAATCCGTAAAGGGCAATCATCAGATATTTGTGCCGCTGGATATCCCCGCGCCGCGCGGCGCGATAGGACACGAACAGCGTCGCCAGGATCAAGAGGGAGAGGAAGTGGATGGGGCTGAAGAGGCCCCAAGTGCGAATGTCGTGGATGAAGAATCCGCTGACGCCGATTATGACCATGGCTGCGACCCAAGCCAGGCCCAGGCCACGGTGCAGAGACGTCCCTTTCGGCAAGGCGAACTGCGCGGCACCCAGGGGGATCGCCATGACCGCAACGATCGCGTGGCCCGCGATAACGGGACCTGCCTCGAACAAAGTCTGCAATGCCAAGCCGCCGCTCTCCCGCGAAACCCAAACTCCCTTTATGGTAGTTAATAGTAAGAGAGAAGTAAACAGAGCTTGTGCTAGGTCATGTTCAGAATGACGGTCTTTTGCTGGGTGAAGTTGTCGAGCATGGCGTCCAGCGAGGCTTCCTTGCCCAGGCCCGATTTTTTGGTGCCGCCGTAGGAGAGATTTGGCAGGACAACGAGGTTCTGATTCACTTGCACGAAGCCGGCTTCCAAGCGCTTCGTGGCGTCAAGGGCAGTTTGTAGATCCTTGGTCCAGATCGTCGCCGCCAGGCCATACTCGCTGTCGTTCGCTTTGGCGATGGCTTCCTCGTAGGTGGTGAACCTCGAGACCGCCGTGACCGGCCCGAAAATCTCCTCGCGGATGCAACGGCTATCCTCCGGCAGATCGGTGAAGATCACGGGCCGCACGAAATAGCCTTTCGCGAGCTTGGCATCCTCCGGCAGGGCCGAACAGGCGTGCGCCGTCCCGCCTTCTTTCCGGCCTAGGTCGATGTAGCTGTTCACCCGCTCGTACTGCTGTTGGCTGACGATGGTGCCGATGTCGGTCTTTTCGTCCATGGGATCGCCCATGACCATGGCATCCACCTTGGCCTTGAGCTTTTCGACGAAGGCATCGTGCAGGGAGTCATGCACGTAGATGCGGCTCGCGGCGGTGCAGCTTTGGCCCTGCCGGGTGAAGCGCATGCCGGTTATGGCGCCGGCCACCGCCCGTTCGAGGTCGGCATCGCCCATCACGATCATCGGGGATTTGCCGCCCAGTTCCAGGGTTACCGGAATCAGCTTTTCGGCGGCGGCGCGGTAGATCGTCTTGCCTGTCTCCACGGAGCCGGTGAAGGTCACCTTTCCGATGTCCGGATGCACCACCAACGGGCCGCCGCACTCAGGTCCAAAGCCCGAGAGAATGTTGAAAACGCCTGGTGGCAGGATCTGGTTCATGATCTGGCAGACACGCAGGACCGCGAAGGGCGACTCCTCCGCCGACTTGACCACCACCGTGTTGCCGGCAACCAAGGCCGGCGCGATCTTATAGGCCATCAGCATCATCGGAACGTTCCAGGGGATG
>JARFRB010000042.1 GCA_029287455.1 Pelagibius litoralis | reverse complement strand
TCGCGAGCTGCCTTGGTGTTCAACATGCCGTAGATCAGCTTCAAGGGCTTATCCGGCCATCCCCGCAAGGCCTCGGCGATTGCCGCCCCGGCTGCCGCGTTATGCCCGCCGTCCAGCCAAAGCTCCCAGGATTCGGGCAGGCGGGCGGCCAGCGGACCCCTGCTTAAGCGCTGCAGCCGGGCGGGCCAGCTGACCTCTCGCAGTCCGCGCCGCAGGCTCTCGGCGCTCAGCGGCAAGGCGGGCAAGGCCTGGGCGACGACCAACGCTGTTGCCGCATTCGCGATTTGGTGTTCGCCAGGCAAGGCGGGCAGCGGGTAATCGCCGGTCCCGGCCGGCCCCTCCAGCCGAAAGCCGGCCGCCCCCCTGGCACCCTCCTTGCGTCGGAACGTCCAATCGCGGCCATGCACGATAAGCGGCGTCCCGAGCTCGGCGGCACGGGCCTCGATGACAGCGAGCGCTTCGGGCGCCTGGGGCCCCACGACGCAGGGCGTTTCAGGTTTCAAGATCCCTGCCTTCTCCGCGGCGATTTCCGCCAAGGTCTCGCCAAGATACTGCATGTGGTCCAGGGAGACCGGCGTGATCGCTGTCGCGGCGGGACGTGCGATGACGTTGGTGGCGTCCAAGCGGCCGCCGAGCCCTGTCTCCAGCAAAACCGCGTCGGCCGGAGTCCGCGCGAAGGCCAGGAATGCGGCGGCGGTCGTGATCTCGAAATATGTGATGTTCCGGCCCAGGTTCGCCGCTTCACACTCCTCAAGCACCGCCGCTAAGCGGTGCTCGTCGATCAGCTTGCCCGCGACGCGCACCCGCTCGTGAAAGCGCCGCAAGTGGGGCGAGGTGTCGACGTGCACGGAAAGGCCGGCCGCCCCCATCATCGCGCGTAGAAATGCGATCACCGAGCCCTTGCCGTTGGTCCCCGCCACGTGCACCACCGGGGCAAGTTGCTGCTCCGGATGGCCGAGCGCCGCTAACAGGTTCTCGACTCTATCTAGAGATAGATCGATGATCTTTGGATGCAGCCGGCTCAGTCGATCGAGGATCGCGTCACTTGCCGTGCTCACGTTCCGCCTGGGCCTTCTGCGCCGCCGCCTTTCCAGGGTTGGCGGGCACGCCTGCCGTCTCCGCCTTATCATTACCGGCGCCTGACGCGCCGCCGTGGGCATCGCCGTTCCCTGCGCCGGGCGCGCCGGCCCGCGTTCCCTGGCTTTTTGCGTTCCCGCCGTTGCCGGCGCCACCGGAAGCCTTGCCTTTCTCCGAGGGAGCCTTGGCTTTTTCAGGTTCCGCCTTCGCCGCCGGAGCTTTTGCGGAAGGCAGGTTCACAACGTCCCCGGCCGGCGCCGGCTCGCGCAACAGCTTCAAGACGCGGGACAGCGTCTCATGCAGGTCCTTCCGGGCCACGACCATGTCCAGCATGCCGTGCTCCAAGAGATATTCTGCCCGCTGGAAACCGGACGGCAGGGTCTCGCGGATGGTCTCCTCGATCACCCGCGCGCCCGCGAAGCCGATCACCGCACCCGGCTCCGAAATCTGGATATCGCCCAGCATGGCGAAGGACGCGGAGACGCCGCCGGTGGTTGGGTCCGTGAGCAGGGCGATAAAGGGCAGGCCCGCATCCTTGACCATTTGCACGGCGATCACGGTGCGCGGGAGCTGCATCAGGGACAAGACCCCCTCCTGCATCCTGGCCCCGCCGGAGGAGGGTACGGCAATGAAGGCGGCATCCCGCTCCACCGCCAACTCGGCCGCGCGCACCAGACCATTCCCAACAGCGATGCCCATGGAGCCGCCCATGAAGCCGAAGTCGAAGGCCGCGACCACGGCCATTTGCCCGCCGATCGTGCCTTCCGCCACTTGAATGGCGTCTTGCGCGCCCGAGCTCGCGCGTGCCCGCTTCAAACGATCCGTATAGCGTTCCCGGTCCCGGAATTTCAGGGGATCAGCGGGGGTATCCGGCAGCTTTTCCAGCTTGAACCGCCCCTCGTCGAACAAGAGCTCGAGGCGCTTCTTGGCACCGATCCGCATGTGATGCCCACAATTGGCGCAGACCTGGTGATTGGCCTCCAGCTCCCGGTGGAAGATCATCTGGGAGCAGGAGGGGCACTTTTCCCATAGGTTCTCCGGCACATCCTGCTTCGCCATCAAGGAGCGGATCTTCGGCCGCACGTAGTTGGTGATCCAATTCATGCCCGCACTCCGTCGGCAAGGTCGCCAACCAAGGATAACACGTCCTGCGCCAAGCCCGCCTTGGCGCGGCCATCGGCGTCGAGATTGGCTTCCACCCGGCGCACCAGGGCCGAGCCCACGACGGCCGCGTCGGCCACACCGGCGACGCTGCCCGCCTGCTCCGGCGTCTTGATCCCGAAGCCAACGGCGACCGGCAGATCGGTATGCCGCTTCAAGCGCTGCACCGCGGCTTCGATATCACCCGTTTCCGCGGACTTGGTCCCGGTGATCCCCATGACGGAGACGTAGTAGACAAAGCCGCTCGCCCTGGCGAGAACCGCTGGCAATCTTGCGTCGTCGGTGGTCGGTGTCGCCAGGCGCACCCAATGCAGCCCGGCGTCGAGCGCGGGTCCGCAGAGTTCCTCGTCTTCCTCCGGCGGCAGGTCGACGATGATTAAGCCGTCGACACCTGCCTCCCGCGCGCGGGCCAAGAAAGCCTCGACCCCCATGGAATAGATCGGATTGTAATAGCCCATCAGAATGACGGGTGTGTCGTTGTCGTCTTGGCGAAAGCGGCTGACCAGGTCCAAGGTCTTGGACAAGGAAAATCCTGCTTTGAGAGCCCGCAAGGAGCTTGCCTGGATCGCCGGGCCGTCCGCCATGGGATCGGAAAAGGGCATCCCGAGCTCAATCACATCCGCCCCGGCCGCGGGCAGCCCCCGCAAGATCTCGTAGCTCGTCTCCGCGTCCGGATCGCCCGCCGTCACGAAGGTCACCAGCCCGCCACGCCCTTCCGCCTTAAGGGCAGCGAAGCGCCGCTCGATACGAGATGTTCCAGCCTCTGTTCCGCCACAGGCCGCCAAGCTGCTCAAAGTTCAACCCCCAAATGCCGCGCCACGGCGAAGACATCCTTGTCGCCCCGGCCGCAAAGGTTCATGACCATCAGATGATCGGCGGGCAGATCCGGCGCAAGCTTGGTGACATGCGCCAGGGCATGGCTCGGCTCCAGGGCCGGAATGATGCCTTCCGTACGCGTACATAACTTGAAAGCCTCCAAGGCTTCCTGGTCGGTGACGGAAACGTACTCCACTCTGCCGCTGTCCCGCAACCAGGCATGCTCCGGCCCAATCCCCGGATAATCTAAGCCGGCGGAGATCGAGTAGGCATCGATGATTTGTCCGTCGTCGGTCTGCAGCAGGTACGTACGATTTCCGTGGAGCACGCCAGGGCGGCCGCCGTTCAAAGAGGCCGCGTGCTCGCCGGTCTCGATCCCATGTCCCGCGGCTTCGACCCCGATAATACGGACGCTGGTATCGTCCAGGAAGTCGTGGAACATGCCCATGGCATTGGAACCGCCGCCGATGCAGGCGATCAGGCTGTCAGGCAGCCGCCCCTCGGCCTCCTCCATCTGCCAACGGACCTCATGCCCAATCACCGACTGGAAGTCGCGAACCATGGCCGGATAGGGGTGCGGCCCGGCGACCGTGCCGATGATGTAGAAGGTGCTTTCCACATTCGCCACCCAGTCGCGCAAAGCGTCGTTCATGGCGTCCTTCAAGGTGCCGGTGCCGCTGGTCACCGGCTTGACCTCGGCGCCGAGCAGCTTCATGCGGAACACGTTGGGCTGCTGACGCTCGATATCGGTGGCACCCATGTAGACCACGCAGGGCAGATTGAAGCGCGCGCAGACCGTTGCCACCGCCACACCGTGCTGCCCGGCACCGGTTTCGGCGATGATGCGGGTCTTGCCCATGCGCTTGGCCAGGAGGATTTGACCCAGACAGTTGTTGATCTTGTGGCTGCCGGTGTGATTCAGCTCGTCGCGCTTGAAGTAGATCTTGGCCCCGCCAAGCTCTTCCGTCAGGCGCTCAGCGAAATAGAGCGGGCTTGGGCGCCCGACGTAGTGCTTGGCATAGTTGTCCAGCTCAGCCCCGAACACGGGGTCGGCGCGCGCTGCCTCGTAGGCCTTCTCGACGTCGAGAATGAGCGGCATCAGGGTTTCGGCCACGAAACGGCCACCAAATATGCCAAAATGCCCGCGTTCGTCGGGGCCGGAACGGTAGGTGTTCAGGGGTTGGGACATCGAAATTCGGACCTTTCGCCAAGCAAGGCCGGACTTTGCCCCATTCCCTCGCATGCCGCAACGCCCTGGCGCCCAAGCGGCGGGTCTAGAGGCCGCGCGAGCGTTCCAGAAAATCCGCGATCAGGGCAGGGGACTTTACGCCTGGCCGCTCCTCCACCCCCGAAGAAACGTCCAGAGCGCGCGCGCCGCTGATTTCCACCGCCTCGCGGATGTTCTCCGGCTTGAGGCCACCGGAGAGCATCCATGGCAAGGGCCAGCGGCGACCAGCCAGCAAGCGCCAATCGAACGATAAGGCATTGCCGCCGGGAAGCGCGTTCTTCATGGTCTTGGGCGCCTTGGCGTCGAACAACAAGCGGTCGGCGGCCCCAGCGAAGCCCGCCACAGGCTCCAGATCCTCGGCCCGGGCGACCTTGATCGCCTTCATGGTGGGAACCCCGAAGGCGGCCCGGATTTGCGCGACCCGGCGCGGCGTCTCCGAGCCGTGCAGTTGAAGCAGGTCCAGCGGAACCCGGCCCAGGACCTCGGCGAGGGTCGCGTCGTCGGGATCCACGAAAAGCCCCACCTTCAGGCATCCCGGCCCGACCTTGGCGGCCAAGGCGGCCGCTTGCTCCGTCGTGACCGCGCGGGGGCTCGGAGGATAGAAGACGAAGCCCAGATAGCGCGCGCCCCCGGTCACCGCGGCGGCCACGGCCTCGGCGGAGTTGACCCCGCAGATCTTCGTCTCGACAGACATGGGGATTAGTTAACCCTTCCCTCGGCGGGCGTCCAGCCTCGCGCTCAGTAGGTCGCGTCGCCGCCCGGTTCAGGCTGGCTTGGAACCGGCGGACCGGCATCCTCACCCGGATACCAGCCCGTGCAGGTGCGGAAAGCCATCGACAGGATGGAAACCGTGAGCGCGGAGGAGATATAGCTGAGCGCCGCCGAAACCAGGAAGAACAAGGACAAAACGGTAAAGCCAGGCCCTTCCGACTGGGCGACGCCCATGCCGAAGAACAGGGTCAAGATCATGCCGACGAGCAGCAGCGGAAGGCTGGCCAAAAGCACCGCACCGACGAGACTCCAGCCTTGGCCGCGCGTATTGCGCCAGGAATCCTTGAATTTGTAGGCCTCGTCCACCGAGATCGCCGGCAGCACGAAGGACAGCCGCAAGAATACGTAAAGAATCACCATGGCGAAGGCGAGGGCTAGCAGGAGAATCGGGGCCGAGGCCGGACCAAGCTGCTCGCCCACCCCGACAGGCACTCCGCCGAAGAGTGCCATCAAGTGGGCCATGAGCAGCCCCAAGGCAAGCACCACGCCGAACATGATTGCAACAAGCGCGAAGAGCGCCACGGCGAAGCGCAGATGCCGCGCGCCAAGCGGTGGCAGGGTCTTGGGGTCGGCTTTGGCCGGGCCGAGAAGCACGAAACGGTGCCAAGCCACCGCGAAGATCACGTAAGGGAACATGCCGCAGACAGCGAGCAGAAACCTGGGGCCAAAAGCCTCCGTCGGCAGAGTGCTTTCCATCAGGTTTATCAAGAGGCTCAACACGAAGGGCAGCAATGCGGCCCGGAACAGCGGCCCAAGGGAAGCGAAAACGCCGCTATAGGCCGTCTTAACGGTCTCCAGCACTTGCAAGCGCTGAACCGGGTTGACTGGAGGCGTGGATGCGGACATCTCGGCTCTTCCCTTCCGGCCTGGCCCAGCTCAAAAGGGCCCCCTCTGACGAGCCTTGTGTTAGCCCGCCGAAGGCGCCGCGTCCAGCCCCGGAACCTTCAGTGGGGACAATCTATCGTCTTCCGGACTGATCCGGCCGGCGAACGCGCGGAAAGCGATGCTGACGACGCAGGGCCCTATTGGGAGACGCGCGCCGTCGCTACTAGGCCCCCACGGCCAGATCGCCGCATAGCCGAGGAAATCGGACTCCGTGTGATCGATCGCGCGGCGAATTGGCTGGCCGGCGATCCCGCTAACACCGCCGCCATCCCCTCGTCCCAGGTCTCACCCCAGTTCCGCGACAATTTTCTCGGCGGCGTCCAGAGGGTCCTCGGCGGCGGTAATGGGGCGGCCGACGACGATGACGTCGGCGCCGGCGGCGACCGCGGCCTTCGGGGTCATGACGCGCTTCTGGTCGCCAGAGGCCGCCCAGGCAGGGCGGATGCCGGGCACCACGAGCTTGAAATCCGGGCTGCAGGCCGCGCGCAGGGGCGCGATCTCGCGGGGGCCGCAAACCACTCCGTCGAGGCCGCAATCCTGGGCGAGACGGGCCAGGCGCACCACCTGTTCAGCCGCCGGACCCTGCTGGCCCACCGCCGCGAGGTCCGCGTCGTCCAGGCTGGTCAAAACAGTCACCGCCACCAGCCATGGCGGCTCCACCCCGGCATCGTCGGCGCCTTCGCGCAGGGCGTCACGGGCCGCCTCCATCATGGCCCGGCCGCCGGAGGCGTGGACGTTCAGGATGCGCGGGCTAAGCCGCATGGCCGCGCGCACGGCCCCCGCCACGGTGTTGGGAATGTCATGGAACTTGAGGTCGAGGAAGAGCGGCTCGCCCCCCACCGCCGCCCGCAAGCCGTCCGGCCCGTGGGCGGTGAAGAACTCCTTACCTACCTTCAGCCCGCCGACGCGGCCCGCGAGTTCCCGGGCCAGGCGCGCCGCGCGCTCCAAATCGGTGGTGTCGAGGGCGACGAAAAGCCGGTCGCGCGCTTCACTTGTCATGACGGCACCCTAGAAACCTCTTCCGTCCCAATGCAAGCGGCGCGGGGGGCGTGGCAATCCAGAGGTATTTGTTTCGCTCGCGTATTCCCGCCAACCAACAAACTCTAGATTGCCGCGCTTCGCTCGCAATGGCGATGAAAGGAACAGCCGCGCGGCGCGTCATGCTCTCTCCCAGGCGAGCTGTGCCGCCGCCAGATCCTCCAAATCGGTCCCCGCGGACTTGAAGAGGGTGATCTGCTGATAGAAGCGGCGGCCCGCCCGCTCGCCGCGCGCCAGTTCCGTCAAGTCCGCGGCGATGTCCGTAGGCTCGAGGGCGCCGGCCGCGACCGCTTCAGCCAGATCGCTCGTCAGGGCGCCCGTCGCGCGATCGTCCAGGAAGATGCGCGCCCTGGCCAAGGCCTCGTCGTCGGCCTGACGGCAGGCCGGCGCGAAGTCCCCCAGAAGGCTGACATGCTGGCCGGGGTGCAGATCGGCGCCGCGCAAGACCGGCTCGTCAACGACCGAGCAAATCACATCCGCGCCGGCAAGCGCGCCCGGCAGGTCGCGCGTCGCATCCACCTTAAGGCGCCGGCGGTCCAGGGCTTGGGCAAGGCGACGGGCCTCCTCCGGCCGCTGATCCCAGATCAGCACTGCCCGGAGCGGGCGCACGGCAGCGAAGGCCGCGACCATGTGGGAGGCCAGCACGCTGGCGCCGATCACCAACAAGCGCCCGCAGTCCGGCCGCGCCAGATAGCTCGCCGCCAGAGCCGAGCAGGCGGCCGCCGCCCGTAGCCGCAGCATCGGGCCGTCGAGCAAGGCGCGCGGCGCGCCGGTCCGCCCATCGAGCAGCAGGTATGTCCCCATGCGCGCGGGCAGGTGGCGGTCGAGATTTCCGGGTGTCTCGGTTTCGATCCTGACACCGGCGACCTGCTCGCCCCTCCAGGCCGCGGCCAGGGTGAGACGCGAGGGCGGCTCGGAAAGCCGCGGCATGTCATAGCTGACGGAGCCGGGCGCGGTGGCTCCGCGCCGGAAAGCGTCGCGCAAGCGTCCGATCAAGGTTTCGAATTCAAGGGCGGCCTGACAATCGGAAGCGGAAATCACCCGCACCGCCGCCGGCCCTTGTCAGCGGCCGGGCGCGGTGAGCCGCGCGGCACCGGATGCCGCCTCAGCGGGTCCGCTCGCTTGTGCTCCCTGCTTCAAGGTCGAGACCTGCCGCTCGAGCTGGCGCACCTTCTTATGCTCGGCCCGAGCGACACGCCGCCTGCCACCCGCCGCCAGCCAGGTCGCCACGCCGCCCACGACGAATCCGACGAAGAGGGTGCCCAGCACGAGGATGTAGAGAGGAACCGCCACCTGGATCGCCAAGGGCCAAAGATCAAGCGCCACCGGCCCCATGTTGTTCACGGCGAAAACAACCGCGATCAGCATGAAGGGCAGGGTGATGATCCAACTCCAGCGTCTCACGCCTCTTCGTCCCCGCTTTCTTGGCCACCCGCGGAATTAGGAGGCGGCCCTGGGAATCCGCGCCGCTCAGCCCTCGTTCAGGCGCTCTCTGAGCTGCTTGCCCGTCTTAAAGAAGGGCACCTGCTTCCGGGACACCGAAACCGCTTCGCCGGTCCTGGGGTTGCGCCCGATGCGCGCGTCGCGCTGCTTCACCGAGAAGGCGCCGAAACCCCGAAGCTCCACCCGGTCGCCGCGCGACAAGGCCTCGGAGATTTCGTCGAAAATCGTTGTGACGATGCGCTCCACATCCCGGTGATAGAGATGCGGATTCATCTCGGCGATCCGTTGAATGAGTTCAGACTTGGTCAAGGCACCGCTCCCCGAACCTGCGACCGGCCCCGCCCGGCCTCGCTTTGCGGCGCCGCCGCCGGACGCCTCCCCATAAAAGTGCCAGAGCCGCCCTCTAGCGTCAAGGTATCCCTTTCAGAACAATGGGATAGTTGGGCCAAAGCGGGTGCGTAGCGCGCGCCATGCAAAAAGGGCCCGGCGCATGACGCCGGACCCCCTTTCCGCAAGGCTTGGAAACGCCCGCCTTACTTCTCTTTTTCGTCGCGCTCGGCCTGCGCCTTGTTCAGGGCGGCACCTAGGATATCGCCAAGGCTAGCGCCAGATTCGGTCGAGCCGTACTCGGCCATGGCCTTCTTCTCTTCCTCGATTTGCAGCTGCTTGATGGAGAGGTTGATCTTGCGCGTCTTGCGGTCGATCGTGGTGACCTTGGCATCCACCTTCTCGCCCACGGCGAAGCGATCGGGCCGCTGCTCGCTGCGGTCCCGGGACAGCTCCGCCTTGCGGATGAAGCCGGATGCGCCGTCCGCCAGCTGAACCTCGATCCCGCCGTCGGTGATCTGCTGCACCGTGGTGGTCACGACATCGCCCTTCTTCATGCCGTCCGCGGCGCCGGCGAAAGGATCTTCCGCCAGTTGCTTGATGCCCAGCGACACCCGTTCCTTGTCCACGTCGACGTCGAGCACCTTGACCTTGACGCTCTGGCCCTTCTCGTAGTCCTGAACCGCTTCTTCGCCGGACCGGCCCCAATCCAAGTCGGACAGGTGCACCATGCCGTCGATGTCGCCGGGCAGCCCGACGAACAGGCCGAACTCGGTGATATTCTTGATCTCGCCCTCGAGCTCGGTTCCCACCGGGTGGTTTTCGACGAAAGCCTCCCAAGGATTGGCTTGAACCTGCTTGAGGCCAAGGGAGATCCGGCGCTTCTGCTCGTCCACGTCCAGGACCATGACTTCCACTTCCTGGGAGGTGGAAACGATCTTGCCCGGATGGACGTTCTTCTTGGTCCAGCTCATCTCGGAGACGTGCACCAAGCCCTCGATCCCCGGCTCCAATTCCACGAAGGCGCCATAGTCGGTGATGTTCGTGACCCGGCCAATGAACTTCGCGCCGACCGGATACTTCGCCGCGACACCCTCCCAGGGGTCGGCTTCAAGCTGCTTCATGCCCAAGCTGATGCGCTGGGTTTCCGGATTGAAGCGGATCACCTGCACCTGCACTTGCTGGCCGATGGACAGGGCCTCGCTGGGATGGTTGATGCGCTTCCAGGAAATGTCGGTCACGTGAAGCAGGCCGTCGACGCCGCCCAGGTCCACGAAGGCGCCGTAGTCGGTGATGTTCTTCACCACGCCGGCCAGAACCTGGCCTTCGGAAAGGTTGGCGATCAGTTCGCCGCGCTGCTCGGCCCGGTCCTCTTCCAAGACAGCCCGGCGCGAAACCACGATATTGCCGCGCGCCCGGTCCATCTTGAGGATTTGGAACGGCTGCGGGGTGTGCATCAAGGGGGTCACGTCGCGCACCGGCCGGATATCGACCTGGCTGCCGGGCAGGAAGGCCACGGCGCCGGAGAGATCCACGGTGAAGCCGCCCTTCACGCGACCGAAGATGACACCGGTCACGCGCTGGCTATCGGCGAAGGCTTTCTCCAGCTGGTTCCAGGCTTCCTCGCGGCGCGCCTTCTCGCGGCTCAGCATGGCCTCGCCGTTCTTGTCCTCCATGCGCTCCAGGAAGACTTCGACATGGTCGCCGGACTTCAGCTCCGGCGCCTCGCCATGCTTGGCGAACTCCTTCAGGGGCACGCGGCCCTCAGACTTCAGCCCGACATCGATCACGACGTTGTCGTTTTCAATGGCGATGATCGTGCCGCGCAGCACGGTGCCTTCAAGGCTCTGATCCCGGCCGAGGCTTTCCTCGAGCAACGCGGCGAAGGATTCTTTTGGAGCGGCCGTCTCGGCAGCCGCGGATTGATCTGACATGGACAGTTATTCCTTTCGAAGTTCAATGGTTCGGGCCGGCCGGTTGGCTCCGGCGGTCTTCCCGGGTCAGGCCCCGGGCTTCGCCTAATCGCGCCGGAAGGATTTGCGCTTTTCCGCCACGACAGCGAGCGCGATTGCCAAAACGGCATTCGCGTCCTTGTCTGTGGTGTCGATCTCAACGGCGTCCGCCGCGGCCACCAAAGGGGCATGGCTACGGGCGGTATCGCGGTCGTCCCGTTCGCGCATCTCTTTCAAGACGCGCGCGTATATACCGCTCTCGCCCTTCTCGATCAACTCCTTGCTGCGCCTTCGGGCGCGCTCCTCGGCGCTGGCGGTCACGAAGAGCTTCACCTCTGCCTCGGGGCATACGACCGTCCCGATGTCGCGGCCGTCCAAAACGGCACCGCCCGTGGCGCCGGGCGGGCGCTTCGCGAAGTCCCGCTGAAAGGCCAAGAGAGCGGCGCGCACCGGCGGAAGGGCAGCGACCCGGGATGCCGCCTGCGCCACCGCCTCGCTTCTCAGGTCGGGCCGCTCGAGGTCGTCCGGAGAGATCGCCCGAGCGACCTGCTCCGCGACCGCCGCGTCGTTCGGATCGAAGCCAGCGGCCAGCAGCTTGGCGGCCACCGCGCGATAAAGCGAACCGCTGTCCAGATAGGCGAAACCCAAAGCCTTCGCAAGGCCGCGCGCCAGGGTGCCCTTCCCCGAAGCCGAAGGGCCGTCGATGGCGACAATCACGCGCCAGGCTCCGCGAATTGGGCACCGAGCCCTGTCATGAGGCCCACGAAACCGGGAAAGGATGTATCGATCGGGCCCACATCATCGATCGTGACCGGCTCCTCCGCCGCGAGGCCCAGAACCAGGAAGGACATGGCGATGCGGTGATCCAACTCGGCGGCGATCGTGGCACCGCCGCGAGGGCGCTCGCCGCGGCCATGGACCACCAGACTGTCCGGCCCCTCTTCCACCTCGACACCGCAAGCGGCGAGCCCGCGAGCTACGACGGCGAGCCGGTCGCTTTCCTTGACCCTTAGCTCCGCCAGACCCCGCATCACGGTGGTGCCCTGGGCGGAGGCCGCGGCGACCGCCAGGATTGGATACTCGTCGATCATGCTGGGCGCGCGTTCGGGCGGCACCTCCACCCCCTTCAAGGCGCTCGCGCGCACCCGCAGATCGGCCACCGGCTCGCCGGCGGCGTCGCGCCGGTTCTCCTCGGAAATCTCCGCCCCCATCTCCCGCAGGGTTTCGAAGACGCCCGCGCGCAAGGGGTTGAGGCCGACCCCGCCGAGCCGGATCTCGGAGCCTTCCAGCAGCAGAGCCGCAACCGTTGGGAAGGCGGCCGAGGACGGGTCCGCCGGCACGACCACGCCGGTTGCCGCGAGTTCCGGCTGACCGGTCAGCACGATGTGCCGCCCGTCGGGCCGGTCTTCCACCGCGACCGTCGCGCCGAATGCGCGCAGCATGCGCTCGCTGTGATCGCGGGTGGCCTCGGGCTCGATCACCCGGGTTTCGCCCGGCGCCGAAAGGCCCGCGAGCAGGATCGCCGATTTTACCTGGGCCGAGGCGACCGGCAGACGGTACTCGATCGGCAGAAGCGTCTCGGGGGCCGTGAGAGTTAAGGGCAAACGCCCGCCCGCCCGCGAGATCACCGACAACCCCATCCGTGACAGCGGCTCGATCACCCGGCCCATGGGCCGCCGCCGCAAGCTGTCGTCCCCAGTCATCACCGCGGTCAGAGGCTGTCCGGCGAGCAGCCCCATGGCCAGGCGCGCGCCGGTGCCGGAGTTGCCGAAGTCCAGCACGTCGTCGGGCTCCGCCAGACCGCCCACACCGCGCCCGCGGACTCGCCAGAGGCCCGGACCGTCCCGCTCCACCTCGGCACCCAGGGCGCGAAGGACGGCGGCGGTGCGCAAGACATCCTCCCCCTCCAGCACGCCGGACGCCGTCGTCTCGCCGACGGCCAAGGCCCCCAACATCAGGGCGCGGTGGGAAATCGACTTATCCCCAGGCACCGGCGCCTCGCCCGAAAGGGCGCCGCTGGGCTGAGCGGTCAATGCTGTCATGGCCTTCTGGATCCCCGGCGTTTGAGCCCCGGCGGCGAGCGGCGCCGCGCGGGCCCCTCTGCTAGCATATCCCCAGGCGTCTCACCAGCGCGCAAGGGACCCGTGCCGTTCCCAGCGCAAGGCAGCAAAAGTATGGTTTGACAGCGGACCGCGCGCATGGCAAATGCGCGCCCACTCCGGCGACTCGACGAAGATTTTGTGGAGACTTGAAACGTGGCCAAACCGGAATGGGGCATCAAGCGTGTTTGTCAGGGCTGCGGCGCGAAGTTCTATGATCTGAAGCGCAGCCCTATCGTGTGCCCAAAATGCGAGACCGTGTTTGATCCCGATTCGCTTGGCAAGCGCAGCCGGTCGCGGCCGGCTGCCGCGAAGCCGAAACTCGCGCCCGTGCCAGCGGCGACCAAGGAGGACGAGGTCGAGGTGGAGGAGTTCGAATCGGATGACGACATCGAAATCGACGAGGACAGCGACGACGGGCTGATCGAGGACACCTCCGATCTGGACGACGACGACGACGGCATCGGCGACGTGCCGCGCGATACCGAAGACAAGGATACCTGAGGCCGATGGGGCGGCTGCCCCACCTTCCGCCGTCCTTTTTTCGCTTGCCAGCCGCGCGGCGCGCGCCTAATTTCCCCTGCCTTCGAGGGGGTACCCAAGCCCCCGCCCAGGGACCGGCTTTCGCCTTTCCCTTCGAAGCTCCGGTTGGGGCCGTAGCTCAGTTGGGAGAGCGCTACAATGGCATTGTAGAGGTCAGGGGTTCGATTCCCCTCGGCTCCACCAAGAAGCCCGCACACACGGCACCACCCCGCGATCACCGCTCGAACCCCGAATCTCTGGCTCGCGAACACGCGCAGGCGCTCCTCACGGCGTCGACTTCTACTCAATGACCATGGTCTCTTCCAGCGGCCATGTCCGGCGCTGCACGCGGTCATCAATCACGGAGCGGTCTTTCGGCGTAAGACTGAGTTTTGCCCAGGCCAAGAGTTTGTCGGCTTGAGAGTCGAGAGCCATCCGCTGCCGGGCGGAAGTCAGCAGGAAATAGAGAAACTGCGGCGTCAGCCGAACGACGTCGTCGCGGACTGAAAGCTTGGCCAACGCCACCATGGCAGGCGGATGCCCTCTCAACGAGAGCGTGGCAAGGTCCGCAATGATGCCTCGAATTTTCTGAAACGGCTTGGGCCAGCGGGAGATTGTTCTTCGCGATCAGCAAAGCGAGTTCAATGGATATCGCTGCTTCGATCTGGGCTTTTCGCACGAGG
>JARFRB010000114.1 GCA_029287455.1 Pelagibius litoralis | reverse complement strand
AAACTATACACGGTGCCCTGGCGGGACTGACGCTTGCGCAGGATCGCTTCCCCGCCTTCGTCCCCGGTGAACCGGCTCAGCGCGCCATGCAGCGAGAGGGTCGGCACCTCCTGGTCGAGCAGCGAGGGCGCGATGGCCGAGAGCTCGTTAGAGGTGAACTCACCGCTCGAGTCGGTCGGCGCGAGAGCGGCGAGAAAAAGGACGCTTTCAAGCCATTCCGATTGGCGGCGCGCGCAGATTTCCTCGTAGCGGCTCGCCAGGCCCGGGCGCAAGCGATTGGCGGCCTCCGGGCAGACCTCGACCACGTCGTCGCGCTCGACCATGATCGAAAAACGTCTGACGGCGCTTCGCGTGGCCAGGAAGGCGAGCCACTGCAAGACCGCTGCATGGCCGCGGCTCAGCACCCGCATGGCCCGCCGCGCGTCTTCATCGAAGCGAATTCCAATTCTTTGCTCGGCGTGCGCCAAAACCGCCAGCACGTCCTGATCCGACAGGGCGCGCAGATGACACATGTACAAGGACGGCGGTAGGGGCTCCGAATCGCCAAGCAAAGCCTCGGGCCGCTCGGCCGCTCCACAGACCAGGAACGTCATCGGCGCGCCGCGATCGGTCAGGCCCTTGATGAGCTGCACGACGAAGGGCACCAAGCTGGTGTCGGCAAGACGATCGAAATCGTCCAGCAGAATCAGCGCTTGCGCTTCCCGCAAACGGGCAAAGGCGGACAGCAGCGACTCCAGATCGGCCTCTGGATCCACCAGTTCATCGAGCCGCTCCAAGCCGAGTTGCTGCAGCAATACCGGCCCAGCCGGGGTTGCCTCAATCTGATCCGACATCTGCTCGAGGATGGCTCGAATAATGCCGGCGGACGTCAAGCCGGGAGAACAAGTGAGCCGGACCACGATGTAGCCCGCCTCCTGCGCGAGCTGGCAAATGACATTGGCCAGGGATGTTTTTCCCATTCCCGCTTCGGAAGAGATCAGGGTGTGGGCCCGCTCTTCCTCGATCGCCTGAATAATCTCCGCGATCTCCTCGGCGCGTCCGCAGAAGTCCTCCGTCGAGCGCTTTGGCTGTGTCGGGGTCAAGACATCGCGAAACAGCTTGGTCACTTCGCCGATATAGCTCAGGTCCCGAACTTCGCGGCGCCATAGGCGCGAATTCGCCGACATGGAGAAGGTGGGGATCGTTGAGTAGCGGGGCTCCGCGAGTGCAAGCATGGAGCCGGTCTCGGTCCTGCGAGCGACGGCGCCGCCTGGGCTTACCGGTTCCGACTGCTGAGGCTCGCCGAGGTCTTCTCCCTCCTCGAAAATCGAAGGTTCGGCAACCGCTTCGACGAGAACTTCCTCCGCCAAGGCCTCGGCATCATCCTCGACCAGCTCGAAATCCGCCGGAGCGTCGTCAATGGCCTCACCGAAAACCCGGCTGGGTGACTCGGCATGATCAGAGAGCGAAGGCCCCCCATCCCCGCCCGAATCCTGTTCGCTATCCTGCGATTCCAGCGAAGTCTGATGAGCGGGTTTCTTACGCTTATATCGGCGGAAGAGCATACCTTATCCATCTCTTGAAGTCGGCGAACGGAAGCGCTGGGCCATCCGGAAGCCCTGCACTGGCACGATAAGCTGTAACCCTTACCCTGCAACGGATCATGGGGGTTACGTCCAGCGGATGAAGGTGTGACGCGGAGGGGACACTATCTTGCCCTGCAAGTGCATAGACCTTCCGACAAGTATCCCCGGCGAGAGGGAGTAGCCCGCAAGCGCGGTTGGCTCATTAGGCGGGCGGCCCGAGAATGGCGCCGATACCTGGCGTCCCGCCTGGCCTTGCAACAGCGAAAGTGCTTGCCTCATGACATTGCACCCGATTGTCCTGAGTGGTGGTTCGGGCACGCGGCTTTGGCCGCTCTCGCGCGCACAGTACCCCAAACAGTTCCTATCGCTGACAGGGGAGTTCTCCCTCCTGCAGGAAACCCTGCTCAGGGTCGCGGACGAAGGCTTCGCGACACCGTTAGCGGTCAGCCATGCCGACCATCGCTTCATCGTGGCGGAGCAGATTTCAGCCATCCGGGGCGACGACTTTCGGGTGCTTGTGGAGCCCGTCTCGCGAGGGACCGCGGCGGCCGTCATTGCCGGAGCCCTATTGATCTCGGAGGAGGACCCCGAGGCGATCCTCGTGGCCATGCCCTCCGACCATATCGTCCGGGACACCGGCAGCTTCACCAGTTCCATAAAGGCGGCAGCCAAGGCGGTTCGGCACGGCGGTGTCGCGCTGCTCGGCATCAAGCCGTCCCGCCCGGAAACCGGATACGGGTATATCAAGAGTGGCTCCGCCGTGGACGGCGAGGACGGTGTCTTCGAGGTGGATGCCTTCGTGGAAAAGCCGAGCCTGGAAGACGTCGAGGAGTTCCTGGCGGATGGGAAACACCATTGGAACGCCGGCATATTCATCGCGCGCGCCGATCACCTCATCGCTCTCGCCTCAGATCTGGCGCCCGAGATTGTCGATGCTTGCCGCGGCGCGCTCGCGGATGCCAAGCGCGAAACCGCTTTCACGTCGCTCGACGAAGCCGCCTTCGCGCAGGCCCCTGTTGAATCCTTCGACACAGCGGTGATGGAAAAGCTCGGCAATGCGCTGGTTCTGCCAAGCGACATGGGCTGGAGTGACGTAGGGGCCTGGTCGTCCCTATGGGAGCTCGGCAACAAGGACGAGGCAGGCAACGTGTTGGTTGGCGACGCTTTCGCCCGGGAGACGGAGAACTGCTACATCCGTAGCGACGACCGCCTGGTCGCGGCGGTCGGCGTGCGCGACTTGGTGCTGGTCTCCACCAAGGATGCCGTGATCGCCGTACCACGTGATCAGGCGCAGATGGTGAAGGTGCTGGCCGAGGAGCTGAGATTGTCCGACCGCTGCGAGGCGGATCAGCCCGCGCGGGTGACCCGGCCCTGGGGATGGTACGAATCGATCAACGTGGGCAAACGGTTCCAGGTGAAGATCCTTCAGGTCAATCCGGGAGCTCAGCTTTCCAAGCAGATGCATTTCCACCGGGCTGAACACTGGGTCGTGGTTTCCGGCACCGCCAAGGTGGAACTCGACAGCGAGGAGTTCCTGCTTTCGGAAAAGGAAGCGACTTTCATCGACGTTGGCCGCGTCCATCGCGTGACGAATCCCGGGCGCATACCGTTGCTTATCGTCGAGGTCCAGTGCGGAGGATATCTCGGCGAAGACGATATCGTGCGCTTCCAGGACGTCTACGGCAGGGTGCCGGAAACGGCCGCGGAGTAGCCCAAGGCTCGGCTCGCCGATCCATAACAAGCTTCCGGCCACCACGCCAAAGCGCGGCGGCGTTTGCACGGGCATTCGATTTCCGCGCGATAGAGTGAAAAGCCTATCGAAGGGGGATGCGATAACCCTTTTGCATCCGGCATGCGAGCAGGGCCGTTGTGCTATTTTTGAAGGTGTTGTGGCGTGGGTGACCAACATGGGGTCGTGAAACCTGAATCTGACGAAATGGCGGGCGATACATCGGTAAGGAAGCTGAGGAATGCGGAGGTGTCCGCGTCTCCGGGCCGCTGGCTCGGCGCGGGCGGGCTTGCGCTAGGGCTTGCCGTGGCGCCCCTCGATCTGATGCCCACCCGCGAGCACCCCTTCTTCCTTCAGGGCAACGCGGCCTTCGCCGAGACCAAACGGACCCATCGCGAAGCCGTGCAAGAAGTCCAGCGCCTGCTCAAGATGCTTGCGCAGGCGGACCCCGAGAGGTTCGCTGAAGTCGACCCGCAATCGGTGGATGGCGTACTAGGGCCGAACACGCGCAAAGCCATCATCGCCTATAGAGAACTCGTCAACCTGCCGCCCGAGACCGGCTTCGCGAGCGAGGAGCTGTGGAACAGCTTGATGACGACGCATATGTCAATCACCCTCGATCCGACCGGCGACGTGCCGATGGCGACGGACAGCATCGATCCGACCGGTGACCGGCCGCCCGAGAAAGTCAAGCCGGCACGCGCCGAAGCGCCAATCCTGACGGTGAAATCGGAACCGGCCGCGCCGCCGCTACCCGCGCGGGCCAGCGACCCCCTCGCCGAGGACCTGCTGAAAGAAGAGGCTGCTCTCTCGGCTTCCAAACCCAAACCCAACAGTCCAACAGCGCGCAGCGTTATGCCGCGCGAGTTCAACAAGGACATAAGCGCGCCCATGCGCCCACCCTCCCTGCCGGTCAAATCGCAGCCCTCGGAGCCAAAGGCGGCGAACTCCATCGTGGAGGGCTTGGCCAGATTCTCGGGAAAGCATCCGCAGACCGGGCTGTTTTGGGCGGCGATCTCGGCGGGCTTGGGCATCCTGCTCATCACTCTCTTCGTCCTCGCTCTCCTGCGCCGCCGTTCGACCATGGTCGCCGCCGTGCCAGGGGCCGGATCCGTGGCATTCGACCTAGAGCCGGAAAGCAGCGCCGAGCTGCCGCCGGAAAGCGATTATCAGCGCTTGTTGAGAGAGTTTAGCAGCGAGGAAATGCGTGAACGCCGGGAACTGCGCGATAATTTCCTGTCGCAGTACGTGGACCCGGCGCGTCTGAACATTCCGGAGGAAATGGACTCGCAGGCGCGACGCGTGGCCAACCGGGAGTCGAACGCTGAGGCTCTCAAGGTAGGGCTGGCCATGAAGGAACTGCTAGAGAAAGATCCCGACACCTACCGGGAGATCTTCCTAAACCTCATGTTCCTCGACAGCGTGGGGCGCGCGGTGCAAGCCGAGCGCATGCCAACTCACCGCCTCGATCCGAGAATAAATCGTGAGGTCGATTTGCTACGCAGCTTCTTCGTCATTCATTTGCTTGAGTTGAATGATCGGCGGGATATCGGCGCGCGCATGCCAGGCCTCTTCCACTTCCTGAACACGTCCCCTTAGCCGGCGAAGCCTGCTTGCGGAGGAAATGCGCCACCCCCGGGCGGGCGCGAATGGCGCCGCTTTCAAGCTAGGGGCTGGGTCTGGGGCCCAGATCTTGGAGCGCGGCGGACGCCCCCAAGCGCTCGATCCGATTGGAAACCGCCCAAACCGCAAGCCGGGTCCGGTTGGAAAATTTCAGCTTGCTTTGAATATTGTGAAGATGCGCCCGCACCGTACCTTCAGAAATCCCAAGATTTCTTGCGATCTGCTTGTTCGACTGACCTTTGGCCAACCAAGCAAGAATATCGACCTCTCGAACCGTCAAATGTATGCCATCGATCTCGAGTGCCATAACAGCAAGCTTCAATAATCCGCATTAGTGCGAAAGTCGGCTCCAGAAGCGATTATTTTGGCGCGATCCTTAAGGAAGATTTTACCAACCCGCAAAGTCCGATTCATCTCCAATTCACTCAAATTCTGCATCTTTCGGATAGTTTTTTGACCAGATTCCTCACTAAAGGATAGCAATTTCTTTTTTGTTTTACAGTCACGAGAGCCAATCGATAAGGTCGGTTTTGGGGAAAATTGCGATCGCCGAAGAATAAGCACTTCGCGATCCGTGTTGGAGCAGATGTATGACCGACAGACTAGGGGCAGACAGTCGAACGGGGGAAACTCTCGGCGCGTGCCAAGACCTTCATTCAATCTCCTACGACTTCCACGCCATCCTGAGAGATCACTGCGAACGATGCCAAAGCGGCATCGGCGTTTGTGTTGTGGAGAAGCTTAAGGCCCGGGCTTTCGAGGAACAGCAGCAGCGCCCTCGCCAGTCTGACTGCGCCTAAGCCGGCTTACGGACGTTTAGCCTAGGGGTTGGAATTCTAAATCCTCACCCCGTCAAGCGGCCCAGTTCGGGCTCTTGATCGGCGGCTTCGCTCTCTTCGCGCAGCAGGGTTGCGATCAAGACATCCGCTTCGGTCGCTATCCGTGCTAGCTCCGTGGAGCGGGCGTCATCGCCGATGAATTTGCATCGCTGAGCTTCCGCGCGCAATGAGTCGGCGAAGACCCGCAGTTCATCGATGTCGAATTCGTCTTCCATTGCACCGCCCGTAAAGCGAGACGCTTGAGAGCAAGCATGGAACGAAAGCGGCTAAAAAGTGGTTAAAGCTTCCGCTTAAAAACGCTGCGGAACACACCAAACCTTGCGTTTCTTGAGCTCTCGGCAGAGCCGGTCGGCTTGTTCTTGCGTCAAGGGCGCCGCGAAAACGCGATGATGAACGCCCTTATCAGCCCCTAAATCCGCGGTTTGGACCTGATGATCTAGATCGTCCAGGAGCGGGGCATAGAGCTCCTTGAGGCGCTGCCATTCCGCCTCGGTCCGGCTTGCGTCCTTCATCGAGGCCACTTGAACGCGCAGTCGCGCTTGGTCTTTCTTTTGCGCCGCCTCGATTGGCTGCGCCGACTCGCTAGGCTGTGCCGCCTCGCGATCCGGCAGCGCGGCTACCTTGGGAGGTTCAGATTTCTCCGGGGCCTGTGATGGCACCGAGGGCGCCTCTGGACTTGCCGTCCGGGCGGCAGGCTCGGCCGGTTCGGCCGGCTCAGCCCGTTCGGCCGGTTCCGCCTCCGCCGCATCGGCGCCTTCGGTTGGCGATCCCAAAGCCGCCTTCTGCCGCTCGCTCGGAAGTCTGGACGTCCGCGCGGCCGACAACGCCGCTTCGAACCTGGCTTCCTCGCGCTCCGCTTCCAGTTCGGCGAGCCGACGGCGCATTTCCTCGACGTTCTCGTCGTTGCGACCCCCAGTTTCCTGCCAAATGGAAAGGGCGAGTCGGTACTGCGCGGCCGCTTGTTCATACCGCCCCGTCTTGGCGTAGACGGCGCCGAGGTTGTTCGCCGCGATCGCCACATTGGGGCTCGTCGGCCCAAAAAACCGCTCGATGATACCCCGAGAGTGAAGCAAGAGTCCTTCAGCTGCCTCGTAGCGCTGCAGGGTCAAATAAAGCGAGGCGAGGTTGTTTTCGACGATCGCCGTGTTCGTGTCTTCCGGCCCAAATTCCCGGCGCGTTAGCTCGACCACTTGTTCGTAATACCGCGTCGCTTGATAGAGATCGCCTTCCCTGTTGGCCTGGCTGGCCTTTTGCAGCAAGTTCACAAGCTCTGGCGACTGTGCCGCCGCCGGGGCGAATCCGCCGGCAAGCACAAGCAGCGCGATCGCAAAGATCCATCGCGAAAACATGCCCGCCTATCCTTCCCTCAGCCCCGGCGGGAACTCCTTCTCGGAATCATGTCCAACGCCCGCCACCTGCGATAGAGAGACTAAGCCTTATCGCAGTGACTCGTTACCGTTCAATAAATTTTCGTTCGCCGGATTCAAAGAATTTCCGCCGAGTCGGCCTAGGCTGCGATCTGAAATTGCGAAGGGCCAATCCGACAGGCTAGCTTCTCCCAAGGCGCAAGCGCCGTGCGGCGCGGCCTGAGGATTGGCTGGGGCAAAGAGGTACACCGTCATGGCTTCGGAAGCTGTTAGGGCAAGAAATGCCCGCCGTATCGTCGAACACTTCGGCAAGCAACTGGACGTGCCGCTGTCGTTTCGGCTCTGGGACGGGACTTCGATCCCCCTAGGCGCCGGCGCGCAAGAAGGCCGGGGGGTGTTCGTCACCTCCTCAAACGCCTTCACCGAGCTTTTGCGGCGACCCTCCCTCGATACCCTGTTCCAGCTCCACGCTCGGGGCGAGATCGACCTGGAAGGTCTCGACCTGATCGAGGCCATGGCCATCGCCCGCGACCGCAAGAAACAGGGCCGCCTAGGGCTGAAGGAACTGCGCAAGGGCTTCCCCTGGGCCGCCGCCCTCCCCTTGGCCTTCGCAGGGCGTGACGCCAAGGATGTCGCGCACCGTTTCGAGGGCGACGAGACTGGTCACGCCGAGGCGCGCCGGGACAACAAGCGCCTCATCCAGTTTCACTACGACGCCAGCAACGAGTTCTACGCGCTGTTTCTCGACAAGGAGATGATTTACTCCTGCGCATACTTCACCGAATGGCATGACGATATCGACCGGGCCCAGCGTGACAAGCTGGACCACATCTGCCGCAAGCTGCGCCTCAAGCCGGGCAAGCGCTTTCTCGACATCGGCTGCGGCTGGGGCGCCCTGCTGTGCCACGCCGCCGCGCACTACGGCGTCACGGCCCACGGCGTCACCTTATCCCAGGCCCAGCACGACTACGCGGTGGAGAAGATCGCGCGGCTGAATCTGAGCGAGCGGGTGACGGTGGAACTGAAGGATTACAACACGCTCGACGGCGCTTACGACAAGATCGCCAGCATCGGCATGTACGAGCATGTGGGGATAGCCAACTACCCGACCTACTTCCGCAAGCTCCACAGCCTGCTGGCACCCGAGGGCGTCTTGCTGAACCACGGCATCACGCGGCGCGCCAAGCGGAACATCAAGAACTTCGGCAAGATCAGCGGTGGCAAGCGGGTGATCCTGAAGTACATCTTCCCCGGCTCCGAACTCGACCACATCGGCCACAGCGTCCAGGAAATGGAATCCGCCGGCTTCGAGGTGCAGGATGTGGAAAACCTGCGCCTACACTATGGCCGCACCTGCAAGCTCTGGCACGACCGCCTGGCCGCGCGCCGCGAAGACGCCATCGCTCTCATCGGCGCCGAACGCACCCGCATGTGGCTCGCCTACCTCGCCGGCGTCACCGGCGCTTTCGACCAAGGGCCCTTGCGGATCTATCAAACCGTGGCGACGAAGCAGAACCTTGGCGCGAAGTCTCCCCTGCCGCCGACACGGGGGGATTTGTATGGCGGGTGAGGAGCCCGCGAGCGCTCGGAGGATTGATCGCGTCGCGCCAAAGAAAAAGGACAGCCGCGCATCGGGGCGCACGGCTGTCCTCAAGGTCGCTTGTTCGCGCTTCTTTACTTCGGCGCAGACCTGGATGCTACGTATATCTTTCAGGTTTACAAAGGTCGCATGGGGATAAGAGCATGCGATTCAAGGGTTTACTCCCAAGGATAACTCCTGGGTCACAGTAAGTTAGGCTGCCGAGGGTTGCCGGGGCCACTTGATCGTTCAACCTCGACCGGCTCGATCAAGGAGAGATCGTCGTTGGCGACCCGGTTCACCTTGGTGGAAACCGGATAGACAACCAGAGGCGAGGGCTCACGGGGGCTGAAGAGTTCGGCCGCCTGCTGCTCGCCCAGTTCCGTCCCCAGCCAGGCATCAAAGTCCGCCTCGTCGAAGAACATGACCGGCATGCGGTGATGGATCGGCTCTAGCAAGGCCGAGGCCGCTGTCGTGAGAATCGTGCAGGTTTCCACCACGCTCGCGCCCTCGTCCGACGGATCGCGCCACTTTTCCCAGAGGCCAGCGAAGGCAAAGGGCCCGCCGTCGCGCCGGGCCACACGATAAGGCTGTTTGGGGCCGGCCTCGCGCGCCTGCCACTCATAGAAACCGTCAGCGGCTATCAGGCAGCGCCGCTTGGCAAAGGGGCGGCGGAACGCCGACTTCTCGCGGACGGTTTCCGCGCGTGCGTTGATCATCCTTGCGCCGATGGACAAATCCTTGGCCCAGCCGGGCACCAGCCCCCAGCGCAGCATTGCCGCATGGCGCGCGCCCTCGGCATCCGCGCGGACCGCCAGCACGTCCTGCGTCGGCGCGATATTCGCGCGGGGCGCGAGGTTGGGCCGCTCCTCGAACCCAAACAGATCGCGGAGCCCCTCCAGCGGAGTTGTCAAGGTAAATCGCCCACACATAGATGCGATTATCGCGGCAAGCCGGCCCACGACCAAGGGCCAGTTACGATTCCATGTCGTTTCCGCAACACTTCCCGATTCAATGTGCCGCGAATCTATTGTTCACTATATGTTCGTGGTGACACGACGCGCGAGAGGTAACTAGATTTAGCGCTTAGGGGTCACGTTGGGACTACATTTAGTGGGTTTTTCCGCCCTTTTCACAGGGCGGATTTCCACAGAAGTGGAAAAGTGGGGAGGTTTCCATGGACGGGTCGGGCATTTTCGAGGGCAAGAGCGAAGTCGAGCGCGGCGATGGGCTTGTGGATAATCCACGCGCAATAAGGCGGCCGACCGGCAGCACCCCCAAGACAGAGAGCGAGGGCGCGCTCGAAGCCCTGCTGGGCGGCGAGGAAATTCGCGACCACTTCCAGAACGAACGCGGCGTTAGCGTAGAGCTGGATCGCACACGCGACGGTTTATTGACCGATTTCGGTAAGGCGACTCTGGATGATCGCTATCTGCTGCCCGGCGAATCCTACCAGGACCTTTTCGCCCGCGTGGCGGCGCACTATGCCGACGACAGCGCACACGGGCAGCGGATCTATAACTACATCTCGCGGCTGTGGTTTATGCCAGCAACACCCGTTCTGTCCAATGGCGGTACCAGCCGGGGCCTACCGATCTCCTGCTTTCTCAACGAGGCGAGCGATTCCCTGGACGGCATCGTGGGACTTTGGAACGAAAACGTCTGGCTGGCGGCGCGCGGCGGCGGAATTGGCAGTTACTGGGGAAATCTGCGCTCCATCGGGGAGAAGGTCGGGCTGAACGGCAAGACCAGCGGTGTCATCCCCTTCATCCGGGTCATGGATTCGCTGACCCTCGCGATCAGCCAAGGCTCCCTGCGGCGCGGCTCGGCAGCGGTCTATTTGCCGGTGGATCACCCGGAAATTGAGGAATTCATTGAGTTGCGGCGCCCGACCGGCGGGGACCCGAACCGCAAAGCGCTCAACCTGCATCATGGCATCGTGATCTCCGACGCGTTCATGCGCGCGGTGGAGGCGGACGACGACTGGGCCTTGAAGAGCCCCAAGGATAGAAGCGTCATCCGCAGCGTCAAAGCCCGCGCTTTGTGGATTCGCATCCTCACTGCCCGCATTGAAACAGGCGAGCCCTACGTCATCTTTGGCGATCACGTGAACCGCGCGCTGCCCGAGCATCAGAAGCAAGCGGGCCTTACCGTCAAGATGTCGAACCTCTGCAGCGAGATCACCCTGCCCACCGGCACGGACTATCTGGGCAATGAGCGCACGGCGGTCTGCTGCCTCTCCTCGCTTAACCTGGAAACCTACGAAGAGTGGAAGGACGAGCCCGGTTTCGTAGAGGACGTCATGCGCTTCCTCGACAATGTGTTGCAAGACTTCATCGATAACGCGCCGGACTCCATGGCGAGAGCCCGCTACTCAGCCGAGCGCGAGCGTTCGGTCGGACTTGGCGTGATGGGCTTCCATTCCTTCCTGCAGCAAAACCGCTTGCCTTGGGAAGGCGTGATGGCGAAGGTTTGGAACCGCCGCATCTTCCAGCAGATCCGCGAACAGGCGGATGCCGCATCGCGCAAGCTGGCCGAGGAGCGTGGTGCCTGCCCGGACGCTGCGGAGCACAAAATCCAGGAACGCTTCTCCAATAAGCTGGCGATCGCGCCAACGGCCTCGATCTCCATCATCTGCGGCGGCGCCTCGCCGGGCATCGAGCCGATTGCCGGAAACTCGTACACCCACAAGACGCTGTCCGGCTCCTTCAACGTGCGCAACAAGCACCTGGCGGCGCTGTTGGCGGAAAAAGGGCATGACAACGAGGAAACCTGGTCCTCGATCACCTTGAACAACGGCTCCGTGCAGCACCTGGAGTGCCTGACGGAGGAGGAAAAGGAAGTCTTCAAAACCTCCTTCGAACTGGACCAGCGCTGGCTGATCGAACACGCCGGCGACCGTGCGCCCTTCATCTGCCAGGCGCAATCCCTCAACCTTTTCCTGCCGGGGGACGTTCACAAGCGCGACCTGCACCAGATTCACATGATGGCCTGGAAGCGTGGCGTGAAGTCGCTCTACTACTGCCGCTCCCGCTCCGTGCAGCGGGCCGAGTCAGCGGCAGCCGACGATACCTCGCTCGGCACGGTCCCGATGCTTGGCAAGGTCAACAGCCATGACAAGCCCGCCGCTGAGCGAATCGATTACGACGAGTGCCTGGCCTGTCAATAACCGGCAGCACCCAAACATATCCTCAACACTTGATTCTGGAATTTCGAACCCATGTCGCTTTTGCAGTCCGATCCGATCTACAAGCCCTTCCGCTACCCTTGGGCCTACGATGCCTGGCTTACCCAGCAGCGCATCCACTGGCTGCCGGAGGAGGTGCCGCTGGCCGACGACGTGAAGGATTGGCAACGCAAACTGACCAAGCAGGAACGCAACCTGCTGACCCAGATTTTCCGCTTCTTCACGCAGTCGGACGTGGAAGTGAACAATTGCTACATGAAGCACTACTCGCGGGTCTTCCAGCCCACCGAGGTGCAGATGATGCTGGCCGCTTTCAGCAACATGGAGACGATCCATATTGCCGCCTACAGCCATCTCTTGGACACCATCGGGATGCCGGAGGGCGAGTACTCGGCCTTCCTCCGCTATAAGGAGATGAAGAACAAGTACGACTACATGCAGAGCTTCAGCGTGGAGAGCAAAGCCGAGATCGCAAAGACTCTCGCGGTCTTTGGGGCCTTCACCGAGGGGCTGCAGCTCTTCGGAAGCTTCGCCATCCTGCTGAACTTCCCGCGCTTTAACAAGATGAAGGGCATGGGGCAGATCGTCAGCTGGTCGGCGCGGGACGAAAGCCTGCACACCGCCTCGATCATCCGGCTGTTCCGCACCTTCGTCGAAGAGAATCCCGAGATCTGGACCGAGGAGCTCACCCACGACCTCTATAAGTCCTGCGAGACCATCGTCACCCATGAAGATGCCTTCATCGATCTCGCCTTCGAATTGGGCGGGGTCGAGGGATTGGAGGCGGATGAGGTGAAGAGCTATCTGCGCTACATCGCCGACCGGCGCTTGGGGCAGCTCGGCCTTCAGCCGATTTACCGCAGCGAGCGCAATCCCCTGCCCTGGCTCGACGCCATGCTGAACGGGATGGAACACACGAACTTCTTCGAGAACCGCGCCACGGAGTATTCCCGCGCCGCGACTCAGGGCACCTGGGAAGAAGCTTTCGACTAAGCGCCCCGCTCGGCGAGGCGGCCCCGATCTTCGACCAGGGTAAGGTGGCGATCACCGCGCGAGGTCTTGTCTGGGAACGCCGTTGCCCTTTGGCGTCTTGTCCCGCCGCGCGCGTTACTTGTCCGAATCCGCCCGCTCCAGCTCATTGCACAGCGTGCCCTCCCACAAAGGGGTGCCCGAGCGGTAGGCGGCGCGGCCAATGGCGTGAGCGGCCACGGGCGCGGTGAGGAGCAGGAACAAGATCGTCAGAACCGAGAGCGAGATACTAATCGTATCGCCGAAATGGATAGCGGCGGCGACGAAAATCAGCCCGGCGCCAAGGGTCCCCGCTTTGGTCGAGGCATGCATGCGGATGTAAAGATCCGGCAGCCTGACCACGCCCAAAGCCGCTACGAAGGCGAAGGATCCGCCCACGACCAGCAGAAAAGCGACCAGCCATTCAGCAATCATGCTCATGTCGATTTCTCCGAATCACGAGCGGGCCGATCGGCGTCCTCGCGCTTTGCCTCGACCCGCTTTTCGGCGTACCAGGCAAAGGCGACGGTCGCCAAGAAGGCCACCAGCGCCAAGCCGATGCCAACGTCCAAATAGGCTTTCTGGCCGCTTGCCACGGTGAAGACGCCGACGAAGGCCACCGTCAGCATGGTGATCATATCCAAGGCCACAACCCGGTCGCCTAGGCTAGGGCCCCGGACCAGCCGCACAAACCCCAGCAACATCGCTAGCAGCAGCAGCAGCATCGCGATGTTGGCCGCCCAGAAAATCGGGCCATCGCCGCTGGTGAAGATCATTCCAAGGCCTCCCGCACGCGGCGTTCCATGCCGGCTTTCAGGTCGCGCCGCAGCGCCTCGGGATCGTCTGCGAACATGGCGTGGAAGTAGAGCGTCCTGCCATCGGCGGAAAGATCCAGGCTGAGCGAGCCCGGCGTCAGCGAGATCAAGTTCGCCAGCGCCATGACGCTAACGTCCCTCTCAAGATCAAGCGGCAAGGCGATGATTCCGGGGCGGGCCCGATGGCGCGGCGTCAGCACGTCCCAAGCAACGGTGGAGGACGACACCACGAGTTCCCAGAGAAAGAAGAAAAACAGGCGTATGACCCGAATGCTGCGGATGAAATAGGTCGTTTCCCCGAACAAGGGCTTGCTTACCCAAAGCGCCAGGAACCCGACGAACAATCCGGCCATCAGGTTGCCCAGCGTGAAGACCCCGAATAGCGCGCACCAGCCGAAGGCTAACAAGACGTTCAGCAACAAGAGGTTCATTGCCCCAAGCCTCCCCGAACCGCAGCAATGTAGGCACTCGGATCCAAGAGCTCGCCCGCGGCCCGCTCCGCGAGAGTGTAAAATGGCCCCGGCCAGATGCCTATGGCTAGGGTCAATGTGGCGAGCGCAGCCACGGGGCCGTAAAGCAGCCAGGCCTCCCTCCGGGTCATCGGCGGCGGCGGCGCTTCCGCACCCTCGGGCCGTGACTCCCAAAAGGCCTGCAGCCAGATTTTGGTCATCGAGAAGATGGTCAGCAAGCCGACGCCCAGCGCCACGGCCGCGACGAGGTATGCTTCCAGATCCAAGCTCGCCTTTATCAGTACGAACTTTGCCCAAAAGCCTGACAAGGGTGGAAACCCGGCAAGTGAGAAGGCCGGAATGAAAAAGAGCAAGGCCAGGAAGGGGAAACCCTTGTAAAGCCCGCCCAAGGTCTTGAGCTCGAGCCCTCCTGAAACCCGCTTGGCAATGCCGGATACGAAGAAGAGGTTGGCCTTAACGATGATGTGGTGGACGAGATAGAAGACGGTCCCGATCACCGCCAAAGGCGTGAACAAGGCCAGGCCCAGGATCATGTAGCCGATCTGGCTCACAATGTGGAAAGACAGGATGCGCCGAAATTCGTTCTGTGCCGCGGCGCCCAGCACGCCCGTCACCATGGTCAGGCAAGCCACCCAAAGCAGGATGTCGTGGGTATAGGCGACGTCGGTCACGAAGATCAGGGTGAAGGTCCGAAGCAAGGCATAGACGCCAACCTTGGTCAAAAGCCCCGAAAAGATCGCCGAAACTGCCACGGTGGGCGTGTGGTAGGAGGCCGGGAGCCAAAAGAACAAGGGAAAGACGGCGGACTTGATCCCGAAGGCGACAAGAAACATCACCGCGACCGCGGTCAGCAAGCCCTGGTTTTCGACGAGGCGTACCTTGTCGTGCAGATCCGCCATGTTGAGTGTGCCGGTCATGCCGTACAGCAGGCCGATTCCGCCGAGAAACAACACCGTGGCGATGAGATTGAGCGCGACGTACTTGACCGCGCCGTCGAGCTGCGCCTTCTCGCCCCCGAGGACCAGGAGCGCGAAGGAGGCGATCAGCATCACCTCGAACCAAACATAGAGATTGAAGAGATCGCCGGTCAGAAAGGCACCGCAGACCCCGGCGAGCAAAGAGTGCAGCATCGGCTGTACGCCCATGCTCTCATGGCGGTGATCGAGTTCGCCCATTGCGTAGATGACGGTCGCTAGGCCCGTGATAGCGGCGATCACCACCATGACGGCCGCGAGATGGTCGGCCACCAGTGAGATCCCGAAGGGTGCTGGCCAATCGCCCATTTGTCCGGCCAAGGGTCCGGCCGTCCAAACCTCGATCAGCAGCGCAACGGAAACGCCCAGCAAGGTCACCGCCCCAAGCAACGATATCAGACGCTGCAAGGCCGGTGCGCGGACCGCGAGGAAGCAGAGCACCGACGTCGAGAGGGTCACCACCACGGGGGCTACCAACAGCCAACTCACCGGCCAGCCTCCCCCGAAGGGCCGGGCGGCGGCGTGGTGCCCTCGCCACCTTCCTCCGGCTTCGGCTCGGCGACCCGCATTTCGTCGGTATCAAGCGTGTCAAGTTCCTGGAAGACCCGCAGCGCCAAGACGAAAACGAAGGCCAGCAGCCCGAAGGAAATCACGATAGCCGTCAGAACAAGGGCTTGCGGCAAGGCGTTGGCGACCGCCGCGAAGGGAGCGGACAAGCCGAGCGGCACAAGCGGCGGCTCCGCCTGGGTCAGTCCACCGCCCGCGAAGATCAGCAGGTTCGCCGCGTTGGAGATCAAGACCAGCCCGAAAAGGAAGCGGGCCAGGTCGCGCGCGAGCATCAGATAAACGCTTGCGGCGATCAATAGTCCCACCACGAATGCGAGGATGGTTTCCATGACCGCCTCAGTCCACCTGTTCCTTGAGGGCCAGAACGATCGTCAGAACGGCCCCGACTACGGCGAAGTAGACGCCAATGTCGAAGAGCAAAGGCGTGCCGACCTTGATGCCCGCGATCTCCCCCCAGACGCCGGTGAGAAAAGGCCCTGATTCCAGCAAGGCGATAAGCCCGGCCAAGATCGCCATTCCCAAGCCGGCCATTGCCAGAATCCTGGGATCGGCGCGCAAGGCCGCGCGCACGGCCTCGGGGCCCGCCGCCAGGGCGTAGAGGGAAAAAGCGATGGCCGCAATCAGCCCTCCAATGAAGCCGCCACCCGGCTCGTTATGGCCGCGCAGCAGCATGAAGACCGAAAACATCAGCATGGCCCCCACCAACAGGCGCGAAGCCTCGCGCAAAATCAGCGAGTTCATTGCTTTTCCTCCGGCAGGGAGGGCGTTGAAAGCTTGCTAGAGCCGTTGCCTCCGGAGCGCAGCTTGATAAGCGCGTATGCGGCCAGGCCCGCCACGGCCACCACGGCGACCTCTCCCAGGGTGTCGAAAGCTCGGAAGTCCACCAAGATCACGTTGACGATATTGCGGCCAAAGCCCCCCGGGACCGCCTCGATTTCAAAAAAATCGGTCAGCGACAGATCGATGGGAATGGCCGTCACGGCGAGGAGCGTTGCGGTAACCGTCCCGCCCACGGCGAGCGCGATGATGGCATCCAAGGTGCGGCCGAAGGTGATGCGCCGCCCGGTGAACTTCAAATAGGGCAGCTTCAACAACACCAAGGCCGCGATCACTACGACGAGGGTTTCGACAAGCAGCTGCGTCAAGGCGACGTCGGGAGCACTGAACATCAAGAAGATCAGCGCCACCCCGATCCCCACGGTGCCGAGCGCGCAGATTGCCAGAAGCCGGGACTCGGCCAGAACGGTCGCCCCCGTTCCAAGCACAATCAGAAGCACAGCCCCCCACTCGTAATAGGTCGGGCTGGTCCAGACCTCCGGGACCATCAGGCCATGCTTCAGCAAAAGCGTGCCCCCCACCGCGATCGCAAGGGTCGCGAAGACGACGCGCATGTAGTCCCGCTGAACCCCGTTCTGCAGCAGGCGCGTCTGCCATCCTGCCAGGCGCACCAGCCCGGCCATGGCCGCGTCGTAAGCCCGGTCGCCGGTCGTGGGCAATGCGGCGTTCAGGCGATCGATCAGGCCGACCAGCTTGGCGCGATAAGCGTAAAGGACACCGCCGATAGCGAAGGTCGCGAGACTCAAAACCAGCGGCAGGTTGATGCCATGCCACAGCGCAAGACCGTAGTCGGGGCGGTACTGCATGACCGCGCCGGCCGCGGGCAGCAGCAGTCGCTCCCCGGCCACGTCGGGAAGCACGCCGCCGAGCAGCGCCGCCACCCCGAAGAGCAGCGGCCCCAGCCACATGGTCCATGGGGCCTCGTGCGGTGTTCGAGGCGTGGGCTTGACCCGCCCAAGGAAGGGGCCGGCGAAGAGCATGAGCGCCACGGTCACCATCAGAATCTTGGCGACGATGACCGCCGAGATGGCCACCAGAGGCTCCGGCGGCCAGGCGAGCGCCGCCTTATACAGCAACTCCTTGCCCACGAAGCCAATGAAAGGTGGCATACCGGCCATGGACAGGGCCGCCAGCACCGTGGCCACCGCGGTGATCGGCAAAGCTCGCCACAATCCGCTCAAGCCGTCCACGTCGCGGGTGCCGGTCTCGTGGTCCAAAATCCCCACGACCAGGAAGAGGGCCGCCTTGTAAAGGGCGTGCACGAGGATGAAGGTGACCGCCGCGATCAGGCCGATCTCCGAGGCCGCCCCCAAGAACATCACGCAAGTGCCCAGCGCCATGATCGTGGTGTAGGCGAGCATCTGCTTGAGGTCGCGCTGCCGCAAGGCCAGAACGGAGGCGTAGACTGCCGTGAAGGCCCCGAAAACCGAGAGAATGACCATCCAGGCATAGGTGTCGCCCATGGCCGGATTCAGCCGGGCGAGCAGGAAGACACCCCCCTTCACCATGGTGGCCGAATGCAGGTAGGCGGATACCGGCGTCGGTGCCGCCATGGCGTTGGGCAGCCAGAAGTGAAAGGGGAACTGCGCGGATTTGGTGAAGGCGCCGGCCAGAATCAGCACCAGGATGAGATGATAGTCCGGATGGCTGCGCAAACGGTAACCGGATGCCAGGATATCGGTGATGGCGTAGCCGCCGGCCGCCTGCCCAAGCATGATGAAGCCGGCCAGCATGATCAGGCCGCCTGTGCCGGTGACGATCAAACCTTGCAGAGCGGCCCGGCGCGCCTTCGGATTCTCGTGATCATAGCCAATCAGGAGAAACGAGGTGAGCGTGGTGAGTTCCCAGAAGACGAAGAGAGTGATCAGGTCCGCCGACAACACCAGGCCCAGCATCGCCAGCATGAAGAGGACAAGCCAGAGGGTGAAGCGGTCCAACTGCTTGGCCCCGCGCATATACGCGGTGCAATAGAGCAGGATGAAGGTGCCAACACCTGTTATCAGCAGCGCGAAGAGCAGCGATAGCCCATCGATGCGCAGCCCGAAATAAATCTCGATCTGAGGAATCCAGGGCACGATCCAGGTAAACACCGCCCCGCTCGAGACCTCGTCGACGAAGGTGGCGAAGACGACAAACAAGGCCGCGGGCAGAAGCGGTGCCAGCCAAGCATAAAGGGGGATCGCGTCGCTGCGCGTTCCGGCTGCGGCCATGGCGTATTCGCGCTCCCCTGCCTTGCCTCTAGATCTCTCGGCGATTCCAAGCCGATACCGGCTCGCGACCGCCCGCCCCTCGGTCCCTTTAAAGGGTCCCGGCCCGCTGCCCCTTCGCGCCACTTCCTACCCTGGCGCGCCAGGGCGATATATCCCTAGCGGAAACAGCGTAGCAAGCAAATCAGATCCCGCAATCGCCCTTTCGCGGGCGCGCGGTCTT
Source organism: Pelagibius litoralis (assembly GCA_029287455.1). GTDB lineage: Bacteria > Pseudomonadota > Alphaproteobacteria > Kiloniellales > DSM-21159 > JARFRB01. The sequence goes on along the minus strand of JARFRB010000114.1, from coordinate 9,661 downwards.
GCCTATCATCGGCCAGGGTCATACCTCTTCCAAAAATCCATCCCGATCAGCGAAGGCGGAGCCACAGAATGGGTCAATTCGGCGTAGGACAAGGCTTGCGGCGTGTCGAGGACGCGCGGTTTCTCACCGGCCACGGCCGCTATACGGACGATATCGACTTGCCGAACATGAGCCATGCTGTGCTGGTGCGCTCTCCGCACGCACATGCCGATATCGTCGGGCTCGACATTGAAGAGGCCCTGCAATCGCCCGGCGTCCTGGGAATCTACACCATCGCGGACCTGGACGCCGACGAGATTGGCGACATTCCCTGCCTGACCCCTCTGCCGAGCCCCTCCGGAGATAAGCCAGTCATGACTGGCCATCCCGTGCTGGCACGCCACCGCGTCCGCCACGTGGGCGATCCGGTGGTGCTGGTCGTCGCCGAAACCCCCGGCCAGGCGCGTGACGCGGCCGACCTGGTGATGGTCGACTACGAGGAACTGCCATCGGTGGTCGATACGGCGGCTGCTCTCTCCCCGGACGCGCCCCAGCTCTACGAACAGGCGCCGAACAATCAGTCGCTGCACTGGTGGCTAGGCGACAGCACCTCGAACGACGACGCTTTCGCCAAGGCGGCCAAGGTCGTCACGCTGGACCTGGTGAACAACCGCGTTGTGGCGAACTCCATGGAGCCGCGCAACGCCATCGGCGACTACGACCCGGAAAACGACCGCCTGACTCTCCACACAAGCAGTCAGGGCGTTTTCAATCTGCGCAATCAGCTCGCCGAGCATATTTTGAAGATTCCGCCGGAAAAGCTGCGCGTGCAGACCCCGGACGTGGGCGGCGGCTTCGGAATGAAGATCTTTCTTTATCCGGAACAGGTTCTGACGCTCTGGGCGGCACGCAAACTTCACCGGCCGGTAAAGTGGAACGGCGAGCGGGGCGAATCCTTCCAAACCGACACCCAAGGGCGCGACCACGTTTCCACGATCAAGCTGGGGCTGGACGAGAACGGTAAGTTCCTGGCCTTGCGGATCGATACCATCGCGAACCTCGGCGCCTACTTGTCGAACTTCTCCTTGTTCATTCCCACCGCCGCCGGATCGAAAATGCTGTCCGGGCTCTATTCGATCCCCTCCGTCTATGTCGGCGTGCGCTGCGTTTTCACCAACACTGTCCCGGTGGACGCCTATCGCGGGGCTGGCCGGCCGGAAGCGGCCTACGCGGTCGAACGCATGGTGGACACCGCGGCCCGGGAAATTGGCGTGACGCCCGACGAATTGCGCCGGCGCAATCTGATCCGCCCGGATCAATTGCCCTACGACACCGCCACGGGCATCAGCTACGACAGCGGAAACTTCGTCGCGCTGATGGAGGAATCCATGCGCCGCGCCGATTGGGCGGGTGCCCAGGAGCGCAAGGCCGCCGCCGCCAAGCGTGGCAAGCTGCTGGGAATAGGTATGGCCAGCTACGTGGAGGCTTGTTCGGGCTTCGGCAGCGAGCAAGCGAAGCTCAGGCTCGACCAGGACGGCGGGATCACAGTCTACATCGGAACCATGAGCAACGGTCAGGGCCATGCCACGGCCTACGCGCAGCTCATCGCCGATCAGCTTGGGGTGACCCCCGACAAGGTCCGCCTGCGCCAAGGCGATAGCGACGAACTGTCCAGCGGCGGCGGCACCGGCGGCTCGCGCTCTTTGCTCATGGGAGGCTGCGCCATTCACGCCGCCGGCGAGAAGTTGATCGAGCGGGCGAAAGCGCTCGCCGGCCAGATCCTGGAAACAGCCGACGCGGACCTTGAATTCGACGAGGGCACCTTCACTGTGGTGGGAACCGACCGGCGCATCACCCTCGACGAGATCGCGGCGAAGTCCCACGCGGAAGGCGGCCCCAATATCATCGAGGAGATCGGGGCTTACGACGCACCACCCATGACCTACCCGAACGGTTCGCACATCTGCGAACTGGAAGTCGACGAGGCGACCGGCACGATCGAGATCCTGCGCTACACCGTGGTCGATGATTTCGGCAAGATCATTAATCCGCTTCTCGCGGCAGGCCAGGTGCACGGCGGCTTGGCCCAGGGTGTCGGCCAGGCCCTGCTGGAGGAAACCGTCTACGACGACCACAGCGGCCAGCTGATCACCGGCTCCTTCATGGACTACAACCTGCCGAGAGCGGCCAATGTGCCCTTCATCGACTTGACTCTGGTGGAAGACACGCCCTGCGTGACCAATCCCATGGGCATAAAGGGGGCCGGCGAAGCCGGGGCGATCGGCGCACCGCCCGCTGTCATCAATGCCGTGGTGGACGCGCTCTCGCCCCTTGGCGTCAGAAGCATCGACATGCCGGCGACTCCTGAGAAGGTCTGGCGCGCGATCCAAACAGCCAAGGCTTCCGCGGCGAGAGCGGCGGAATGACCGGGGCCAACGAAGACCTGCTCACCGCCTTGCGGTTGATTGCCGAGCGCGCGGGAAAAATCGTGCTCGGCTACTACGTCGAGGCCGAGAATGACGGCATCGACGTCAGGCAAAAGTCCGATGCCTCGCCCGTCACCGCGGCCGACGAGGCTTGCGAGGCATTTATCTTGGAGGCACTTGCCAAGCTGACGCCCGAGATCCCCGTGATCTCCGAGGAAGCGGCGGAAGCCGGGGGGGTGCCGGAAGGAGATGTGCCGGATCAATTTTGGCTCGTGGACCCGCTCGATGGAACCAAGGAGTTCCTGAACCGGAACGGGGAATTCACGGTCAATATCGGCTTAGTGGATAAGGGACGGCCGGTTGCCGGCGTGGTGCACGCGCCGGCCTTGGCGAAGACTTGGGCGGGGGCAGGCGGGCTTGCAACCTTTTCGACGATGGACCAGCCGCCCAGCGAAATCACGGCGCGCAAGATCCCGGCGGAGGGTGCCACCGTGGTTGCGAGCCGGCGGCACGGCAGCGGCGGTGAGTTGGACGCCTTTCTCGCCGGGCATAAGGTCAAGGAACTGATTGGCGCCGGCTCCTCCCTGAAGTTCTGCCTCATCGCGAGCGGAGAGGCCGATATCTATCCGCGTTTCGGGCGCACCATGGAGTGGGATACCTGCGCCGCCCACGCGGTCCTGAAGGCCGCGGGCGGGCGTGTGGAGACTCTTGACGGTGCCGAACTGACCTACGGCAAGCCCGGCCTCGACAATCCGCATTTCGTTGCCTGGGGCCGGCGCTAGACATCAACCGCTCGCGCAAGTCGCACGCGATTGTGACTGGCATCGCGCTGCAGCTCGGGCGCAGCATGTACATGTCGTCGATTGGACGGGTCTTCGCCACGAGCGAGGCAGCCGATGTCGCAAACGCGCCAAGAAAACCATGAGTCCTGGCCTGCTTCGGGGAGCGAAGCCCCCGGCCCTTTGACCGTCGAAGCGACCAGAACCCTCGGCACGAGCTATGACCGCCTATCCGCAGCACTCTTGCCGCCCCTGCAACTCGGTATCCGCGTCTGGCTGGGACAGATCTTCCTTGGCGCCGGATTGTCGCGGCTGGGCGATTGGCCAAGCCAGCTCTACCTGTTCACCGAGATCCACCCCATCCCCTTCCTGCCCGCCGGTCTGGCCGCCCCGGTGACCACGGCCGCCGAGCTCGGCCTTTCGATCTGCTTTATCCTCGGGCTTTTCGGCCGCGTTTCGGCGCTTGGCCTGTTGATCATGACCATGGTGATCCAGTGGCTCGTCGGCCAGACCCCGCAAGGCATCGAGCACGGCATCGCCAGGGACGCTCAGCTCTACTGGATGGCACTTTTCGCGATCTTCGCCCTGATCGGCCCAGGGTCCTGGTCACTGGACCGCTGGCGCGCTGGGCGCGGCCCGCGGCAATAAATACACCGGGGCAGCTTTCCAGCAGCGCCCAGCTCGCGTGAAATTTGCGACTCGCCGGGATTTGGGCAACACTCCTTTGGGGTCGACCGTAAAGATAACCCGCCCCAGGGGAGGGAAAATGTTCCGCAATCCATTGCTGCTCGCCGCCTTGGCGATCACCGGGGCGATCGCGGCCTGGGGCATTCTCGACAACCAAGGCCTGGCGGATTTCGCGGCACTGCTGGTGGGCATCCAGTTCACCAGCCGGGCCTGGTTCATCATGCTGACGGTGAGCTTTATCTTGCTGATCAGCATCGTGCTTGCGGTGTCTCCCTACGGGCGCATTAAGCTGGGTAAGGATACGGACGAGCCTGAGTTCGGCACGGTGTCTTGGCTGACCATGCTCTTCGCCGCCGGGATGGGTGTCGGCCTGCTGTTCTGGGGTGCTGCCGAACCGCTCACCCACTACATGCTGATCAAGCAATTCGAGACGGAGCGGGACGCGAGCAGCATCGCGCTCTTCCTCACGAATTTCCATTGGGGCCTGCACGCCTGGGCAATCTATGCGGTGACTGGCCTGGTGATCGCCTATTTCGGCTTCCGTCTGGGATGCCCGAGCTTGGTCAGCGCGCCCATCCTCAAGACCTTCGGGAGCAACGGTCTCACCCGCTTCGTCGGCGGCCTCAGCGATCTGCTAGCCATTGTGGCGATCGCGATCGGGCTCGGCGGGTCCGTGGCCATGGGGGTCTTTCAGGTGAAGGACGGCATCGACGCGCTCTTCGGCCTGGAGAACACCGGCCTTGGCCTGGCGCTGGGCATCTTCGTGGTGCTCTGCCTATCCTACATCCTGCCGCTCACCGTGGACCTGGGCAAAGGCATGGCCCTGCTCTCCAATCTGGCCATGGCGGTGGCCGGGGCCTTGCTGCTTTATCTGCTTTTCTTCGGGCCCACTCACTTCATCCTTGGCGGCATCGTCCAGGCGACAGGGGAATATCTAGGGGGATTCTTCGTCCATGGCTTCCGCACTTTCACCTTCCTGGACGAGCGGATCGGCAATTGGTTCCAGTCCTGGACCTTGACCTACATGGTCTGGTGGCTGGCCTGGGCGCCCTTCGTCGGCGTCTTTATCGCCCGAATTTCGCGCGGCCGCACAATCCGTGAGTACATCTGCGGTGTGATGCTGGTGCCGACCGCCTTTTCCATCATCTGGTTCGGGGTCTTCGGGGGCGTCGGATTCTATGGCGTGCTGCACACGGATTTGCCCATTCTCGACGTGGTCAGCAACAACGTGAGCCAGACCACGTTCTTCGTGCTGCAGCAGTTCCCGGCCCAGAGCATCACCATCGCCGCCGTGGTCGTGGCCGCCTTCCTCTTCATCGTCACCAGCGTGGTGAGCGCCGCTTTCGTGCTTGGCATGTTCTCCACCGGCGGCGACCTAAATCCCAGCGTCAAGGTGAAGCTGAGCTGGGGCGTTATCTTGGGCGCATTGGGCCTGGTCATGATCTTGTCCGGCAGCATCGATGCGGTGAAGCAGATCATCGCGCTTGGCGCCCTGCCCTTTGTCTTCATCGTTCTGCTGCTAATCGTCTGTCTGCTCAAGGTCCTGAAAAGGGAGCATCTTAAATGACCATCAATCCCTGGCTGGACAGCATCATGAATCTGGAGGTCTTCGCCTTCATCGGCCTTTTGGTGTGGCTCTACTTCAAGCCGGACACCACGGCCAGCGAGGAAGACCTCGGCGAGAGAAAGGCGCTAGATGCATCAAGCGAAGACGGCTAGGCAATTATCTAAGGCGGTCCTGCATACCAAATATATATGAAAAGGCCGCCCCCGAGAGGAGGCCGACCCTTTATCGGAAGCAACGAAGCGCCGCCAGATCAGCCGTAGCGGTAGGGCCACCCAGCCTTTTCCATGTCAGCGTTGTATTGCTCGAAGATCTCCACAACTTTGGCCTTTCAATTCGGGGGCCCAAAGAGGCTTCAACATCTCCCAGGTCGAGAAATGTCTGAAAAACGTATCTGGGGATACCAGATTGACAGCTTCCATGAGACCGTCGACTATTTCGAGAGAGCGTGAAGTTCAGGGGCAGGGTTGTTAGGAACAGTTGTGGAAATTGAAGGCAGTGAGCGGAAGGGCCCGTTCTTGGTCATATGTGAGCATGCCTCTCGTCGCGCACCCGAATACCTCGGGAACGTTGGCATTGACGACACGCTGGATTGCCACTCGGCCAACTGGATGCAGTCCACAGTGGCTACTCTTAACGAGGGCGCGTCGCGGTGACATGGTTCATGCGACATTACGTCCGCGCCATCGACGCGATGAACTACCGGATCGGCCGGGTAATGATGTACGGGATCTTCGCCATGATGGTGATCCTGTTCTGGTCGACAATCACCAAGGTCGGTAGCGACATCGGCCTCGGGATAAATCCTTCACTCTGGACGTTGGAGACCGCCCAGTTCGCCATGGTCGCCTACTACATGATAGGCGGACCCTACGCGATCCAGCTGGGTTCGAATGTAAGGATGGATTTGTTCTATGGTAACTGGTCCAATCGCCGGAAGGCATGGTTCGATGCCTTCACGGTGTTCTTTCTAATATCCTACCTCGTCGTCCTTCTATGGGGCGGGCTTTCGTCCGCATCCTATTCGCTGGGGGATTTCAGAGGCGAGCCCCTGAGCTTCTTCGGCAATATAATCGGCGGGTTCATCACCGGCGGGGTCGAGGGTGCTTCGGAAAAAATGGGCGTTCTCGAGCGCAGCAACTCGGTCTGGCGAGCGTATCTCTGGCCGATCAAGCTTCTGATGGTCTTTGGCATCTTCCTGATGCTGCTGCAGGCGATTTCCGAGCTCTTCAAGGACATTTTGCGCATCCGCGGCGAGGAGCCGTGATGAGCTACGAAGCGATTGCCGTCCTGATGTTCAGCTCGATGATGCTGATGCTGTTTACCGGGCAGCGCGTCTTCGGTGCGATCGGCTTCGTAGCCGTGGTCGCGGCGGTTGGGCTCTGGGGCGACAGGGGCGGTTTTGACCTCGCCTTCTCGGCGGCGATCAAGCTAATGAACTGGTACCCGCTTCTAACACTGCCGATGTTCATCTTCATGGGCTATGTCCTCTCCGAGAGCCGGATCGCCGACGATCTCTACCGCATGTTCCATGTCTGGATGGGCGGGGTGTCGGGCGGGCTCGCGATCGGCACGATCGGGTTAATGGTTCTGATCTCGGCAATGAATGGTCTGAGCGTTGCTGGTATGGCAATTGGGGCCACAATCGCGCTGCCCGAGCTGCTGAGGCGAAACTACGACAAACTAATGGTCACAGGTGTGATCCAGGCAGGCTCGTCCCTGGGAATCCTCGTGCCGCCGTCTGTGGTTCTCGTCCTCTATGCCATGATCGCCCGCCAGCCAGTCGGCCAGCTTTGGCTCGCCGGAGTTCTACCGGGTCTGATGATGGCAGGTCTCTTTGTCCTCTACATCTACATTCGTTGCCGTATCACTCCCCAGCTTGGCCCGGCCCTCTCGCCCCAGGAAAGAGATGTCGGATGGGCGGAGAAAATCCGGCTGCTCCGAGCAGGCCTCCTGCCATTGTTCATCTTTCTCGTGATGATGGTGCCCTTTGTCAACGGCTGGACATCGCTTGTCGAAAGCTCTGCTGTGGGTGCAATATCGGCTTTCCTCGCCGCCGTGATGAAGGGGCGTATGACGCGCGAGGTTTTTGAGAATTCGGTGCGGCGGACGCTAGGCGTCAGCTGTATGTTCATGTGGATCATACTCGCGGCGCTGGCCTTCGGTGCGGTGTTCGATGGACTGGGTGCGGTCAAAGCCATCGAAGGTCTATTCACCGAGCAATTGGGCCTAAGCCCCTGGTTGATCCTGATCCTGATGCAGGCGAGTTTCATTCTGCTCGGCACGTTCCTCGATGACACGGCGATGCTAGTGATCGTCGCGCCGCTCTACGTCCCACTGGTCGGTGCGCTGGGCTTCGACCTGATTTGGTACGGCGTGCTTTACACGATTACATGCCAGATCGCGTACATGACGCCGCCGTTCGGCTATAATCTCTTCCTAATGCGAGCCATGGCACCGCCCGAAATTTCGATCAGGGATATCTACCGGTCGATCATTCCTTTCGTCGTCGTTATGGGGCTGGGTCTGGCGATGGTAATGATCTTCCCACAAATCGCGCTTTGGCTTCCGGAGTATATCTACGACAAATGAACGAGAACCCGGGTTAAAGGGTCGGAGAAAGATCATCCAACCAACATCGGAGGAATCAGGATGACACAGAACAGACGGACATTTCTCAAAAGTGCCGCTCTCGCCGCTCCGGCGACGCTTGCGGCCCCGGCGATAGTCAAGGCACAATCGCCCATCCGCTGGCGACTTCAAACCTACGCCGGAACAGCGCTGGGAGAGCACGTTACGAAGCCGATGGTGGACTACGTGAACAACGCCGCCAACGGCGAGATGGAGATCGAGATCTTCTACTCGAACCAGATTGTGCCAACAGGTGAACTCTTCCAGGCCCTGCAGCGCGGCACCATCGACATGGTCCACTCGGACGACGACTCCATGGCATCGCCTACACCGCTACGCCAATTCGGCGGCTACTTCCCGTTTGCCACCAAGCACATCCTCGATGTTCCGGTACTATTTAACCAGTATGGTCTCGCCGACATCTGGCACGAGGAATACGCCAAAGTCGGTGTCGAGTGGATATCGGCCGCGGGGCAGGACCCCTGCAACTTCAACACCAAGAAAGAAGTGACGTCGCTTGCCGATCTCGACGGTTTAAAGCTTTACACCTTCCCGACCGCCGGGCGCTTCCTCGCGAAATTCGGCGTCGTGCCGATGAACATTCCCTACGAGGACGCCGAGGTCGCGGTTCAGACAGGTGAACTTGACGGTATGTCCTGGTCGGGAATCACCGAAGACTACGCCGTAGGTTGGGCCGACGTGACAGACTACTTCCTCACCAACAACATCTCCGGCGCCTGGATCGGTTCGTGGTTCGTGAACCAGCAGCAGTGGGCGGATTTGCCGGATCACCTCAAGCAGCTCGTCATGGCAGCAACCGAGGCCTGCCACACCTATCGCAACCAGTGGTACTGGGGCGGTGAAGCGCGGCTCAGAGCTGAGGGTGACAAGCTACAGTTGCGCACCGTTCCAGCAAGCGAATGGGCCGAGGTCGAGAATGCCGCCAAAGATTTCTGGGATGAGGTGGCCCAAGAAGGTGAGATCGAAGAGAAGATCGTTGGAATATTCCGCCAGTATAACGAGGTCATTAACCAGGCTGGTCCTCCGTACACCAACAGCTGACCAAGAAACGGACTCGCCGGATCCGCTCTCTTCCCTCATGGGAGTGTCGGGCCGGCGAGTTCGCACAACAAGCGCCGGGTGACCACTCCTGTCACCTACCTGCGCCCTGAGGAAGAGGTCCATTTGATGATTCCTCCGCTTTCGCTCGACAAGCTCACCGGCCTTGTGAACACGGGTGAAATTGACACCGTCATCATGGCCCAGATCGACATGCAGGGACGGTTAATGGGCAAGCGGTTCCATGCCCGCCATTTCCTCGAAGCCGGCGTCGAGGAAACCCACTCCTGCAACTACCTCCTGACCGTCGATCAGGAGATGGAGCCTGTGCCGGGCTACGCATCAGCCAGCTGGGCCCAAGGCTACGGCGACTACATGATGAAGCCGGACCTTTCGACCCTCCGGATTGCGCCGTGGGCGCCAGGGTCAGCGATGGTGATCTGCGACATCATGGACCACAACGGACACCGCGATATTTCCCAGTCCCCGCGGGCCATTTTGAAACGGCAGATTACGCGTCTAGCTAACAAGGGTCT